>NZ_SAXC01000017.1:0-17415 GCF_028895345.1 Psychrobacter sp. DAB_AL62B
TCATACCTAACAGTAATGCTAACTCTTTTTGAGAAACGCCCAATGACTTACGCTTTTCAATAACATATTTCTGAAAATCTTTCATATTCGCCTACTTTTAAATATCCTGTTTTATTCCCGGATATTAGCATAAAAAAACTGTTTTTAGTAAATAAAAACAGCTTTTTTTATTTAATACGTCAGCTACTGACCTATATGGAATGTTTTTAGATGGTTACTAGTAATGAATTCATTAAACTAAATTGAAGATTGAAAATCTAAAACCTACAGATCAGAGTATTTCAATGTCAAATAATAGACATTGTACAAGATCCTCCGACCAAGTGGCCCAATGCCATATAAGCTTAGTAGTGCTAGTTAATCCTAGTTACCCAAAGAGGTAACGGAAAACTAGAGTTAAACGGATAAGCGACCGTCTTACCAGTAGATGATTGATATTTCTGTTTTTTTATCAAATTGTTCAACAAGTCCTCACTATCTAAATAATCACTTGTAAAGCTTTTACTAGACTGGTGTCTCGGCATACGCTTAAACCTGTTTGTTACTCGATTATGAACTTTACTATCTATCTCATCTTGCGTTTTAGACCCTTTTCTATCATCTTTTGTTTCTGCGAGGTCAGCCCATTCTTTCAGTATCTCATTTCCATCAAAATCTATGTTTTCTTTGATATTCTCCTCAAAGTACTTAATAAAGGCCATACTATTTTCGACAGTAGATTTATTATTTGAAATAGGACTCGTATATATGTAGTTAAGATAGAGAGTTCTAAAATCCATATTATGGTATAAACAGTATTTTATAATCACAGATATAAGGAAGTTTTTCTCGCTTGTTTTTTTCGGCCTATTGAATCCATTTAAACCACGGCCATCTAGATTAACACCGCCAATTTGAACATCAAAAATACCTAGGGCGTGTTCTGTATCGAACTTTAGGATATATGCTAGAAACTTAGGTATTTGGTTAATTCGACTAAACATATCTACACTATTTTGAATATACCAGTCACTTATTCTCTCAACTGAATCTACTATATCTCTGCTTAAAATCATCTCGGATCGCTTATTTGAACTACCTTCTCTAACCTCTACCTGAGTAGCTATTTCATCAAAAAGAGATTGCAGTAATCCTAAGTTAGATAAATCACTAATCTGCTCTTTGTGTAGAGATATTTGAAGTCGATTATTTTTTTCTTCAAAAGTATAGAAGTCATCAAACCCTGTTTTTTCTCTATCACCAACTAAAGATAGCTCGTTAAATACTTTCTTGGCCCATTCGCCCACCCCTGTGAACTGGCTATATTCTTCAAAATCCTCGTTTGACGGATTCCCACCAATCAACCTTTGATAAAACAACTGATGCAACTGATTCTTATTTTTTTCAACAGTAAAGAACGAAGTGAAGGATTTTAGCTCACTCTCTATATATTGTTTACTACTTAGTTCCCCCATACTTTCCGATCTAGAAAGGAAATCCTCTATAGATTCACTGCCAAAACCCTTTAAGCTCTTCTCGAATAGTTCCACCATACAATCACAGTAAACCTCTTCAATATTCGGCGGTCTATATATTAGAGCTAGCTGAAGTGTGTAAATCAAGTCTTTCAAGGCTTTATACATCATGTAATAGCTATAAAACATTTCCCTACTGGCTTTAGGGAAAGCTATACCTTCTCGTTCAATAGCCTCACTAATAATTTTTTTTATCGTCTTGTTTTGTTGACCATGAGCTACCTTTTCATCATTTTCGTCATCAAACAAGTGTTCTAAAATGTCATTGCTACCACAGCCATCTTCTACCTTTTTTAGAATTTTTATATATTGTTCTAGAAACTTCTGTGCATTTGTACTTGACCCTAAACTATAAACACGCTTTTGCTTTAAAGTTTCTAGTGCATGTATCAATCTCATTCTTTGTCTAAAAAAAAATGCATCTTTTTCAAAATACTGTCTTCTTGAGTACAACGCTAGCAGCAAGACTTGCTCCCAAGTCATCTTCCAGATATTAGTGATCTGAGTCTCTACTTCGCTTAGATTTAAATCTACAATTGAATCAATATTCTGAGCACTTCCCATAACCTTACCTCGCTTACATTATGTAACATTTTAATCGCATTTAAATCGCATTTTTTTTAGCTGCTGGAAGTGTACTTCCTATTGGGTTACAAACACAATAAAACTGATAAGCTTTTATTGTGTCATAAATATGCTAAAAATTTATAAAAATTAATATAAATAGTGTCTTAGTGTATATAAATATTAATTTTGCCTACCTATTTATTTTTTATAGGTAGGCAGTATTATATTATAGAAAAAACAGTCGCTTGCAAGTGACGGAATCATATAATAACATAACACCACTGGCAAACATACTTGTCAGTGGAAACTAACTTTATATTCAATGGAGTACATTATGGAAAGTCTTCTCAAAGGTATTGCGATTGTTGTTATTACAGAGATTAGTAAAGCGATTATCGACGAGATAAGAGAATAAGGTATCGGCGATAATTGAGGTGAGAAATTAGTGGTTCTCATTAGCAACGACCAAGCCTAAGGCTAGATTCATATTTATCCTTAGGCACTTAATATTAATCCTTGGAGATATAGTTATGAAATGTACAGAGGTAATAAAAACAATAAAGAGGCGGGGTTGGTTCTTGAGTAGAGTTAAAGGAAGCCATTACCACTTTAAACATCCTGTAATCATAGGGTTGGTAACGGTTCCTTTTCACAGAAACAGAGAATTACACCCAAACACACTTCATTCTATAGCTAGATCAGTAGGTATTAACCTTTAATAAAAAATAGGAGAAATATCATATGCTTAACGAATTTTTAGATTTTGTGACAAATGATCTATCGGATTCACTAGCTGTTATAACAGGGGTTAACGATACGGGTGAAGTAGCTGTAGGAATAACTCCTTTAATAAAGACTGCATTAGGAAGAGCAGGTACCCTAAAAATCTCTAACAACGTTCATTATTTTGTACACCAAATATGACACTAAGATGAGGGCTGACGTGGAAGAGTTTAATGTTAGAAATATAGCACCGTGGATGACACAGCTTTGGTTGGATAGCATCCCTATTACTAATTTTTATACGCCATCAATGAAGAATTATTGTTTATCTGAGTTTGCATTTTTTCTCATTGATGATGAGTGGGACACACAATCACTGACCAACCTAAAATATAGAACAGGAGCAGCATTCTTGTTTGGTCTGCAAACTACTAGCAAATGTGTTGATAAGATCGATGTGGTAGACGGTATCATTGTCTGTAAGCCTGATGAAGTGCAACAAGTAATGAAAGTTTCTGAAGTCATGTCGAATAGGAAGGATAAATTAATTACTACAGATTTTGATGTTATTAAGCAGGCACTCCAATTCACAAAGCCTGCTCAGTTTATACAAGCTACTACAGTGGGTACAGATAAATTAGACCGAGCAAAAAGAGCAATTAATCAAATTATCAGCCAGATTCATCAAGATAATAGTATGGATGTTCTGATACTTAGAGTTAAAACTGCCGGTGACTTATCGCTTGAAGAATACTGTGTTGTCAGTGAGGCTATTGAAAATATATTTACTGATGACATAAGTATTTGGTACGGCATGGGTCATATTGATGTGTCTGACTGCTGTTGGATAGAAGCAATATACATGGTCAAGTAGATCAACTTTGAAACTATCCTATATAAATATCTTCGGTTGAGCGTGTAATTACAAAATAGCTGAGTGTTTCTGTAAAGTGGTTTAAGTAAAGATCAATAATTTAATACTATTCATGATAGCTTGAACAACTCTTTCATAGGTTTGTTTCTTATAACCGCCTTTATCTGTCAAGCAACTCTAAAAAATATACCGGTTTGGTGGTTTTTTCCTATTTAGAATCATTTAGCATAACACCCCTTCCTTTATAGGAGTAAAGAGTAGTTCCCTAGTGGTGGGTTGAATCTTTGGATGTAAGCCTATCAATTCATTTCACGAAGCTGCATTCTTAGTCAGAGAGACTATAGATACTCCATATAACAAATTATGAGATATTGCTTTAATTGATACTTTGGAAAGGAAGTAGGTAAAAAATTATTGAATAGCTCGGTTTAGAATTTAGGTGGTACTATGCTAAGTGAAGAAAAGCACACTTTTCTTCACTTAGCATAGTACCACCTAAACAATATATTTGAAGTTGAGACGGATGATGAGTATAAAACAAAGTTAGATATGATTAGTAGGATTAAAGGTACAACAGAAAGCCAGAAAAAAGTTAGGCAGAGGCGTAAAGTAATAATATAAATTCAAGATAGATTATAAGGGGTTATTATGGGATTTTTCGATTTTATTACAGACAATGTAGTTATAGCAGGAAGTAAAAAACACACCGAACATCTAGCCCCAAAGGTGGCTATAGTGTTAAAAAACCATGGTGTAAGCTGTCACTGTGGTGGATTAGCTGTTCCAAATATAGGTGAAGGTAAAATATATAAATGTCTCGAATGTGATAAACAGTTTGCCAATGCGTATTATAATGTATATAGAAAAACCACTTCATATTCTAGTGCTATACATAATAGAGCTATTCAGCTTTTAAAGAGTAATGCAGACTTAAATAACGATAAGACAGTGCTTACATTATTTAAATAACGTAATTTTTGAGAACAGTTCTCATTTTCTTTGCTTTATCTCTATAATAAGTATATCCCAACGGAACCATCTAAAAAGGCTCATTAACCCATTAATAGACTACTCATAGTAGACTGCTATAGTGGAACCACTTAATGAGCAATTATAAGTTCCGGTCTTTCCTTGGCCACATCAGCGATCAGATGCCGTGAGCACTTGGTCATACCTTGTATCTCAGAATAGCTATGACCTGATTTGAGTAGACTAGCGATGATCTTGCGCTTTTCGATATCTTTCCTACGTCCTAAATACTTACCTTCTGCCTTAGCACGAGCAATACCTTGCATCTGACGGTTACGGCGATCCTCATAGTCTTTTCGAGCAATAGCTGCGAGCATATCCAGCATCATCGAGTTAATGGCTTGCAATACACTGCTCATAAATTCAGTGCTGCTTTCGGATTGAAGCGCCATATATGAGGTCGGCAGCTCTTTTGATACGATAGAGAGCTTTTTCTCTGATAACATTCTTTTGAGAGTATCCCAATCAGCTTGGTTCAAACGCGCCAAGCGATCAATCTGCTCAACTAAGATAACATCGCCATTATGAGCATCTTCAATCAGCTGCATAAGCTTGGGTCGCACCAAGATAGCTCCTGATTCGTTTTCGACATAGAAGGCGGCAATCTTGTGGCCATGATCGTTGGCAAATGCTATGAGTTCGCTTTTGGCACGCTTAGCGTCTTGTTCTTTGGTAGACGCTCGTAAATACGCTCTGATAAACATAAACACCTAAAATAGTCTGTTATAAGTGGTTCCATTATAGCAGTCTGTTTTAAGTGGTCTGTTAATAGGTTTAGAGGGTGAAATAGTTGGTTCCCTTGGGGTATAGCCAAAATAGCACCATTGTATTTATGAGGCTGATACATATTTTTTGAAGTAATCCCTTTTTTAATAAATAAGATCACTTAGAAATAGATAGTAACTGCTAAGCTAGCAGCATGAGTTACCTATGTAAAAGGCACGTTTTAGCGAAAACCAAAACGTTAATATACTCAAACAGGCATAATTCTAGTGGTCAACTAAGTTGGGGGCGCGAATGAATAGTTAAATCATAATTGACTATATTACTAATTCTTTAGAACTGTCCTTCCATTCTGTCGGTGTCATACCGAACCAGCTTTTAAATTGTCGGCTAAAAATAGACAGCTCAGCGTAACCCAGCTGAAAAGCCACGTCTGTCAGGCTAATGTCGCCAGTATTGATGATTCTTACCGCTTCTTTTTTTCGCACCTCTTCTAGCAGGCCTCTATAAGTCGCCCCTTCATTTTTCAGCTGGCGTTGGACTTTTTTGGGATGCTGTCCTACGCATAACGCGACGTTTGCCATACTACAATCAGCAGTGGCTAGTAGCATTTTCATAGAGCTTTCTATCAAAAACACATCATCATGAATAGGGGTGCTACTTTCATTCTCTAACTGTTGCACAATCAGCTGATTCACCAAATCGTCTTCAAAGTAGTAGGGTTTATAGCTTAAATAATGAGTAGAAAAATATACCGCATTCTTGTCGGTATTGAACTCGACAGAACATCCTAGTATTTCGGTGATTAACTGTTTTGATTGAAGTGATGGATTTTGTTTTAATTTTACTTTTTCTGGATGCCATGTTGGGCTAATTAAATCTTTTAGAATATTGCAAATCAAGCATATGGAAAGTTGTGACTTTTGTGCTCTATCTATGTTCTGTGTATTTTGACGAACCACATCAAGCTCACATACTTCATCAGATACTTCATTAACCTGAAAAATAAAACTCTCAGCATGAGTATAAATGTATTTTTGTGCCACAAGTAGTGCTTTTGCTATGTCACGTTGTTTAGACATATAAACACCCATTAACCCTATCGTTTGGATGCTTTGCTTAGCCCCTAATTTTAAACCAAAACATTCCTCGTTACAGACAATCGCTGCCAGCTCTAATAAGTTAGTATATTTATCATGATCAATCAGAGAGTTTGGATCACGTATCACAGACGGTATTAAGCCTACTTTATTAAGAATGTTTATAGGATCCTTTCCATAGCTACAAACCAATTCTTCAAAACCGTTTAGCCCCGCCACTCTGATGTAACTACCCATATTACTCTCTATTTTGTCTTAAACTAATGTCCTATATAATCAATTTTTTGTCCTGAAATGTCAAGAACTAATGAGTAGACTTTGCTACAGTAAGTGAATAAAGATTCAATTTATCTATTAAAATCTCATTGGATCATCATCATAACGGCTGTAAAAGGGAGTTTTTATGAAAGCCAACTTTGCTTCTATAGACATGGAAAGTCAACTACACAACTGCCTACAAGAGCAAAAAAACTATGCAGAAAAACAAGGTATCGAAAGCATTGCCGTTAGAAAAGTGCATTTATTAAATTTAAAAGCAATCATTAATGATCATCGTGAAGCTTTGATTGAAGCCATCAATCAGGATTATGGAAATCGTTCAAGACATGAGACTTTGTTGGCCGAAATTATTACGGCAACAGATGATATAAACAGCAGTATTAAAAATCTAAAAAACTGGACAAAAGTGCAAAAGCGTAAAGTAGATTTGAGTATGTACTTTGGCGCAAAAAATCGTCTGATTCCGCAGCCTTTAGGGGTAGTGGGTTTAATCGTGCCATGGAACTTCCCCATCAATTTATTATTTTCTCAGCTGTCAGCCGTTTTTGCCGCAGGTAATAAAGCAATGGTGAAACTATCTGAGAACTCACGTCACCTAGCGGCTTTATTGATTCAACTGATTCCGCAGTATTTTGAACCTGAAAAATTGCAGGTTTTTGACGAAACGGGCGGGGTAGGTGTTGCTTTTTCTAAGCTGTCTTTCGATCATTTGATGTTTACAGGTTCTGGCGCGACTGGTAAAAAAGTCATGGCAGCGGCAGCAGAGAATTTAACAGCGGTTACTTTAGAGTTAGGTGGCAAATCACCTGCAGTCATTGATCCAAATTACCCATTAGCTAAGGCGGTCGAGCGCATTATGTTCGTCAAACAATTTAATGCAGGACAAATCTGTACCAATATCGATTATTTGTTTGTACATGAGTCACAAAAAGATCGCTTTATCCAAGCTACTAGCGAGTGGGTAACACAGCATGTCCCTGATATTAACCACAAAGACTATACTTCAATCATTGATGATCGCGCGTTTCAGCGTTTGGTTTATTGTGTAGAGGAAGCGCAAAATAAGGGCGCTACAGTAATCAATTTAAATAATCAAAAAGCTGATGCCGCAGCCCATAAATTTCCGCTGACTTTAATTTTTGATAGTACTGATGCGATGGAGATAGATACTCGAGAAACCTTTGGGCCAATTTTGATGGTTAAGACTTATGATCAGCCTGAAGAAGTTGTCCGCTATATCGCTCAGCGCGATCGCCCATTAGCGTTTTATCCGTTTAGTAAAGATAAAGCTCTAATTAATTATTATATCGATAACGTGATGTCTGGCGGGGTGTCGGTAAATGATGCTTTATTTCATGTAGGACAGCACGATTTGCCGTTTGGCGGCGTTGGAGCTAGTGGTATGGGCCATTACCACGGTTATGAAGGGTTTTTGAACTTCTCAAAGATGCGGCCTATATTTTATCAAGCTAATTTCTCAAGCTTAAAGTTTTTATCGCCGCCCTACGGTAACTTTGCCGATCGAGTACTAAACTTTTTAGCTCGTGTTAAATCCTAAAGCTTAAATATAGTCCTAAATTTCAAACTTTAAATTATCGAAAAAGTATCTGTATTCGCTGACTCATAAAACGCAAACTATTAAAGGAGTTAATAGCATGTTAAATAAGGATATTAAATCACAGTCAGAACCACATTTTGATTTTGATCAAATCATTATTGGTTCAGGATTTGGTGGTTCTGTCAGTGCGCTACGCCTAAGTGAGAAAGGTAATAGCGTGCTAATTCTTGAAAAAGGATTACGCCGAGAAGATAAGGACTTTCCAAAAACCAACCTAGATACCAAAAACTACCTATGGGTACCTGAATTAGGCATGCAGGGCACGTTGCAGATGAGCTTTACTAGCAAAGTTACAGTCTTGCATGGTGTAGGCGTTGGCGGCGGGTCACAAATTTATGCCAATGTGCAATTTATCCCTGATGATGAAGTATTTAAATCCAAAGCTTGGACGCGGCTACGTAGTGATTGGAAAGAAACGCTATTACCTTATTATGGATTAGCACAGCGTATGCTTGGCACGGCCAAAAATACGTATACCAACATCGCTGATGATACCTTAAAAGAAGTCGCAGAAGAGATGGGCTATGGTGATAGCTACAAAACGGTCAACACTGGGGTGTTTTTCCCACTGCAAGATGGCGAAAGAGGCAAAGTCGTAAAAGACCCTTATTTTAATGGCGATGGTCCAGATCGCCGGACGTGTCAGTATTGTGGTAACTGTATCATTGGCTGTCGATACAACTCTAAAAATACTTTGATGAAGAACTATTTGTACTTTGCCGAGCGTAATGGGGTCGAGATACGCCCTAGTTCTGAAGTCGTCAAAATCATTCCGTTAAACCATGATGGTAGTGATGGCTATGAGCTCATTGTGAAAGAAACGCTTGGTAAAAAAGTGCGCCAGTATAAATTACGAAGCCGAGGGGTCGTGGTATCTGGAGGTGTCATGGGGACAGTGCCGCTATTATTAAAAATGCGGGATAAATATAAAACCTTACCCAACATCTCACCCGAATTAGGGCAGGAAATTCGCACTAACTCTGAAACCTTAACCACTGCTAATGATACTCGTGAAAAAGTGGACGATGGGGTCGCTATTAGCTCATTTATATCCGTCGACGACAATACCAATATGGAAGTCAATCGTTTCCGAGAAGGGTCAGATGGCACTTGGTTATATGCACCTTATGTTCCAATGGTAACAGGCCCTAGGTTTATAAGGATTGTAAAGCTCTTTATCAATACGCTGGTTCATCCGTTAAAGACTGGCAGAATGTTGCGTCCAAAAGGTAAAGCTCGTAGTTCTATTTTGTTTTTGGTGATGCAAAAATCTGAGGCTTTCATTCATTTAGAATGGCGACGTAAATGGTATCGCTTGTTCAGAAATGGTATTACTGCGGTGCAAAAAACCAATGACACTCCGTTGACGGTTTCTTTTCCATCGGCTGAAAAAGCAACTAGACTGTATGCTGAAAAACTAGGAGGTGAACCGGGCTCTGCATTAAGTGAGGTGTTACTGGGTACGCCAATGACTGCTCATGTAATGAGTGGTGTCTCAATGGGTACCGACGCATCCAACGGTGTCGTAGATTTTTCAGGTGAAGTGTTCGGTTATAAAAACTTGCGAGTGCTCGATGGATCGATCATTCCAGGGAATTTAGGTGTTAATCCATCTTTGACTATTACCGCCCTCTCCGAGTTTGCCATGAGCCAGATTCCTGTATTTTCGGAAGAAAAAGCCTCTAAGATTAAGCGTATTCACTTCAATGAACCACTTGCAGGACAAATTTCTCATATCAAGGGGATAGGAGATTTAGCAAGTGACTTAAACCGGGTAAAAGAAAAGGAGTTCGTATAATGATTAAGAAAATTTTAGTAGCCGCAATTTCGAGCACATTAATAATAGGTGCAGCACAAGCGGATGATAGTTTGAGTAGTAAACCTGCAAGTAAATTTACGACGCAGCAAAACTATGCCGTATTATCACAATTGCCATTTAATGACAAACAGGACTTTGAATTTGCTGCTAAGGGCTTAATTGCAAAGCCTGAAACCAAGCAGATAAGAAACGCAAAAGGGGAAGTTGTTTGGGATCTAGCGAAATTTGATTTTTTGAAACAAGATAAGTTTATGGGTTCAATTAATCCAAGTTTACAACGTCAAGCACAGCTAAATATGAACTATGGTCTCTTCAAGGTAACCGATAGAATTTATCAAGTTCGTGGTTTTGATCTGACCAATATTACCTACATTCAAGGTGATACAGGTTGGATTGTTTTTGACCCACTAACCGTGCCAGAAACAGCGAAAGCCGCACATGCTTTGGTGACTAAGCATTTAGGAAGCCGGCCAATTAAAGCCGTCGTTTATAGTCATGCTCATGTGGATCATTTTGGTGGAGTGGAAGGCATTATCAGCAAAAATCAGGTAGATAAAGGTGAGGTGCAAGTCATTGCACCACGTGACTTTATGGAGCATGTCGTAAAAGAAAGCGTACTTGCAGGCAACGCTATGGCGCGGCGTGGCTCATATCAATACGGCATTATGATACCTAAAAATAAATATGGTGTGATTGATGGAGCCTTGGGTAAAGGAGTGCCTACTGGTCTAGTAGGTTTAATCGCTCCAACCTATATAGTAGAAAAAGATCAAGAAACTTTAAATATCGATGGCGTAGAAATGGTGTTCCAAAACACACCGAATACAGAGTCCCCCTCAGAGATGAATACCTGGTTCCCTCAGTTCAAAACCTTATGGATGGCAGAAAACACGGTTGCTGGTATGCATAACTTGTACACCATCCGTGGCGCAGCAGCTCGGGATGCATCTATGTGGAGTAAAAGCATTAACCATGCATTACAAAAATTTGGGGTGAAGGCGGATGTGTTAATGGCTTCCCATCATTGGCCGCGTTGGGGTAAAGAAAATATTGTGAAATACATGGAAAAGCAACGTGACATGTATGGTTATTTGCATGATCAGAGCCTACATTTAGCAAATAGTGGGGTAACAATTAACGAAATTCATAACGAATTTAAGATGCCTAAAGCTTTAGACCAAGAGTGGTATAACCGTGGTTATCACGGTTCAGTCAGTCATAATGTGCGAGGGGTAGTAAATAAATATATAGGTTATTACGACGGTAATCCAGCTACCCTAAATAAACTCAGTCCAGACGAGGCAGGTAAGAACTATGTGGCTTTGGCAGGGGGTGGTGAAGCGTTATTAAGAAAAGCGAAAGTGGCTTTTGACCGTGGTGAGTATCGCTGGGTTGCAGAACTGATGAATCATTTAGTATTTGCAGAGCCTGACAACATAAAAGCAAAATCCTTACAAGCAGACACTTTGGAACAACTTGGCTATCAGGCTGAAAGTGCGGGATGGCGAAATGCTTATCTATCGGCAGCTTATGAATTACGTCATGGTGTGCCTAAAGAGGTCAAAACGACTAAACCTGGTCCAGATATAATAATAGCGATGGATACAGAGTTGGTATTTGACTACATGGGTGTGCGCTTAAATGCTGAGCGTGCGCTAGACAGAGCGTTTAAAATTAACTTTGTACTGCCAGATCGCAATGAAAAGATCGCCTTGGAATTAAAGAATTCACATTTAAATGTGATGGCTAATACTCAAGCACCTGATGCTGATTTGACTCTCACTTTAAATCGTGAAGATTTTAATAAATTGCTAATAAAAACAGCCTCTTTTGAGACGTTAATGGCACAGGGAAAAGTACAGCACCAAGGTGATTTAAAATTGATTCAGCAATTTTTCTCTATGTTAGATGACTTTGAGTATGGGTTTAATCTGGCAACACCTTAATAATGGAAAAATGGATATCAGTTCACTAAAGCACTTTAGATAGTCCATAGTAATGGTTTTCGTAAAGTGACATTTATCGGCTTTTCATGGGTATGTTCATAGCTGTTTTTTAAACTGCTTTGTAGTATTGAGCGAAGCACTTTATTACAGCAGCTAATATCAAATGGCTGATTATTATTTGAAATAAGGATATTTTATATGTTAGGAAATATGATGTTTAAACCGCTGCTGATTAGCAGTTTAATTGAACATGCTGCACACTATCATGGCGATACAAAGATTTTTTCTAAAGAGGTGGATGGTCACATTGTTGAAACCACATGGCTAGAAATTTCTAAAAATGCAAAAAAGTATGCAAAAGCATTAAAAAGTCTAAACGTACAACCGAATGATAGAGTAGCTACAATAGCATGGAACAATCATCGCCATCTAGAATCTTGGTATGCAATTTCTGGCTCAGGTATGATATGTCATACTATTAACCCACGCCTATTTCCTGAGCAGTTGACGTACATTATTAATGACGCGAATGATAAGGTTTTAATGTTTGATAAGACATTTGTGGCTTTAATTGCATCTATCCAAGAAGAGATTCCAAACGTCCAACACTTTGTTTGTATGAGCGAGGCAGATCCTGAAATTACTAAGGTTTTGCCATACGTAAAATTCTATGATGAGTTAATTTCAGCACAAACAGCAAGTTTTGAGTGGCCTGAGTTTGATGAAAATACAGCAAGTTCACTATGTTATACATCTGGGACTACAGGGGACCCTAAAGGAGTTTTATATTCACATCGATCAACGGTTTTACATAGTTTTGTAACCTGTTTCCCTGATACTATTAGTTTATCTTCACGCGAAATTGTCCTTCCCGTAGTTCCGATGTTCCATGTAAATGCATGGGGTATTCCCTATGCATCTGCAATGGTTGGATGTAGCTTAGTACTACCAGGGCCAGATTTAGATGGCAAAAGCTTAGTTGAACTCATTGATGGTTATGATGTTACTATGGCTTTAGGCGTACCAACGATTTGGCAAGGGCTTTTAACATATGCTCGAACTTCAGCTACTGAACTTAAGAGCTTAACAAGAACTGTCGTGGGTGGTTCTTC
Organism: Psychrobacter sp. DAB_AL62B; assembly: GCF_028895345.1. Taxonomy (NCBI): domain Bacteria; kingdom Pseudomonadati; phylum Pseudomonadota; class Gammaproteobacteria; order Moraxellales; family Moraxellaceae; genus Psychrobacter; species Psychrobacter sp. DAB_AL62B. Next base: position 13,305 of record NZ_SAXC01000017.1, read on the forward strand.
TTGTCCACCATCAATTATTTCAGAATTTAAGGATCGCTATGCTTGTGACACTATTCATGCATGGGGAATGACTGAAACAAGTCCACTAGGTACGATTAATCAGTTGAAGGCACAACATAGTGAATTGTCTAAAGATGAAAAGCTTAAGGTCCGTTTATCTCAAGGTCGTCCACCGTTTGGTGTTTCTATTCGTATTACAGACGAAGAAAATGGAACTAATCGTTTAGCTGAGGATGGACGAAAGACAGGACATCTACAGATTAAAGGACATTGGATTGTTGAGCGTTATTATAACAAAGACACAGCCTTACTAACTGAAGATAGTTGGTTTGATACAGGCGATATCGCTACAATCGATAGCGATGGTTACCTCAGTTTAAGTGATCGTGCCAAAGACTTAATCAAATCAGGAGGTGAGTGGATTTCATCTGCTGAACTTGAAAATATTGCATTAGAACATCCAGGAATTGCGATGGCAGCCGTAATTGCTGCTGTACATCCAAAGTGGGATGAACGCCCAGTTTTAATTGTAAAAAAACATAGCGAGAATCAGGCTACAGAAGAAGGCATTCTGCAGGTTTATCAGGGAAGAATTGCTAAATGGCAGATACCTGACAAAGTTATCTTTGTTGATAAAATTCCAATTAGTGGTACTGGAAAAATGGTGAAAAAGGATTTACGTGAGAAATACAGTCGAATTTTAGTTGAATAGCTAGGATGCATCAAACCAATCCTATGTTAAAAAAACGTGCTGGATAAAGGGGAAAGAGGGGGCATGGATACCCCTCCCAATCATAAAGTACTTATCAAATAGGGTTAAGCTACATTGAGATATCCTGTTGTTTTCATAATCATTAAACCTGCATCTAGTATTAGCAGTTCGATGCCTGTATAGCGCACCAACCTTACTTTGAACCACTTTTGAGGAAGATAACATAATGGAATCATTGGAGAAAATCCTCCCTAGTGTTATAGCAGTCATTTTCTGCCTAAGTTTATCCGCCTGTAACTACGGTATTTTTGATTGGAATAATCAAAATATTGATAAGACTAGAGCTTATAAACTGACAGAAAAATGCCGCGTAGAGCAGGAGAATATTGCAAGAAATAAACTAGGTGCCAAATATAATGATGAGGTTGATATTGATATCTACATATTAAACATGTGTATTAAAAATCGTAATTATAAGTTTGAATCCGATCCTAAATATAGGTAGTAGCGGGGAGTTCAAATACAATGAAAAACCTTATTAATTCTATTATGGTATTGGTGTTTCTTTCAGGTTGTGTATTTCCTGGGCCTAGTTGTGGCTATGATGTTAATTGTAATAAAGATATCAGCAATACTGCGTGGTATAAGAAAAGAACATCATGTATTAATGTACAACAAAACATAGCCAAAAAATTATTGCAACAGAATTACAATGAAAGAATTGATAGTGAAATTTATAGCGAATGTGTTAAAAATACGGACTATAAATTTAAGATCATAAACTGAATTGTGCTCTTAATCAGGCTTTAAAAAGTGGATTCGTACTCACGGATAGAATGTGTATGGCAGGTATACCACGAAGTACACTGCGACTATTTCAGTGAGCAAAACCGTTGATGCCACTAGCCTACAGCCAAAGGTTCAAGTCCTCACTAGGGTACCGAACTAGTGAAAGCACCTGACAGGTTTGCCATAGGTATATCTATTTATTAACTCAAGCTTGTTCCCTAATTTCCTCGGGAACGAACTCATTATGAATCTCATGAAGGTAAGACATACTAGATTCTGTATCGGCTTCATAGTTTAGTTGTTCTTGATAAAACTTTAGCCGTGCTTTAGCGTTCGTTATAACTTCTGACCACTTCATAACATAAATTTCTATTGAGTTTTCTTGATGAACACAACCTTTGGGAAGCCCAATATTATTTGCTCTCATTTCTGCTATATCATCAAATTGGTTGGAAACTGCTATGAACTTCCACTTACAATTGGATTTATGAAACCTTTCATCATTGTTGACTGCTTGCGCATAACCCATAATCTGTCCTATGACGTCATTGTCAATTTTCTTATTAGGTCTTTTTAATTCAACAACTAGAAAATCTTTGTGACCAGGTCTAACTTCTACTGATTTAGATAGCATTAAGTCAACTCTACCTTGTCGTTCGTTATTGATTAGGACCTTACTATCATCTTCACAACGTTTACCAAGTATTTTTAGATGTATGTTTAATACTTCCTCAAGACGCTTTTCACTACCTGCTAATGCGAAATGCTCATCAAAAATCCAACTCTCGCTCTCGAGAATCTTATGCAGCTGGTCTCTTTCTAACAGTGATTTCTTATGATCAAAAACAAGTGTATTTAGTGATTCAAGGAAATCTAAACGGTCAGCTACGATTTTGGCTGATCTGATAATATGCGATAAGCTAGTTTTTTCTAGTAATTTAGCAAATTCATTCTGTTCCTCGGTATTTAAATTTAAAACCTCTGTCATGATAGCTTGCATTGACTGCGGGTTATTCTCTAATGATTGTGAAAGTAACCTAAAAGTGAACTTTTTCGTCTTATGATTTGAGTTTGCGAATTTAGGTAAGTTATCTTCGACTTTCGAAGCAATGATATCAAAAATCTCACGCTTAGCTGTTTCGATTACCCCAGGATCGTTGTTCTCCTCAAATGGGTAAATACCAGACTCTTTCCACCCTTGGAGTCTAAGTAAACGCTCATTACTTCTCTTCGTTTTGAAGTGTTCATTTATTTGCTGGTAGGCTGCATCGAGAAGTTTTTTACTATCAGCATCCATATCTATCAAGTCTAAGCTAGAATCACTATTCAATTCAGTAATGTAATCACTAATTATATAGGCAGAAAAGGAATAGCCTAAATTTCTAACACGGTTCGGTTGAAATTTATGTTCTTTCAGAACAGTGCCATTATTTTTACAAAGTAAGAGCTGTTTTGAACTGATTTCCAGCCATTCTATAATCTTAATTTGATGAGTTCCTGCTACATCCTCTAACTCTAATGTGTACTCACTAACATCCTCTATAGCCTCGTTAGGGTCAATCAGATAGCCGTCTACAGTTATTTCTATATTAGGATAAGCATATAAGTAAGACGAGAAGGTTTGGGTCAATTTGTTTTTCAATTCATCAAAATTATGCACCGCGACTTTTTTATTTAGCTCGCTAACTCTGATGATTGACTTTGTTTTATTCACTTTAGACCGTGTAGCTGTGGATACGCTAAACTCGTTAGCTCTATCAGAATTTAAAGAGATAGTTAACTTATAAAAGCTACCATCTTGCTGATAAACGCTTTCCCAATCGACAACCCTGCCTAATGAAAATGCTTTAAAACGTCCTTCACCCTTTTGTCCGTGTATAGGTCTACCGCTTTCGGTTTCTGATTTAGTAGCTTTCCATGAGTTACCGATAAAACCTAGATATTTACTTGCTTGTTTTTCGGAAATACCACTGCCGTTATCTTCAATAACAATAGTTTGATTACCTATCTCGTTAGATTCCACACGTAGAAATATCTTGGTAGCATCAGCATCTAAGCTGTTCCAAATTAGCTCTTCAATCGCCTGTATAGGATTTGCTCTTGAAACTCGCTTGAGGTGATCGTCAGATAAGTTGACTTTTAGAGTGCTTGAATTGGACATGCCACGACCTCTTTAGTAAAACTATGTTTACCCATTATGTTGAAAAAGCTAATTTTTAAGTTAGTAACGAGCTATTCAGGCTATATGCTATCGAATACTTATTCTAAATACTGTATAACCTCAAATCTAGTCGTAATATCAAATAAAGAACTATTTTCCATAATTATCCAAATAGAGGGAGTTTTTAATGCAAACAAGTATTTCAAATGAAGAAGCGCAAATTATCAAGCTTTTCAAGGAAAGTGTTTACGGTAAATCGCCCAAGACTGACGACTTCAATCAGCGCCATGACGGAAAGGCAGGTCACTGGCTGGAAAGACAAATGGGCATAGCCGCGAATGCTAACAATGAGCCTGACTTATACGGCTATGAGATGAAAAACTCTACTGGTAGTAAGACCACTTTTGGTGATTGGAGTGCTAACTACTATATCTTCAAAGACAAAGAAA
>NZ_SAXC01000018.1:0-14134 GCF_028895345.1 Psychrobacter sp. DAB_AL62B
TTTCTTTGTCTTTGAAGATATAGTAGTTAGCACTCCAATCACCAAAAGTGGTCTTACTACCAGTAGAGTTTTTCATCTCATAGCCGTATAAGTCAGGCTCATTGTTAGCATTCGCGGCTATGCCCATCTGTCGTTCTAGCCAATGCCCATCTTTCCCATCATGGCGCTGATTAAAACTATTGGTATCAGGCGACCTTCCATACACATTTTCTTTGAAAAGCCCAATAATTTTCATTTCTTCATCTGAAATAGTAGTTTGCATTGCAATAGCTCCTTAGTTGAGTCGGCTATTGTCGCAAAATATTAGGTCAGATACCTATGAAAGTTAGAGCGTTTTAAACTAAGGTCTTATTTGACAGTTCTACTGAGGTAACCGCTATTACAGCCCTATAGATAGCTTTTTATTTTATTAAACCACCCATTTACTTCATCAAAAGCATTTAAGTCTTCTAAAAGCTCTGTAGTCATTAGCTTTGCAGCTTCCTGTGCAAATTTACTCTTTATTTTCGATGTTGAGTGATTTTTAATTTCTCTATTTTCCCTTTCTGATAAATCCTTTAAGAAGGAATTTAGTTCTTTCGGTATATCATGAGAAACCCACTGCTCTCTCCAGCGTTCATTGTTGTTTATAAAATAATCATCATTAATTTCATAAATATTTTTTATCAGGACTGGGTGAATATAATTTTCCATTTCAATCATATTGGTTAGACAACCAAAAGATCCATCCTCTCGGCTATTTGTGACATCTATAGCTTCTTGATATTTTTCTACATCATTATCATAGATGTGTATTTGAGGTAACGATAATTTATCTAGAAATAGCTTGTTTACCCACTCCATAAGAGTGTTTCCTCCAAGAGGTATTACTAATATTCTACTGTCACTTCTCAAGTCTATTTCAAATAAATTGCTGATATTATAAAAGAACTGGATATCATTTATCCCTTCTAAACATAGGATGACTTTTATTTCATTATAGTTATCAGAAGAAGGTATGTTAGTCATAATACCTAGAGTGCTACATACTTCATCTAGGCACTCCTTACTTCCTTCCTTAACATAATGAATATTATCTTCTTTTTTTATAAACCTTATATATTCATAATTTACCGTACTTGCTAGGGCTGGGCTATGAGTTGTTATAATAACCTGTGTATTATTATCGCTTAGTTCTAGTAGGGAACTAATTAGCATTGCCTGCCAGTTAGGATGCAAAGCTGTTTCAGGCTCTTCAATAGCATATATAACAGGTCTACGACTTTCATTTGCTCTCTCCGCTTCTGCTCTGAAATAGTTCAACAATAAGAGTCTTCTAAAGCCGCTACCACGCTTATTGATTGGAACCTCATTATCACCTATAAAGCTAAATGAGAATAGTGAGTCCCAATTTTTTTGACTTAAACTAGGCTTTAATGACTTCGCTAAGTCTGAGTCCATCTCTTGCATTTTATCGATAGTGTCTTGTGTAATCTCAGTTACCAACTCTTCAATTCTATTAATAACTCTCTCTAAATCCTGCTGTACCTCACTTATTGCTAACTTTGTTATAGCTTTCAATGGATCTTGGACTTCTTTATCTGAGTCCTTATTAGCCCTATCTGATTGAAAAAGAAAAAACAGAGGGATATCTTTTTCAAGATTATCCCATACTTTTTTTGCATCTTCTTTATTCACCTCTATTAACATTGACCCTAAGTCGATTTCAGTGTCTTTTCCGTAAAAATCATATATAGCCAACCTCATAGTTGAATTGATACGTTTATTTACATCAGTTGGAATGTTGTCACTGAACAACTCATCTATCTTTGACTTAAGCTCTGCATTTTTTAAGCAAATCAGAGGCTCTCCAATAGCTTTTGGATAATTAGCTTTTATAAAAATTTTCTCTGAAGATTTAGTTATAGTTTTTTTACTACAATCCCATCGTTTAATGATAGTTAAAAAACCATTATCATCTAGTAGATACTCTTTAACTAGAGAAGTAGGTATCGTATCAATCCTTAAGTCAAAGTTATCGAGCTTAAATGAGACACCTATTTCTACATAATCTTCATCACTAAATTTACATAAATCATCTAAATCAATTTTCACTGTACTATTATTAAAAAATATCTCAAACGCTTCAAGAATAGTAGATTTTCCGACATCATTTTTGCCCACAATAACATTAAATTTTTCGTCAAGATTAATCTCTGTACTTACAAAACCTCTAAAATTATCAATATACAATTTTACTATTTTCATTAAATATGCCTTCTCAAATTATACTTATAATATCTTTTCAACCGTACTAATCCATACAGTTAGACTTAGGAGATTTTAGTTATGCTGATGTATGCCGTAAATCCCGTAGTCCTAAACTTGGGAAATTTTAATCATACAGCTCGATGCGTGTATAGCGCATCGATCATGATTTAATGTAAATTAGTTCGATTATAAGGAAGCTCTAGGCAATAAGCTTTGGTGAATCATTTTATAAATACCCTAGCTTGAGGGAATTTAATATTTACCTGTATTTTAATTACTACAAATAATAAAGTGTAACTCTTCGAACAGTTTATCAATGTCCTCGTCATATATACCTATTTCCTGTACTCGTCTGAATGCAAAGGCAAAGATCCTTTCAATATTAGAGTTGTCGTAATTCTTGCTTTTCACGATATTTTCTAGTTTATCTAACTCTGGAATTAGTACATTATGATTAACTTTGAAAAGAAAGTTGAGTTCGTCTAAGATTCTAATTGCTTCTAATTCATTAAGTTCTGCCTTGCTCATAACTATCTCCAGCTCATTGAAAGTATGTTTCATCTACTTAGCATATAAAAATAATGATCCAAAAGCTCACTGCATGTACACAACTAAGTACACTGGAACTATCTCAGGGAGAAAACCCGTTGGTATCATGAGCCTACAGCCGAAGGTTCAAGTCCTCACTAGGGAACCAAACCAGTAAAACCACTTGATTAGTTCGCTATATGTATAGCTATTCAGACATTCAAAAAACAACAAAGTGTTCTCGTCGATTAATAGCAATAGTATCAAAAAAACATTTTACTCATTTACTCATTTACTCATTTACTCATTTTCAGTATAATTATTTTGCTTTAACATAAAGGCTGATTCTATAATTAAAATCTTAGGTTATTTATACTAAGAACCCAATTATTCAAAATATAAGAAAAAATAAAGAGGTCATATATGAAAAATAATACTGAATTTACCGCAAAAGAAACGATATGCTCAGCTGCACCACCGCTCAATAATTCTGCTCTACAGACTATTGCTTCTGTGAACTTATCATTTAGTGATGAAGTCATAAAGTCATCGCAAGCAGGTCTTGAAGCCGCGCTTAGGCGTATTGAGTCGGGTGAGACTAGTTATGATCAGGAGGAAGATAGATTATTAGGAGAATGGCGTAAATTATATCCTAATGGAAATCCTAGATAACTTTCTTTCTAAAAAGAGATGCATTTTATTTAAAAAATATTGCTATATTTTGATTAATACCGTAAAAATCTCTTAAAGCTAAAAGTATGAATACTAGTATCATGACTAGACAGGTTATCGTATCAATTTTTCTTGTTTTATCTTTATTTAACTCTAACCAGTGTTTCCATCCTTTCATTAGCATTCTATCACTAACAAGGTAACCGCTTCTCAAAGCCATTAAAAGTGCAAAGCTAATGACGAAGAAATTGAGTCCTTGGTAAAATAGTTCTAATTCATTAACAATAAAGCCTAATACTGCCGGTACTATTCCGAAAATAGTGCAGAGTACCGCTAAAAAATTGCCCCAAGAATAATACCATAATGCCTTTTCATTTAAATCTTTGCTTTTATAGCTCATAAAAACTCTCAAAAGTAACCGCTTAGCAAAGCAGTTATTAAGTTTATTGTTGGAGAATTAGTCATATTTTTGCTTTCTAAATTTGTCTAAAGTATCTTATCTTGATCCATCCTCGTCCTAAACATTATAAGTCATTCTTCCAATACGTAGTAACAACCAAACCGATGATCAACTTATAACACGAAAATACCCCATTTTTGACGGCGGTAGCCTATCCTGCAATCAAACTACTATCCCTTAAAACACCTCTTCTCACCGCCTATATCTGCTCTTACACACCAAAATTTTTAGAGACTACAAATTTTGGTGTGGTTACGTTCAAATACGTTCAAATGCATTCATTTAGTTTCAAATACATTCAATATACAGGTATAATAAGTTCAAATGTATTCAAATACGTTCATTTAGTTTCAAATACGTTCAATACCAAACATAATCTATTTATTATTAAGTCAGGTGAACATATGGCAAAGCAAAAACTAACAAAAGCTGCAATAGGTTTTATTATTGAAAAGCGGAACGATTGGAACGTTAACTATACCTTTAATGATATTGCTAAGTTATTAAAAGAAGATTTTGGCATTACTATCACTGAGCAAGGTGTTAGCAAAAGTTACCGCAAATATAAAAACAATGAAGAGTTAAAAGCTTTACCAATGGCTGTTGAAAATCTTACAAGTGAACATAATATTGATGATCAAGAACTCATGCATTCTGCTACTAAAAAAGAAAAGGAGTTTAAGCCAACCACTGTTATCCAAATCAAGGGTAGAGACTTTGACGAAGATGCTGGTAAGAAATATAACTTTGAAGACTTTTTAATACCTAAAGAAGAGTGATCTCTAAAAATTTGGAATACATTGTGAGATAAGATATTAATAGATTATCTTTTAAAGTTGTGAAGAATTTGATAAATTTTCCAAAGTGTGCCAAAACCCGCAATCTTCAATCTCATGTACTTCATCAAAAAGTATTCTGTTGAGTACAGATTTAGGATATGCACGATCGCGATCATGTTTTTTACTATCTGATAATTGATATCGTATCTCATCATGAAATTTTTGAATGTTATCGTAGATAAGGTTAGATATAATCATTTTATCGATATTGGATTCACAGGAATATGAAGAAACAGCTTTTACTGCCTTCCATATCATGAAATAAATCTCACTAACAGAATATCTTAATAAGCAGGTACTCAGTAAACTCTCAATTTTTTCCCCTATAATAATTTCGAGCTCATTGACTGCTGAACAATGAGCTAAATAATTAACACAGTCGTTTAATTGAATATCTTCACAAAGAATTCTGTACTCTCGACTATCAACCAGGTTCTTTTTCGAAAAACCTTTTTTACTGTCAATTATCAATTTTTTAAGCTGGTCAGGATCGTATGCAAAATCAAATGTCATTTTTAATAGGTCAAATTGAAGAAAACACTCTTCACGAGCGTGGAGCAAAATATATGAGTTTTCAATATTAACAAGAAGTAGATTCTTCCTCATCAATCGGTTTATTATTTTTACGTCTAAATCGTGGAATGGCGACAATGTAGTACCTACATTGTCATATAAAGCAGTAGTCGAACGAAAATTTTCTGTAGCTAATTTCGATATAACAGCGACCATAAGATAATGATCAATAATATCGATTTCTTCTAAATTAGGGATAGCCTCTATCTGAGTTTCACGGAACTGAATGAGCTGATTTATATAAGAATTTTCCTTTATCAACCGTTGCTGTAGAACATCTTCAACTTTGTTTTGACGACTATTCTGTAGTCTGCGATGAAATTTTTTCAGATAACAGTTCTCACATTCCCAATCTTTTGAATGTAAGCTCGCAAATTCTGTACGGCTATGGCAAATTTTTGCGGTTCCACAGCTTTTGCATTGATAGTCTATTATTGCAAGGTAAGCATTGTTTTCAGCTACCTTAGCAACTTCTCTACATGTCAAACCAAACTCGTATCCTATCTCTTCACAACGATAAATAAAGGGGTTCTCATGATCATACTTAACCCTTAACCAATACTTATCACAAATAATCTTGTCATTTTCTAAAATGCCTAATTTGTACCCTACCTTAGTTTTCATAGCTATCCTATCAATACCGATTATATCCCGTGGATATTATAGCGAACCACTGTGAGTATTGCTATTTTTAGCAGTGGTTAATGTTATGACAACAGATGAGCGGATGGTAGCTTTCGGAAAACGTGTGCGTGAAGTAAGAAAAGCTAAGGGGATATCTCAAGAAAAACTAGCTGAGATGGCAGGGATTGATCGAAGCTATATGGGTAACATAGAGCGTGGTGAAAAAAATATCACACTCAAAAAGATCTATGAGATATGTGATGCACTGCAAATTGATATAAAGCTTTTGATATAAAGTGTGACTTAATTATCAGAACTTATGACGCTCTCAGAGCGAGATACAAGGGTTATTAATCTTTATGATAACTGTAGCTATAAGTTGTCTAGCGAGCACTAGAGAACCCTCTAAGACAGTTTAAAGGGTATCGATTAAGATACTCGTTCTAATGGCACTTAACTCGTTTTTAATATTGGAACTTAAGCCTTGTTTTTCTATATTGGCTGATGAACTTTAAACCTTAATATTCACTCAATTTTACTAACTTATCCACAGAAAAATTTAAAAATCTCTTTAAAGGTTTTTATTTAATCTTGTTTATTCCTGTTTAACCTTGTTTACTCTTGTTTAGAGCCTTTTTTCCCCTTTAAAATCAATAGTCTACAAGCTGAGAACACACTAAATGACGCGAGAACACACTAAATGACGCGAGAACACACTAAATGACGCGAGAACACACTAAATGACGCGAGAACACACTAAATGACGCGAGAACACACAACATTAAAAACATGTTTTCTATAATGATTGATATGTACTTCTACATAGTCTAATATATCTTTTAAATGAAACATAAGGATATGATTATGGAGAACAATCTCGTTGCTAAGTCAAATGATTTAGTAGTTGCTAGCTATGCTCTAACACGACATGAACAAAATTTGTTATTGGCATGTGTCAGTCAAATTAACTCTCTACCGGATGCACCAATTGTGTCCATTGAGAGCAGGTTTACAGTAACTGTAGAGCAAATCAAAGATTTGTTTTATAGAGGTTCTACCGAACGCAATGCCTATAGGGATTTAAAAAAAGCAGCCGATCATCTTTTTGAGAGAGAGGTAACGATAAAATTAGATAAAGATGAGACGCTACGCACACGATTTGTATCGAGCGTTAAATTCCAACCCAATGACTCACAAGTTACACTTAGATTCGCTGAAGATATATTGCCGTACCTAACACAGCTGAAGAACAATTTCACTAGATACAGGTTGGCTGACACGGTCGAATTGACTAGTGTTTATGCTGTAAGATTGTATGAGATTATAGTGTGTTGGCAAGGTCAAAATAGATGGTCTGAAACTCTAGACTTAGATGATTTTCGCTACATGATGGGAGTTGAAGATAAGTATCGACAGTTTAGTAATTTACGTGATCGTGTGATAGAGACAGCTGTGGAGCAAATTAATGAAAACACTAATTATAACGTCACTGTCTCATATCGAAAGGTTAAACGAGAGCATCGAAGTGTGACGTTTAAGTTTTATAAGAAAGGTGCTATCTCATTAACAGATGATAAAGGCGCATTATCGTTAGATAAAATTAGACGTATTGTTCGTTCAGCGCAATTCACGGCAGACTATAACGATCATCAACTGCTTTCAGTTGAAGCTAGAGATAGCAACGAAGCATTTTGGGCTAAAGCTGAACAGTTAATAGCAGAGAGTCCAAAAGAGTTCTCTAAGCGACCATTTAATGATTATCTAAAAATAAAAACAGATTAGCGGAACAGGTAGCTAATATAATTAAGACAAGTTAATTCTTATTTAATAGCTTGATATCTTGTTTGATAAACGCTACATTATCTTAGATAATACTCAAATACTCAAATACTCAAATACTCAAATACTCAAATACTCAAATACTCAAATACTCAAATACTCAAATACTCAAATACTCAAATACTCAAATACTCAAATACTCAAATACTCAAATACTCAAATACTCAAAATCAGGGTTACTCTATGAAAGTCATTGCTGTATTGAATCAAAAAGGGGGCAGTGGCAAGACAACTATTGCCACTCAATTAGCTCGTGGGTTACAGTTGCAAGGGCATAGCGTATTATTAGTAGATAGTGATCAGCAGGGAAGTGCACGCGATTGGCGAGCTGTTGATGAAGACAATCCAGTACCAGTGATTGGTCTTGATCGGCCGACGTTGGATAAAGACCTTAAAAATGTATCTGATAAAGAATATGTAGTGATTGATGGATCACCGCAAGCAACTAGCTTAGCTTTATCTGCTATTAAAGCAGCTGATTTTGTATTGATCCCAGTGCAACCTAGTCCGTATGACGTCTGGGCTACCAGCGACCTAGTGGACTTAGTGAAGCAGCGTATAGAGATGACAGATGGCAAACTCAAAGCAGCATTCGTAGTATCTCGTGCTATCCAGAATACCAATATTGGTAAAGAGGTCGCATCAGTTTTACTTGAGTACGGTCTACCTGTGTTAGATAGCAGAATTATGCAGCGTGTGAGTTATCCGAATAGCGCCTCATTAGGTAAAACCGTTTTTGATACTGAATCAGCTAATAGCAATGCAGTGCAAGAGATGACTGCTCTAGTAAACGAAGTTAAAACATTTTTTGATAAAAAATAAGGTGCGAGTATGAAAGCCGGTCGACCAAGTAAGGACGCTAAAAATGCGCTAGATTTGTCAGACGTGACAAATGCTCCGAAAAAAACAGTACGGGTTAACTTTAATATTGATGAAGAAAAGTATATTGCGCTTAAAAAGCATGCATTGGATAGTCGTAAAACAGTGACACAGCTGCTCACTGAGATGATTGATGAGAAAATAGTTGAGCGGTAGATATAAAAAAATTGATTTTCTATACATATAAAGATGACATGTATTAAAAACTCAAAAAACTATGCATATTATCAAAATTAATTATTATAAAATGCCCCATTACTATTTTTATAGGATTTTTTATAGGAACAATGGGGCTTTTAGAGGCTTAATCACTGCTTTGCCAGACTTCCATTCCCCGCTCCATTATTGAAATCAAAATGGTTCTTAAATGGTGAATCCTTCCGAGCTTCAGATTCAAAATACTTATTGTTTTTCACTATTTGTTCCTCATCTAACTGACTTTTTTGATGTTTAATTTCTCCACTTAAAACTAGCTGTAGAAATTTCAGCTCATTCCTGTAGTTATAGTAATGCACCTCCTTGAGAGCGCTGTTATATTTCATACGCATGATTGCATCTGCATATTTATCTAACTGCTTTTCAGAAGGATAGAAAATCAATAGATTGGTCTTTGAAAGATTGAGTATCACTCGTTTATCAGTCATTACATCTGTAAAGATCATTGGATATGGGAGAATAGCATCAGGAAAATTCCTGAAAGGAATTATGGAACCTTTGATATCGTCCGTATTAATTTGTGCCTTCCCAAGGATATCTATCCGAGCAATAATCACCTTTAAATCTGACTCAGCAATTTCCAATAATCTCAATACAGTTAGCTTTTCTTGTTTTTCATTATTATGCTGAGTATATTTAACTGCTACCCAAACACTGGCGAATGTAACTACTGCTGTAATTATGAATGTAGTTAAAGCATTAAGTACGAAAATTTCCATAGATGACTGAAGCTCCTTGCAATTTTTTTCAGGTATTGCGGCACTTGATTCTGATGATGCTGTTTCCTTCAGCATCCCCTCTAAATCAATATAATAACAATTTGCATCGTGCTAAACGTGCCCTATTTTAAGCTTGTTTTTGATACGTTCTACAGTCTCACATAGCGCCACGTTTTTAGCCCCATTTCTTCCGCTCACAATTTAGCAGTCGCTTTGTCACCTGCTACTGGCACTATATCTAAATCTAATAGTTTGCTTAGCGAATGATTGGTACTGCTCACCGTTTTAGAGTCAAATACATACCATCTAAAAAACCTTTCTGTCGTTGCTAATACATATCTCATCGATAACCTCATTATGGTTAGTTTTATCGACTTATGTTAGAGTTTATAGCTTAGTCATATCTAGGACGATACTATGGCAGCTTATATCACCGTAGGCGCGACGACAACTCATGGCGGTAAGGTGATTAGTGGGTCACTACATACGACTCACAATGGTATTCCAATATCGCGTAAAGGCGATAAAGTCATTTGTAAGAAATGTAAAAAACTGACCACTATTTTGACAGGGGACGCCTCGTTTATCGTTGATGGCGCACCGATTGCCCGTGCCGGTGATGTGACCAGCTGTGGTGCAAAGTTAATTGCAGTTCAGCAGTCATTCTGTGAGTCTGATTTTGAGGTGATGGGCGTTGAGCAACCAGCGCCTATACAATTTCCTAAATCTGATCCAGAAGCGGTATTTTCTAGCTTTGCAGCGCCTAAAGATAATCAACCATCAGAGTCTTATGACAACGATCTAGATATCTTATTTGTAAGCTTTACGCCTTTTGATAATGAAGATGATGCAGCTGAAGGTAGTCTCGTAGCAGGTAACACTTATGCTGGTGAACCTAACGAAGGAGGGGGAGGTATTGATAGACCAGTATACATACCTGGTACGGCAGGTACTCCTGAAGAGCTTCGTTATCAGGCAGAACTAGAATCTATCTATATAAACGTCGGTGGTGATGAAACAAAGTTTCGTCAAGGAGTTAAAGAAATTGCAGCAAGAGATATGCTCGCTTTTGATATATTGACAATACCAGCAGGATTAGCATTAAAATCTGCTCAAGTGGGTGTCAAAGCTGGACAGCTTGCTATTAAAAGTCGATTCTTTCCTAAGTTTCCAGCAGCACGCATTTTAGAAAAACCAAAAAAAATCTGGGGCAGATCAGCAGAAGACATAGCGAAAGACTTTAAAGATGCTGGTTATACCGTTGTCGAGAAAGGAAGTAAAGTTGCAGGAAATAAATCAGAAATTATTAAAATTCAAGGGCATAAGCAAATTACACAGATTCAAGTGAGTCCATCCAGCAGAAGGCATGGTGGTGCATATTATAAAATATCAACATCAGATAGAGGCGTTGTTAAGGTGGTTGATAAAAAGACTTATAAACCAACTCCTAGTGAAAAATCTACAATCATTTATAAATAGGATAAAACATGAATTATTATTTAAGCCAGTTGAAATGGATTATCAATGCTTTAGCTTTAGACGCAAAGAAATTACATTCTTTGTTACCAACGGGTGATTTTATCCCTCTTGAATTAGTGCAACAATATGAGGGAGTGGTAGATGAAGATCTATCCAACATTAAGTCTATTCTATCTGCTAATCAGCTCAACAAGATTGAACCACTAAACACCTACCTATACACGCTCATACAGAGAGAGGATTTAGAAGACTGTTGGTATGACAATGATTTTATTTATAGCAAAGAGTGGGCAGGTATCCACTCAATGGCAAAAGATTTTGAACAGTACATGGGCTGGCAGATATCAGAGCCACTACCGCCATTATATAGTGAAATTATTTATGTCGATTCTGAGGATAAATAGACTAAGAAAAAGAGATACTCCATCACTATTTAAACTCTGACCCAACAACCGAAGGGCGTTAGCGCCTATAGAACATTTAGGAATTATAGTTTTTTGGACAGATACTGATTGAATAACTTGTAATGGCTTTTCACTTGTCTCTTTACGTTATTAGACTCATGAATATCGGCAACTCTAAAAACATAGCTGATATAATTTCTCTTACCTATATATGTAAATCTTGTATGAAGTGTTCGCATATATATTCCGCTGCCATGACGCTTACTAGGTTCTAGCCTTCTATAATGAGCTGTTCTCATTCTGATGGCTTTTCTTAATTTTCGGTTATATTTAGATAGCCCAGCCTCTCGTAAGTAGACATTCTTACCATCAAATAGCAATCCTAAATACTGTAGCTTGCATGGATTACTATAATTAATACTCATTGGATTGAAGTTTGAAAGGCCATTTTTGAACTCTATTTCTTGAGTTTTAGAGCTGTTTATTGGAAGTTTTAGCTTTTGGATCTCACTTTTAATCAAATGCTCTACATGCAACTTATTGCTACTATCGAAGATAAAAATCATATCATCACAGTATCTAAAGTACCTACCGTCTATACCTGTTAAATACTTACTTACTGCCTCATCAAAATCCATCATGTATATATTAGATAGAAGACCACTTATAGGTGAACCTTGAGGGATTCCCTCTCTACTCTTATTGAAAGTGACTAACTTATTTTTTCTTACCCTATCTCGAAATTCCTTGGCGGTACATATCCTTTTGAAACGCGTATTCAGTGTTCTAGAATTCAATGATAAACCTAATTCTTTATATAAATCCTCTTTATCTACGGATGCAAACCTTGTTAAGGAACTATAGACCTTGTAATGATCCTCTGGCAAACGCTCACAACCCAATAGGCGAATCCAGTTTTCTTTCAAAACTCTATGATTCAAGTTATCGAAGAATTTTGTAATGTCATAGCAAAGTACTAAGCAATCTTTTTTCTGAGAAATATAGTCAAAAACATTCTTACTAAAATGTATATTGCATTGAGATATCTCACTCCCATCAATAATAGTCTTAATTTTCCTAAATGCTAAGACAGTGTCTCCAAGGGCATTAGCTGAAAGGTAACTTTCATAAGAGGCTTCTAGGACTTTAGAGTAATAAGCATAAATATGACTGTCCATATGGCTTGGATAGTTAATAAGCCTATCTTTGGAGGATAGAACAACTTTTTTATTAGACTTCCCTATCTTTTTTTCGATTATGTTGTACGAAATGAAGGGATAAAAGGAATGACTTTCTATATTGGAAGGATTGAGAACGTAGCTATAAACAAACTTAGGTGAAGGCTTCTCATCAAAATGTAAATAATTCCGATTCTTGTGCCGTTTCTCAAAAAAACTTTGATCGATTTCTAACATTAAATATCCCGTGCCAACTTAAGAGAGTCAGATGACTGCAATCCTTTACTTCTTACGAAGTGCCCCTCAAAAGTCTACGAGTACTAACTCAAAGAATTAATACCCCTCCTCGCGGTACAGTCAAACATATAGGAGAAGTCATGTTATGCTAACACTAATGAGTATAAATACGATGATGCAATATCTAACACAAGAGCATGGTCAAGCTCAATTGATCATGATAGTACTATCAGGATTAATTGAAGCTGTCTTCCACTGGTTGACATAAGCTACCGTCCGACCAAAATCTCAGACGCCCTAGTAGTTTAACTAGAAATACACATTTGTCAAATCAAACATATCTACCATTTTCCGCTAACACTCTCGTTCTATCTATAGCTGCATGCCTATCCACAAACCGTTTTCATAAATCATAAATTTAAATAAAGTCTTTATGTAAACTTACAGTAATTAATTTATGAATAAAACTACTTTTAGGTCATAAGCGTCAATTAGTGTCGTAGCATAATATAAAAAATAGCTGAGTTTTTTATGGTTGAGATATTAATGAACGAAGAAAAGAGACTTCGAAGTAAAAAATGTTTTTATTTACCCAAAACTAATTAATTATGGTAATATCCGGGAATAAAACAGGATATTTAAAAGTAGGCGAATATGAAAGATTTTCAGAAATATGTTATTGAAAAGCGTAAGTCATTGGGCGTTTCTCAAAAAGAGTTAGCATTACTGTTAGGTATGAAAGAAGCAGGTGAAAGGACGATTCGTGGCTGGGAGAATGGAGAACATAAACCCTCTATCACAAGGCTAGCGAAGCTAGAAGCTCTTAACAATACCCATCCTTTTGAACACACTAATAAAAACAATGATTTCACTTTTATTGATTTGTTTGCAGGTATTGGCGGTATACGTCTGCCGTTTCAAAAACAGGGCGGTGAGTGTGTTTTCACCAGTGAGATTGATAAACATGCTCAAAAGACCTACTTTGCTAATTATGGAGAGTACCCAAGTGGGGATATTACCCAAATTCAAGCCAAAGACATTCCTGATCATGATTTACTTTTAGCTGGTTTTCCTTGCCAAGCGTTCTCACAAGCAGGTCTAAAACAAGGCTTTAAAGATACACGCGGCACTATGTTTTTTGAGATTCAGCGAATTTTGGCTGAAAAGCGTCCAAAAATATTTTTACTAGAAAACGTCAAGCGATTAAGAACTGATAAGAAAGGGGAAACCTTCCAAA
>NZ_SAXC01000024.1:0-1466 GCF_028895345.1 Psychrobacter sp. DAB_AL62B
ATGGGCATAGCCGCGAATGCTAACAATGAGCCTGACTTATACGGCTATGAGATGAAAAACTCTACTGGTAGTAAGACCACTTTTGGTGATTGGAGTGCTAACTACTATATCTTCAAAGACAAAGAAATCGATCTGAATCGCACGCAATTTATGGAAGTGTTTGGCAAGCCTAATGCAGAAAAGGGTGGACGTTACTCATGGTCAGGTAGCCCAATTCCTAACTTTAACTCTCCATCAACCTATAATGGCTCAGAAATGGTTTTTGATGATGCAAAGAATATAATCATCGTTTATAACTATTCAAAAGA
Source organism: Psychrobacter sp. DAB_AL62B (assembly GCF_028895345.1). Lineage (NCBI taxonomy): Bacteria > Pseudomonadati > Pseudomonadota > Gammaproteobacteria > Moraxellales > Moraxellaceae > Psychrobacter > Psychrobacter sp. DAB_AL62B. The sequence continues at coordinate 309 of NZ_SAXC01000024.1, forward strand.
TCCTCGCCCTGATAAAGCAAATATAGTCCCTCCAAGCCTACAACAAGAGGGAGTTATCCTGGCCCGTTGGGATAGAGATAATTTGAATAGTAAACTAACAAAGAAGTTTGGCCATCATGGTTGGTTCAAGTGCAATAAAGGCAAAGACGGCTGTTACAACCAAATCGCTTTTGGTGAGCCAATGATCTTCGATAATTGGATTAAGCTTGTAGAACAAGGTGTGGTGTTCTTTGATAGTGGTATGTACGTAGGAAACGCTCGTAACTACTCCCAATGGCGTGCTAATAACAACCATTGGGACTCATTAATTACTCGAACATATCCGCCATTCCCAGGATTTTAAATAGCGGTCAATAAATCAGCTTGTTTTTGAATGGCCTCAGCTTTATGGAGTGTTGAGACCATTTGCTCCGCTACTGCCTCAACGACCTTAACGCAAACAGAGTTACCAAACTGTTTATACGCTTGTGTCTTAGATACTGCATCAGTCAAAAATTCCTCGGGGAAGCCTTGTAATCTAGCGCATTCTCGAGGAGTTAGCATTCTTGGGTTCTTCCCATATTGGGATTGGTCGATCAATGCTTCAGAACCATCTTTATAGTAACGTGCGCTAATAGTATTGGTGTATGCACTATCATGGTTAAATAAGCTGTAACCAAAGCCGTTACCTTTGTTTATATGCTGGTCCTTTCTTTTTTGATGACCAGCCCATAGGTTATCGGATATGGTATAGACCGTATCATCAGCTGGCACATCCTCTAATATATCGCCAACACGGGTTTTGCTATGAGTAGGCTTAGGGAAACTAAATAGCTCGTCAAAGTTTTCGACTTTATCAAAATAATCTTTATTAAAACCTACGATAAAAATACGCTCTCTATTTTGTGGCGCACCAAAGTCCGCAGCCCTCAACACAGCATATCCTACCCAATAATTTAGCTTATGAGACAAAGCCTCGCGTGATTCTTCACTCATGGGTACGTCATCAGGTATGCTGTCTTTATGCTGACCTGTCAAGATATCGTAGATTGTTTGGAAGGTTTCCCCTTTCTTATCAGTTCTTAATCGCTTGACGTTTTCTAGTAAAAATATTTTTGGACGCTTTTCAGCCAAAATTCGCTGAATCTCAAAAAACATAGTGCCGCGTGTATCTTTAAA
>NZ_SAXC01000034.1:0-465 GCF_028895345.1 Psychrobacter sp. DAB_AL62B
AGAATGGAGAACATAAACCCTCTATCACAAGGCTAGCGAAGCTAGAAGCTCTTAACAATACCCATCCTTTTGAACACACTAATAAAAACAATGATTTCACTTTTATTGATTTGTTTGCAGGTATTGGTGGTATACGTTTGCCATTCCAAAAACAGGGTGGTAAGTGTGTTTTTACTAGTGAAATAGATAAACATGCTCAAAAGACCTATTTTGCTAATTATGGAGAGTATCCAAGCGGTGATATAACTGAGGTGCGCGCTAAAGATATTCCTGATCATGACTTGTTGTTAGCAGGATTTCCTTGCCAAGCGTTCTCACAAGCGGGTCTAAAGCAAGGATTTAAAGATACACGCGGCACTATGTTTTTTGAGATTCAGCGAATTTTGGCTGAAAAGCGTCCAAAAATATTTTTACTAGAAAACGTCAAGCGATTAAGAACTGATAAGAAAGGGGAAACCTTCCAAA
>NZ_SAXC01000010.1:0-92599 GCF_028895345.1 Psychrobacter sp. DAB_AL62B
CTACAGTTGCGATAGCAGCGGTAAGGGTTGTTTTACCGTGGTCAACGTGTCCGATGGTACCGACGTTAACGTGTGGTTTTACGCGTTCAAACTTGGCCTTTGCCATGGGTATTTCCTCTTTTTTTGGGGTCAGTGCTTAAATAATATTGAGACAGTATTTAAAGCAATTTTAACCACATTAAGATAATTAGTTAAAAGGGTGCACATACTAATGTGCAGATATTATAAGAAATTTGCGACCAATAACAAGTCTTTTAACAAGTTATTGGCTTAATAAATCTGACAACACAAAGCTAGGCTCTATATTACCTTTATTAATTAGCTATTAATTACTCGTCGCCATCTTTAGAGTTGAACTTAGAGATGATGTCAGCAGCAACTGATTTTGGAATCTCAGCGTATTTCTGGAATTCCATTGAATATGTTGCACGGCCCTGTGACATTGAGCGCATTTGTGTCGCATAACCAAACATTTCTGCTAATGGTACTTCTGCACGAATCTGCTTGGTGCCACCAGGTAAATCTTCCATACCTTGAACCATACCACGACGACGGTTAAGATCGCCCATGATATCACCCATATAATCTTCAGGTGTTTCAACTTCTACTTTCATTACTGGCTCAAGTAGCGTTGGGTTTGCAGCCATGAAGCCTTTACGGAAAGCGATAGAACCTGCCATTTTAAATGATAACTCATCCGAGTCAACATCATGGTAAGAACCATCATACAAGGTTGCTTTTACGCCAACGATTGGATAACCAGCAAGTACGCCATTTTTCATGCGTTCTTGAATACCTTTATCAACCGCACCGTGGAATTCTTTTGGTACTGTACCACCAACAACTTCTTCAGCGAATTCGTATAAAACTTCGCCTGCTGGATCCATAGGCTCAAGACGTAACCAAACGTGACCAAACTTACCACGACCACCCGTTTGACGTACGAATTTGCCTTCTTGTTCAACAGTTTCACGAATCGTTTCGCGATAAGCAACTTGCGGCGCACCGATGTTGGCTTCTACGTTGAATTCACGCTTCATACGGTCTACAAGAATTTCTAAATGCAGCTCACCCATACCACTGATGATAGTCTGACCAGATTCTTCGTCAGTATGTACACGGAACGACGGATCTTCTTTAGCCAAACGACCTAAAGCGATAGACATTCTTTCTTGGTCAGCTTTAGTCTTAGGCTCAACCGCTAGGCTGATAACTGGATCTGGGAATTCCATACGCTCAAGCGTGATAACATTTTGCTCATCACATAAGGTATCACCAGTAGTCACGTCTTTCATGCCAACTAAGGCTGCGATATCACCCGTACGAATCTCTTGTAGCTCTTGTTGAGCATCTGCCATCATCTGCACGATACGGCCAACACGCTCACGCTTCATTTTAACAGGGTTATAAACGCTACTGCCTTGCTTTAGAACACCTGAATAAACACGAACGAAGGTTAAGTTACCAACGAACTTGTCGTTCATGATTTTGAACGCTAGAGCAGCAAACGGTGCATCATCTGAAGCTTCACGAGTACCTTCGCTTTCGTCTTTGTCGTCAAGAATACCTTTAATAGCAGGTACATCTATTGGTGCTGGAAGATACTGAATAACTGCATCCAACATTTTTTGAACGCCTTTGTTTTTAAAGGCTGTACCACAAAGTAATGGGATGATTTCATTATTAATCGTTAGTTGACGAATGGCACTATGAATCTGCTCAACAGACAATTCACCATTTTCTAAATATTCTTCCATCAACTCTTCTGTAGCTTCAGCAGCATTTTCTACCAGATACTCGCGATACTCTTCTGCTTGTTCTTGTAGCTCAGCTGGAATTTCGCGCTCTTCGTATTCCATACCTTGAGAGGCTTCATCCCAATAGATGGCTTTCATGGTCACAAGATCAACAACACCTTCAAAGTAGTCTTCTTTACCAATTGGAATAACCAATGGTACTGCCTTGCCGCCTAGACGAGTTTTAATTTGTTCGACAACACGGAAGAAGTCGGCACCAACGCGATCCATTTTATTAACGAATGCAAGACGTGGCACTTTATATTTATTTGCCTGACGCCATACGGTCTCAGACTGTGGCTGTACGCCGCCTACTGCACAATACACCATGCACGCGCCATCAAGCACACGCATAGAGCGTTCAACTTCAATCGTGAAGTCAACGTGACCTGGGGTGTCAATGATGTTGATACGGTGTTCATCAAACTGCTTGGCCATACCTGACCAAAAACAAGTTGTCGCCGCAGAAGCAATGGTAATACCGCGCTCTTGTTCTTGCTCCATAAAGTCCATGGTAGCCGCACCATCATGCGTTTCACCAAGTTTGTGACTGACACCGGTGTAGAACAAAACACGCTCAGTAGTAGTAGTCTTACCAGCATCAATATGCGCTGAGATACCAATATTACGATAGCGTTTTAGGGGAGTTATACGAGCCATAGTGTTTTCCTAGGGAAATTCGTGTATAGATTAATGTGTTGTGTCTCTACCTCATACTCTATGACAAAGCTACTTGGCTTCGTAATATTATTTACTAATTATTAGGCCTAATACGGACAAAAAAGAGTAAATACTAAGAATAGTGCGGCATTAAACTCAGGAAACCTTCTTCGTAAGCTTTGCAGGCTTTGAAAAGTAGCATCCCTTTCAGAACAGCATCTTGACAGATGTCCGCCATCTAAGGTGGTTAACTGTTTAAGTATCTTGCGATCAAAACAATAGAACCACCCATTAATAATGGCGGCAATCAATAGAATAAATCAACAATACGAGGATTGCTTGGCCTAAACCAGCAATCCAAAGCTATTATTAAAAAAGCTGCTATTAAAAATAGTTATTGATAAAGAACAGCTTAAATAAAAGTAGCTTAGAAACGGTAATGAGAGAATGCTTTGTTCGCATCTGCCATGCGGTGAACTTCGTCACGCTTCTTCATAGCATTACCTTTACCATCAGCAGCGTCATTCAATTCGCCAGCTAAACGTAAAGCCATTGATTTTTCAGAACGCTTTGCAGCAGCTTCAGCTAACCAACGCATAGCCAAGGCGGTACGACGGGAGGGGCGTACTTCCATTGGCACTTGGTAGGTTGCACCACCAACGCGGCGAGCTTTTACTTCAACCATTGGGCGAACATTTTCCAATACTTCTTCGAAAAAAGAAACTGGATCTTCGATGTTACGCTTTTGGCTTACTGTCTCAAGTGCACCGTAAACGATACGCTCAGCAGTAGATTTTTTACCATGACTCATGACATGGTTGATGAATTTTGCAACAGTTTGGCTACCAAACTTAGGATCCGGTAGGATCTCACGGGTAGCAACGACGCGACGTCTTGGCATAATAATAATCCTTTTCTTCAGGAGTGTCTGACATTCACAATCTCGCACCAATTAATATTGGATGGCGTTATATCGAGTTGTCAGTCAGCCTTACTGCATGGCGCTATGTGATAAGGGTTAATGACTCATTTGGTCAAAAAATTACTCACATCAGACCCATGCACAGTTAATGGGTGATACATCGAAACTCATTTAATAACGATTAGTTATTAAACTTTAGGTTTCTTAGCACCATATTTAGAGCGACCTTGCTTACGGTCTTTAACGCCTGCGCAATCTAGTGCACCACGAACGGTGTGATAACGTACACCTGGTAGATCTTTTACACGACCACCACGGATAAGAACAACACTGTGCTCTTGTAAGTTATGACCTTCGCCGCCGATGTAGCTTGATACTTCATAGCCTGAAGTCAAACGTACACGACATACTTTACGCATGGCTGAGTTAGGTTTTTTAGGGGTAGTAGTATATACGCGAGTACATACACCACGGCGTTGTGGGCACGCTTCCAACGCAGGAACTTTTGACTTTTCCTTGATGGTTTTGCGACCTTTACGAATCAATTGGTTAGTTGTTGCCATGAGGCATCCTTCTCCCGTTTGGTAAAAAACAAAAAAATAGGGAAACGCACCATCTATCTGACTTTAACGACAGATTTTGGCACACCCATTTTTAGGACAGTGTATTATAAAGACTTGTTGCTGCTATTTCAACCACTTATGAGCAGTTGGACTTTACAGCAGCGGATAGATATGTATTCAGTCTAGTACTATACCACTTTATCTGTTTTCGGTGACATAAGCCAAAAAACAGTGGACTAAATATGGTATCAAAAGTAGACGTATACATCATTTGGATAAGATATTTAGAGATAAAAAAGTCGTTTATTTTAGCTATATGGCGATATTGTCTTACTATTCAAGAGAAGTAAGACAATATCGCCAATATTAAAGTTAAACAGTAAAAGCATAAAGCTTCAGTTTGCTAAAAAACAATCAGCAAACCTTTAATCAACAAACCTTAAGTTCTTGTTATTTGCTCGACTTAGCAGAGTCTTTTTTTGATTTGCTAGCAGAAGATTTATCTGCACTACCCTGCTGGTCATCCTTGATACTGTCGGCTTTATCATTGCCAGTTTTTTGAGTGTCTTTTTTAGCTTCTTCTGAAACAACTTTTTCTGACTTTGTCTCTTTAGGCTTATCTTCTTTAGGCTTATCTTCTTTAGAGTTGGCTTCTTTAGAATCAGACTGTTTCTGCTCAGAGTTGGCTTTACTGCCTTTCTCGCTCTCTTTCACAGTATCTTTTTTAGCAGCGTCCTTTGAGGCATTATCTTGAGCTTTATCTTCTTTTTGCTCATTATTACTCGCAGATTTATTAACCTCAGCTTCGCTACTTCTATCATCAGTAATAGCACGGTTGGCAAGCTTGGCTTCTGGTGCAAAAGTTGCTTGAGCAACGCCAATCACTTCATCAATCAGCTGGCTGTTATAGCGCATACCAATAATCACTGCTGTGGCTGGTAAGAAACGGCGTATCCATGATAAATTAATTTTATCCAAATCAATACCGACTTGACTGGCAATACTATCGACTTGTTCAGCATAAAAATTCACATTTTTGTTTTTTAGACCTAGGTTTTTAAGTTCGTTGTGCAAGCCACTGCTTTGAGCATTGTCAAGTAAACCTTTACCAATACCAATACCTGCAAGTAATGCTTGTTTTTCTTGCATCTTGCTCAGGTCAGCATTTGCAAGCAGCTCATAAGCCATCTTGACGCCTTGCTTACCGGTTAGTGGCTTGTTGTATACCGCACCCAGCTGATAAACGGTACGCAATGATACCAACAATAGCCACAAGGTATCGGCGAGCAAACCCGGTAGCCCAGCCAGACCTGTCAAGCCACCTATCGTTGCCAACGCACGATTTTGATTGGCAATAGCGGTCGCTAATGCGTAACGCTCTTCATCATCTAAGCTGGCGATATTAGCAAAACGGTGCTCGTTAGGTAAATCAATTTGGCTCCAGTTGGCAGCAAGCTTTGCAACTTGGGCAAAAGCGCCATCAACGGTCGATTCAAACAAACTGTTTGGCACTACTTTTTTGGCATATTTACCATAAGTTGCGAAACGGGTGCCCAATAATTGCTGGGTTGCTTTTAATGTTTGCTCACGAAATAAATCTTGTTGATAATCTTCATCCCCTAGATTTACAGCTTTAAATTGACGCGGTTTGCCCGTTTTGGCATTAACGCTATCAATCATGGCGCCCATACGTTCTAGGTTACTGCGAGTAAAAGTTCCAACCGTACTGATGCCTTTAGATAAAGTGCTACGCTTTCCCATCGTGATATCCTTAATATGATGATTGGTTGCTTTTTATAAATTGATTGTTTTTTATAGTCGTAATCTGTGTGCCATTCTAGCGAACAATTATTGTGAGTGTCAGTGCGAACAATGTTATCGCTATCGCCCCTTTTGTATCCAAAAGTATCCCTTATTGATAACTCGATAACTTTATTAGTATATCTCTTAATTGGGTTGACGTTAAATAATTTTACTCTATTACCATGGCAGTCATAGCAATTATTCTACTACTGCAAATATCGAAAAAAAACCTGAATATCCATTTTTGATAATAAATACTGTTTTGTCATTGTTTTGCATTTACACAAGGATTTTGCCCCCTTGATACGTTATCATATGCCATAAGCTCAAGCATGATTGCACCACTACTCATAGAAAATTATTTGTATTGGCCACATTATCTCAATAGTGGTTTTATTGTGACCGCAACCATAGTTTTAGAAGCAGCGTTTAGCGCTCAAACACTGTCTGTTTTTGCAATATTTTTACTGTCAGAGATAGTTTCGACGTTAAACAATAGAAGTAGAGGTTTAAAGACGATGATTACAGATAATTATCAAAAAATCGTTACTAATATCGTTACTAATAAGGAATAGAATATGCGCCGTGTTGTTATCACTGGAGCAGGGATTGTCTCTTGTATCGGACATGATTTGGCTACTGTCACAGATGCTCTGAAACAAGGGCGCTCTGGCATTACATTCAATGAATCTTATGCTGAGCACGAATTTAAATCACACGTTAGTGGCAGTATTGATCAATCAGAGCTTGATACCTCAGGTATTGACCGTAAATTGAAACGATTTTTTAGTGACGCGAGTCTCTACGCTTATGTCAGTGCCTTAAACGCCATTGAGCACGCTGGATTGTCACTTGAGACCATCAATAGCAATCCGCGCGTAGGTGTGGTTGCAAGTTCAGGCGGCGCTTCAACAGAAAATATCGTCAATGCTGTCGATGCCATGCGAGAAAAAGGTCTGCGCGGTGTCGGTGCCATGGCAGTACCAAAAACGATGGGCAGCTCAGTATCCGCAGCGCTTGCCACTGGCCTAAAAATCCAAGGTGTTTCCTACTCTATCTCGTCTGCTTGCGCAACTTCAACGCATTGTATCGGTCATGCTGCTGAGCTTATTCAGTTGGGTAAAGCCGATGTGGTGCTCGCTGGTGGTAGTGAAGCTGAGCATTGGACCCAGTCTTGTATGTTTGATGCGATGGGCGCAGTCAGCACCCAATATAATGACACGCCAACACTCGCCTCAAGAGCTTATGACAAAGACCGTGATGGTTTTGTCATTGCCGCTGGTGGTGCGATGGTGGTCGTTGAAAGTCTTGAGCATGCCCAAGCACGCGGTGCCAATATTTTAGCCGAAATCGTCGGCTACGGTGCCAGCTCTGACGGTGCGGAAATGGTTGCTCCAAGTGGCGAAGGGGCGGTACGCTGTATGCAGCAAGCACTCGCTGAAGCAGGTTTAGAAAGCGTTGATTATATTAATAGTCATGGTACAAGCACGCCGTTAGGTGACATTACTGAGCTTAAAGCCATTGCTAAAGTATTTGGTAATGATGTCAGTAAAGTGCCCGCTATTAGCTCCACTAAATCTATGACGGGTCATAGCTTAGGTGCGGTAGGCGCGCAAGAACTGATTTATTGCTTACTCATGCTACAAGAAGGATTTATTGCGCCAAGTATCAATATTACAGAATTAGATCCGGCAGCCAAAGGCTTTGATATCGTCACTGAAAAACGTGACGTTAAGCTTGAAACCCTTATGAGCAATAGCTTTGGCTTTGGTGGCACTAATGCCACTCTAGTCATCAAAAAGTTTGACGCCTAAACTATGGTCGCATCACATCATAATACTACTGTGCAGACAGTTTCTGCCCCATCGCCAGCTACTAAACCTAGCTGGCGTTTTGGTGATCTGTCTGCCGCAGAACTGATGCCAAAGCTACGGCGTCATTTGCTAGTACAAGATGCCAAGGCAAACTGGCAATTGATTTGGCTGAATAATGATGGACGACCTGTGATTGGATTATTGCCAAAAGTAAGCTGGTCAGTTTACTTTTGTGCTAACGAGACGTCATATTCTGATAGACAAGCAAGTTTTTATCAAACAAACCCTTATAAAGTTGAAAAAACTTGCCGCGCTACCCATCACAACAATGATAATACGGTTACTACAGCGTATATAAGTTATAGCGACTGGCAGGATGAATTAATTGCTTATAGTCAGGCTTATGAAAGCGAAAACGACCTCTCAACTTCGATAAACAAAAACAATGAGAAGCCCAGTTACTATCATGGTCTTATAGGTTTTATTGGATATGATATTGCCGCTCATGAGTTAAGTCCAAAAGCTAAAATTGAGCTGGCAGTCCAGCCGTGTGCGCTACTTGGACATTATGATATTTATCTAGCACCTAACAAAGACGATGAAAAATATTGGGAGCTAACAGTAACTACGCTCAGTAATGATTGTGATAAAAGTACTGATAATAAGAAAAAAAATAAGGTCGTAGCAGCACTCATAGCCTATTTGGATGAACTGGAGAGCAAACTGTCCAGTATAGATATGGCCAATAACGCTAGCTGTCCATTGCTACCTTTAAAGCTAGATGCTAAATGGCATAAAAATGATTATCAGCAGGCATTTAATCAAACTCAAAACTATTTACAGCAAGGCGATTGCTATCAAATAAATTTAACCCAAGTATGGAATGGTGATTTCAATGATGTAACTGATGTAAATGGAAGTAATAAATCAGCCGCCATGCTTATCGATTATTTGCCTGCTTTGTATGGTAATACACAAGCACCATTTGCAGGCTATTTAGCGGTTAATTATATTAAAAGTGAAGTCAACGCTAATACGCCAAAGTGTCCCTTTGAATTATTAAGTTGCTCACCTGAGTTATTTTTTACTTTTAGTAAAGACGATCAAACAGGTCAGCACCATATACGCACCAAACCCATCAAAGGGACGATGCCGCGCGGCTTAACTACTGAGCAAGATAATAACTATAAGCAGCAATTAATCGATAGCGAAAAAGACCGTGCGGAAAACGTGATGATTGTCGATTTATTGCGTAATGATTTAGGTAAGTATGCCAAAATCGGTAGCGTAAAAGTACCACAGTTATTTGCGATTGAGAGCTTTAGTAATGTGCATCATATGGTCAGCACCATTACCGCTGAGTTAAAGACAGATACGCATCCGTTAGCCGTCTTATTTGGCAGTTTGCCTGCCGGCTCAATCACTGGAACGCCAAAGAAACGCGCGGTCGAGATTATCGCAGAATTAGAAGCAGCGCCGCGTGGTGCCTATTGCGGCACCATGGGCTATATGAACTTTGATGGTAGTGGTCAATGGAATGTATTGATTCGCACGTTGCAAGCTAACCATGCATCAGATAATATAGTAGACCATACAAGCCAAGTCAGTTTGTGGGCAGGTGGCGGCATTACTATTGCCTCTGATAGCGATGCGGAATATCAAGAATGTCTCGATAAGGTCGGTAATCTGATGACCGTCTTGACTCAAAAGCATATCAGCAAATAAGATTCATCGTTATATTAAAGATAAATTCAAAGTCGCTAAAAAAATAAAGCCTGCTAACGTTATGTTGGGCAGGCTTTATTTTTAGTACGTATCAAGAACTTTAACCGATTCACTTTAAAAAAACAAAGTACTGCTAAATATTAATTAGCAACGACATCAGCAACAGTTTCTAGAGCTTTTAATGCATCAATTAAGCGCTCGTGCTGTGTAGCGGTGCCAATCGTGATACGCAGATACTCGTTAATACGCGGCTTATCAAAATGACGCACGATAATACCCTGCTCGCGTAACGCATTTGCCACTGTTATTGCATCACCGTCATTTGGACGAGCAAATACAAAGTTGGCATGTGATGGTAGTACGTCATAGCCCAATGCTGTCAATTCTGCCGTCAACGATGTACGCAAATCAATCACTTGCTGGCGGGTTTGCTCAAAATACTCGTTATCCAACACACTAGCTGTCGCTCCTGCTTGAGCCAACTTATCTAATGGATAGCTGTTAAAGCTATTTTTCATACGTGTCAGTGCTTCGATTAATGAGGCATTCCCGAACGCCATACCAACGCGCAAGCCAGCAAGCGAGCGCGACTTTGAAAAGGTTTGCGTCACCAGCAAATTATCAAAGTCATTAATAAGGCTGACGGCTGAGACCTGTGAGTCTGAGCTACCTTCTTCTATTTGGGCAAAATCAATATATGCTTCATCAATCACAATCACTGAATTAGAGTGCTCATTGGCAAGCTTACGAATGTTAGCAAGCGATAATAACAAACCGGTTGGGGCGTTAGGATTAGCGATGATGATACCGCTACAAGGCTGGCGATAATCATCAGGGTCGATATTAAAATCAGCACCAAGCGCAATTTGCACCAGCTCTATGCCAAAGGTAGTGGCATAGACCGGATAGAAGCTATAGCTGATATCAGGTGCTAAGACAGGGCGCTCTTTTAAGAAAAAGCTGGCAAACACTAGCGCCAATACTTCATCTGAACCATTTCCGACAAATACTTGGTTTATATCAAGGTTATAAAGTTCTGCTAATGCGCCACGTAAATCATCAGATTCAGGTGCTGGATACAAACGCAGGTCGTCCGCTTGCCGCGCTAACACCTTTGTAATTGCCTCACCGACTTTTGGTGACGGCGGAAACGGGTTTTCATTGGTATTTAATTTGCATAAATTGTCATGCTTAGGCTGCTCGCCGGGGACATAAGGCGATAAATTGCGCGCTTTAGATGACCAAAGTCTGGTGTCTACCTTTAACTCACTCATAAGTTATCCTACTATTAGCCACAGAGACTATTAAAAATAAATTTCAACAGTTAATTTTAAAATACCTACTGTTGAAGCAATCAAAAAATATTACTGATAACGATAACGGGCTGAACGCGCATGGGCTTCTAAGTCTTCGCGTTGCGCTAAAATATCTGCCGTCTCAGCTAGCGGCTTACTACCAGCCTCACTACAATAAATAATCGATGATTTCTTTTGGAAGTCATAAACACCGAGCGGTGAAGAAAAACGTGCGGTACCGGATGTTGGGAGCACATGATTGGGTCCTGCACAGTAGTCACCAATCGCCTCTGGCGTATGGCGACCCATAAATATAGCGCCCGCGTGACGGATACTATCAAGCAATGCATCAGGGTCGTCGACCGACAATTCTAAATGCTCAGGTGCGACGCGATTAATAACCGCCATACCTTCTGCACGGTCTTTTACTAAAATAAGCGCGCCGCGGTTTTTTAGCGAATCACGAGCGATATCCGCTTTTGGTAACTCTACTAATGCTTTTTCAATCTCAATTGCAACTTCTTCAAGCTGTTTTTCACAAGTAGTGACAAAAATCGCTTGGGCAATACGGTCATGCTCAGCTTGGGATAATAAATCCATGGCGAGCCAATCGGCACGGTCTTGCGCTTCGCCTTCTGCATAGACCAGCACTTCAGAGGGACCAGCGATCATATCAATGCCTACTTGTCCAAATACGGCACGTTTGGCTGCCGCGACGTACTTATTACCCGGACCGGTGATTTTATCCACTGCTGGAATCGTTTCGGTACCGTATGCCAATGCGGCCACCGCTTGCGCACCACCGATGGTAAAGACACGATCGACTTTGGCCAAATGTGCCGCGGCCAATACCAAAGGATTTAATACGCCTTTTGGTGCTGGCACGACCATGATAACCTCAGCGACGCCAGCAACTTTGGCAGGAATAGCATTCATCAATACGGAAGACGGATAAGACGCCAAACCGCCCGGTACATAAATACCGACGCGGTCAAGCGCTGTCACTTTTTGACCTAAGCGATTGCCCAGCTCATCTTCATACTGCCATGTCTCTTGTACTTGGCGCTCATGAAACGTCTGTACCCGAGCCGCCGCTGTAATCAACGCTGTTTTCACTTTATCATCAAGATTTATAAAGGCTTCAGCAAGTGCCTCTTTAGATAGCTCTAACGCTTGCATCGTCGTCGCTGGATGTTGATCAAATTGCTGGGTCAATTGTAGTACGACGCTATCGCCACCATGACGCACTTTAGTAATAATATCATCCACAGTCTTTAGTAAATCAGCATCATTGACCGTTTCAAAAGCAAGCAGTTGTGTCAATTGACTGTCAAAATCGGCATCTTGAGTACTTAATTGGCGCATGACTTTATCCTGTATTTGGGCATGGAATACTGCTGTAAAAAATAAAAGGGCTAATATAAATAAATGGAAAATTACTACTTCTTATAAACCAGCTTATTTATTATTATCTGACTCAGATTATACTGAGCTTTTATTATCTGGCAAGCGAATACAACAAAACCAGTTTAGCACGCTATATCTATCCTAGAGCGCTAAACTGGTTTAAAATTTTGTATGACAATGCTTTATATTACCAATGATTGGCAGCGTTTTATAAGGGGCTGATTTATGAAGCGCTGGCAATGCTAATGCTGTCTTTAAAGCTATTCAAGATAGGCTCAAGGAGTGCAAATTTGCGCTTATAGCTGACCTGATTGACGATTAGACGGGATGAAACATCACAGATATGGTCGCGTGCTTCAAGCCCATTGGCGCGTAGTGTATTACCAGTATCGACTACGTCGACAATCAAATCGCCCAAACCAACCAACGGTGCAAGCTCCATTGAACCATATAGCTTAATCACATCGACTTGCTGGCCTTGACTAGCAAAGTAAGCGCGGGCAACATTGACATATTTAGTGGCAATACGCAGACGACGATTCGGCAGTGGCGCATCCTTCACACCAGCGGTCATCAACTTACATTGGGCAATTTTTAAATCTAATAACTCATAAACATGATTGGCACCATGCTCAAGTAGCACGTCTTTACCAGCCACCCCAAAATCAGCAGCACCGTGTTCAACGTACGTCGGCACGTCACTGGCGCGTAAAATCAATACGCGGACATTAGGATTTGAGGTCGGAAAAATAAGCTTGCGCGACGCTTCAGGGTCTTCGAGAAGCTCAACACCGGCGGCGCGTAGTAAAGGCATCGTCTCTTCGAGAATGCGACCCTTTGATAGCGCAAGTGTTAAGCCTGAAAACTCATCATTTACTTCATTTAATAAGCCATTATTTGCTAGGCTATTGGTTGCTTCAGTCATAATGACTCGTGTCCGTGTGCAGTTGGTATTCCCATCACAGGGAATTCTTTGATTTTATAATGCCAAGTTTTTAAAGCTGTAACGCCAATATTATCAATAGCTGACGTTACAAGGCTAAATAGGATAGGGTAAGCCGATCAATACTAATCGTTGGTATTGATACGTTCGATATTCACACCCAAGGCGCGCAGTTTTTCTTCAACATGCTCATAGCCACGATCGATATGATAAATACGGTCAATTAAACTCTCGCCTTCAGCAGCAGCTGCAGCCATCACTAACGACATCGAAGCGCGCAAATCGGTAGCCATAACCGGCGCTGCTGTAAAGCAATCAACACCTTTAACGACAGCGGTATGACCATCTACTTGGATAGATGCGCCTAAGCGGTTAAGCTCTGGCACGTGCATATAGCGATTTTCAAAGATATTTTCGATGAAAGTACTAGTGCCATCAGCTAGGCAAGAAATAGCCATTACCTGCGCTTGCATATCCGTCGGGAAGCCTGGATGTGGCTGAGTACGAATATCAACTGACTTTGGACGCCCTTTCATCTGCGCACGAATCCAATCATCGCCAGTGGTAATGATCGCACCCATATCTTCGAACTTCTCTAACACGGGCGTCAATAATAGTGCAGAAGTATTTTTGGTCAATACATCACCGCGCGTCATCAACGCACCTGCTAAGTATGAACCCGTTTCAATACGATCTGGCACCACTGAATACTCGCAACCATGCAAACGCTCAACGCCTTCGATAGTCATGGTTGCTGTACCAATACCACTAATTTTAGCGCCCATTGCTACTAGCATATTGGCCAAGTCAACCACTTCTGGCTCAAGCGCACAGTTACCTAATACGGTAGTCCCTTTGGCTAGGGCTGCTGCCATGATAACGTTTTCAGTACCACCAACAGTTACCATATCAAAAGAGAATTTACAGCCAAGTAGCTTGCCGCCTTTTGGCGCTTGCGCTATCACATAGCCGTTTTCTACCGTAATAGTAGCACCCATCGCTTCAAAGGCTTTGAGATGCTGATCAACAGGACGTGATCCAATCGCACAGCCGCCCGGCAACGACACTTCTGCCTCACCGAAACGCGCCAGCAATGGCCCTAGCACTAAAATTGATGCGCGCATGGTTTTGACCAAATCATATGGCGCATAAAAATTATCAATATTTTTGGTATCGCACGTGACGGTATCGCCCTGCTTTTGGATATTGATACCCATGCCACCAATCAACTCAATCAAAGTGCGCACATCTTGTAACGATGGCACATTATGCAATGTCGTTGGCGTCTCGGCCAATATCATGGCCGCAAGTAACGGCAACGCGGCATTTTTGGCGCCTGAGATATTGACTTCCCCTGCGATACGACTACTACCAGTGATTAAAAATTGATCCATAAAGGTGACAACCTAGCAATAAGTATAAAAAATGATGGAAAACCAAATAGTATAAAACTGGCAACAATATTGCTAGTAGTAGAAAATCCGGTCATAGATGAAAAGTCGTAGCCTAGCCTTGCGATTGAACTTCCCACTCAACAGGCGTTAACGCTTGAATATTGAGCGCATGAATATCGCCACTCGCAATTTTGTCGTTTACCAAAGCATAAACCGCTTGCTGACGCTGAACGGCACGTTTGCCTTCAAAACTGGCATCAACCACGCGTACATCAAACTTAGTTCCTTGATTGGCAGCTTGAATAAAAGCATCCGGAAAGTGAGTTTGTAAAAATGCGATCAAATCGTCAGCGTTCATGCTCATAGAATATTCTGCCTTAAGGTTTAAAATAGGGTATAGATTTAAAGTGACGACATTATAACAAGAGTTTGACTATCTTACAGTACTGTCTTACGCAACTGCGTCTAAGTATTAATGGCAGTATTAGCTAATTATTTAAGCGTTTTGTCCAAATAACTCACCACTTGCGCACGTACGTCATTGACCCAACGTAATGGCGGCGCCATCGCCCCAATGCTAGTGGCATGACTGGCACCTGCAATTTCACCCGTTTGAACGGTAACACCGGCGCCTTGCAATGCTTTGGTCATCTTAATAGTATTGGTAGGATACACAACTTTATCTTTTTCGGCAGTCAGCAATAAATACGGTGGTTGCTCGCCTTTGATTTGTCGATCTGGCATCACTTCATCCGGCGTGGCGTCGGCAGCAAAAGCCGTCACGCTATCAAATTTACGAAAATCATAGCTATAAGGACCAGCAATACCAACCACTGTCTTGATGTCTTTTGGCTTAATACCGTAAGGCTTTAAAAAGTCCTCATTGGCGACGGCGGCAACGGCATTAAATGCGCCAGAAGAATGCCCAACCACTGCTAGGCGTTTTGGGTCAGCATGAAAACGCTCTGCATTCTTATAGCTCCACGCAATAGCTTGTGCGGTATCTTCGACATAATCAGGGTACACATGCTCAGGGGCTTTACGATAATTAATCACTGCGGTCACATAACCTGCTTGCGCCAGGCTTTGACCGACAAACGCATATTCTTCTTTAGTTCCGTTCTCCCATGAGCCTCCATATACAAACACTACCATAGGATAAGTATCCGTAATTGCCCGCTCACTCTGCATCGCTTTTGCAAGAGGTTTAGGATAATACATATCCAAATCTTGCGACGGCTCGTCGCCATACAGAATATCTTTACTGACCCCAACACCGCCACTTGAGGTAAGACCATTGACGATAGCAAGCGCCGATAAAGCCTGTGCTTGCTGTGTTGCTAAAGCAATTCCACCGACTGCCAATGCCGCGGTAACCCCTGCGCTGATGATTTTCGGCGTCATTGCTTTGGCTCGCCGTGCATCCTTACTTAAACCCTTCATAGCAGCATCCCTGTTATATATCATTCAGTCGTTATCATTCAGTCAATATCATCCAGCCAGCGATAGTGCCATGACCGTTTGTTATTTTATCTGTGCCATCTCATCTTGTTTTTACTGCTTATATTTTTTTTACTGTTCATATCTTACGGGCTGACTAAGGATTTATCGTGCTTTTACTGTTATGAATATTTAGGCTTATTGTGAGTAGCATTTTGACGGTTTGAGGCGTCCGAAAGTCGTAATTAAACATTGTGATTTCAAAATAAAAAAGCTGCACTTATAACGATATTAGGCAACCTATTTACTGGTTTTGATACAGGTCAATATACGGACTCGATGAAGGCTCATTGACTGGCGAACCATCTTCTGTGATGATAATCGGAGTGGCATTGATAGCCGTATCTGCTGCTATCGAACTGTTTGCCTCGGGGGCTGCTCTGCTGTTAACAGCTGGCCCTTTGGTAGGATTGGCTAAATTGTTCTCGTACATAATGTCATCGCTACCGAGCTTTACCCCTCTATCGTCGACGACGGTGGTCAGCAGTACCAATTCTGTGATGCCAACTGTATTATTGGCGATATCGATCAAGTGGCTTTGTTGCGTCGGTGTCATACGGCCCATGATATAAACCACGCCATTATTAGTCACTGCCTTTATCTGTGAGGCTTTAACACCATTAGCTGTGGCTGTTTTTGCCATTAGCTTCGATGTGATATAGCCGTCATGGACGGTTTGGCTATAGCCTTTTGAGGCACCGACGGTCAGCTCATTATAAACTTGGCGAACGTCTGGCATAGAGCCAACGACTTTTCCGATTTCGGTCTTGATTGCCTCAGTCGGCACTTCGCCAGTAAGCAATACGGTGCTATTAAAGCTATCAATGCTCATGCGACTGGTTTGCTGCAAATTTTCCTGCAAACCATAAACGTTAATCTTGACAGTATGTTCGATACTACGATCGAGCAGACGCTGCGGAATGGTACGCTCAGTCATCGGCACGCCATACGTGCCTTCTGTACTATTGGTCAAATAGTTGGTGGTACAGCCAGTAGTTATAATGCTAGACATTAGCATCACGCCAATCGCGGTACGGCGTGATGAGCCAAAAATAGCAGTGCGCAAATGCATCCGTGTCATGATTTACCTCTTAGAACATGGTTTATAATAATTGAATAGTTGATAGTGGCGATGTAAAAGTAGTGATGTAAATTTGATTCAATTAATGATTTTTAATACCGCTACTTTACTTAATTTTTATGGTAGACAGTTAGGCTTTTGGTAAAGACAGCTTGATGCGATTTATTTCGCTATCAAATTAAACAATCTTAAAACAAGCGATCAAAAACCTTTACTACCAAGCTGCCGCTATAAAAGCGCCTTTTAGCCATTCCGGCTGAACATTTTCCGACTGCGTTTTTGGGATGTTATTTATCTGACTGTTATGGTTATTATCGATAGTATTGTAAGCCATCACATCAAATCGGCATTCATAATCATTGTATTTAGGATGTTGCTGCAAAAAATAGCGCGCCGCTTTGATAATTTTACGTTGTTTACTTGCCGTTACGCTGAGCGCAGCGTCACCAAATTCTGAACGCTGCCTTTGACGCACTTCAACAAAGACCAGTGTCGACCACGCCTGCCCTTTTTCTAGCATGACTAAGTCCAGCTCGCCAACTTTAGGCTGCTGCCAATTTTGCGCAATCAATATCAGCCCTTGCGCCCGTAAAAACTCACAGGCCTGTTGTTCAAAACGGCTACCTTGTCGCTGTTTTGGGGAGGTTAGAGTCAAAGGTTTATCATTCACCATCACGTCTATTGGTCTACTTAACATTTCAGAATTATCATAGCACAACATGCTAAACTAACCACCTTTGCGTGTTTCTGTGCGTGCTTATGATGATTTAATGATTCACTCTTTATATGAGTAATACTTTTTATATAAGTGATGTTTTATCAATCATCGCGCCGTATCCATTTATCTATCCCCTTTTTATCTATCAAATTAATGACCCGAGGTTTTCATGTCTAGCCCTACCGCGATGCCAGCTTGTCTATATATCGTTGCCACGCCGATTGGTAATCTTAGCGACATGACGCCGCATGCGATTGATGTCTTAAAGCAAGTCGCCATCATTGCCTGTGAGGATACGCGCACCTCAGGTAAGCTATTGTCACATTTTGGCATTGATACCAAAGGCAGTAAAGCTGACGATACAAAAGATGCCGTGGCTCATAACACTGAAAACAATACCGAAGATGGTGTTGCAAATGATGCTGATACCACATCAAAGCAAAAAGGACATAATAAGCTTTGGGCTTATCATGAGCACAATAGCGCCATTCAAACGCCTAAAATTATTGAGATGATTGAGCAAGGTCATTCGGTTGCTTTGATTAGTGATGCCGGTACGCCACTGATCAGTGACCCCGGTTATCAATTGGTACAAGCCGCCCATTCTGCAGGCGTTCGAGTATCACCTATTATTGGCGCCTCCGCTGCTATTGCTGCGTTATCGGTTGCAGGGCTGCCCTCAGATCGCTTTAGCTTCATTGGATTCTTACCAGCAAAAACGCATGGTCGCCAAAAACAACTCTCTACCCTAAATACGCGTACTGAAACTTTGATATTTTATGAAGCGCCGCATCGTATTATTGCCAGCTTAGAAGATATGGCCGCCATATTTGGCGCAGAGCGCGAAGTGACCTTTTGCCGTGAACTGACTAAAACCTTTGAGACGGTACGTAAGAGTACGCTTGGCGCTTTGGTTGAGTTTGTTAAAGCAGATGACAATCAGCAGCGCGGTGAGATTGTTGTAGTAGTTGCTGGGATCAAGGTGGCACAAGATGATGACGATATCAGCATTCATGATAAGTTATTACACCGCCTGCTAGAAGATTTATCCGTTAAAAAAGCGGCTGCCTTAGGCGCTGATATCACTGGGGTAAAAAAGAACGCCTTATATCAGCGCTTACTTGAGCTACAAGCCGAATAATTTTTAGATAAAAAAAACAGACACATTTATAAATTTATTAAGGAGACATAAGCAATGTACGACGTAATGGCGATAGGCAATGCCTTGGTTGACCACGAGTATGTGTTATCAGATGCAGCATTAGAAGAAACTGATCTGACCAAAGGTAATATGACCCTAGCAGGTATTGAAGAGCAACAGCAATTATTGGCTTATTTTAAACTCGCAGAAATCAAACCGTCAAAACACGCCGGTGGTGGCTCAGCGGCCAATGCGATGTACGCTTTTGCAAGTTTAGGCGGCAAACCTTTTTATGCCTGCCGCGTTGGCGATGATAAGCAAGGTGAGTTTTACCTAAAAGACTTGCATGAGGCAGGCGTAGCCACCTCTCCACAATCTATCCATGCAGGTGGTGTGACCGGCTCATGTGTGGTTGCAGTCACTGAAGATGGCGAACGCACCATGCAGACATTCCTTGGCACATCAAGTGATATTACCGCTGATAATGTCGATTTTGAAGCGCTAACACAGGCTGATTGGCTATATTTAGAAGGCTACTTAGCCATGTCTGAAGGTATCCAACCAGCGATGAACCAATTGCGTCAACAAGCAGGAGTTCATGGTGCTAAGATTGCGGTCAGCTTTGCCGACCCAGCGGTGGTGAAGTTTGCTAAAGACGGTCTGCTTAATATGCTCGGCAATAAAGTCGCGGTGATATTTTGCAATAGTGAAGAAGCAAAATTATTCACGGATAAAAAGCAGCATAAGGCAGCGGCGCGTGCCTTACTTGAGCATTGCCAAACTGCGGTTGTCACTGATGGTTCAAATGGTGCAGTCATCGCTCATAAACCAAATGACGAGTCAGAGATTGAGGTTTACGACGTTCCTACGCCAGTAGTGACCAATGTCATTGATACCAATGGTGCTGGCGATAACTATTCTGGGGCGTTTTTATACGCATTATCGCAGCACTATAGCTTGCCAGAATGTGGTCGTCTTGCCAGCGAAGTCGCCGCACAAGTCATTCAACAGTTCGGTCCACGTTTAGAGTCGCAAAACTACCAAGAAATTGCAAAACGTGTGCTTTCTGTCTAAGCAATCAAGCCTAATACTTAGCAGTATTTAGCAACTATTTAGATAGTTTAACGAATAAAAAAAGCCCATATTAAACTGATATGGGCTTTTTCTTTTATGAACTATTATGTACTTAATTAAGCAAAAATATGCAAACTAAGCAGAAGCCAATGCTTGCTCTAAATCTGCTTTGATATCTTCGATGTGTTCAATACCAATCGACAAACGAACCATATCGGTACTTACGCCTGCGTTTTCAAGCTCTTGCTCATTGAGTTGGCGGTGTGTCGTCGTCGCTGGGTGGCACGCTAACGATTTTGCATCACCAATATTGACCAAGCGTGTAATCAGCTGTAAGGCGTCAATAAAGCGTGCGCCTGCTTCAAGTCCACCTTTTACCCCAAAGGTCAAAATAGCAGATGGCGTACCCTTCATGTATTTTTTGGCAAGCTCATGATCCGGATGATCTGGCAAACCAGCATATTTTACCCACGCTACTTTGTCATGATCACGCAGATATTCAGCAACGGCCTGCGCGTTTTGTACATGACGCTCCATGCGTAAGCTTAAAGTCTCCATACCCTGCATAATACCAAAGGCATTGAGCGGGCTAAGTGCCGCGCCGGTATTACGTAGCGGCGCAACACGTGCACGAGCAATGAATGCAGCAGCGCCAACGTCCTTAACAAAGTTTACGCCATGATAACTGGCATCAGGCGTATTAAGTAGCGGGAAGCGCTCAGGATAATCGCCCCAAGGGAATGTACCGCTATCGACAATAGCGCCACCAATCGAGGTACCTGTACCGCTCATATATTTGGTCAATGAATGAATAACGATATCAGCACCAAACTCAAACGGACGACATAGCGCAGGCGTCGCAACCGTACTATCAATCACTACCGGTACGCCGTACTCGTGAGCTATATCACTAAGCACTTGGATATCTACAATATTACCCAATGGGTTGCCAATACTTTCAGCAAAGACCATCTTGGTTTTATCATCGATTAGATCACGAATCGCTTCAGGATTTTTGTAGTCAAAAAAGCGTACTTCGATACCTTGACGCGGCAGTGCATGGGCAAACAAATTATAAGTGCCGCCATACAAAGTCGATACCGCAACGATATTATCACCGGCTTCACAGATAGTTTGAATGGCATAAGTGATAGCAGCCATCCCTGACGCAACCGCAAGCGCACCCATACCGCCCTCGAGCGCCGCAACACGTTCTTCTAATACCGTATTGGTCGGGTTCATGATACGGGTATAAATATTGCCTGCAACCTTTAGGTCAAATAAATCTGCACCGTGCTGCGTATTATCAAACGCATACGAGCTGGTATGATAAATGGGCACGGCAACCGCTTTAGTCGTCGGTTCAACGCTATATCCGGCATGAATAGCCAGCGTTTCAAGACGTTGCTGGTGTTGTGGTTGGCTAACTGATTGTTCGTCACTCATCATGTGCTCCTAAATATAAGTTAAAAAGTTATTTATCAACAATATCGCTTATCTACAATATTACTAGCAAAACATTGCTATAAGCTGCTATAAAAAGTGCACTTTTAGCGTCGCTACAAAAACTGATACATAAAAAAAGCTGAGTTAATCATAACTCAGCTTCTATATGAATAAAACAGCAAATTTATCATCGCTTAATAACTAATATTCATAAGCAACCAAACTAATGAGACAGTTAAGAGCCATCTGCATTTTTTATTTAGCGGTTATTTAACTGTTATTTATAATAAGCATTTTCAGTACGTGTATGGTCAGTCTCATCAATTACTTGAGTCAGCTCTGGTATTTGCTGTTTCAACTGTACTTCGACACCTTGGCGCAACGTCATATCAACCGCCGAACAGCCTTGGCAACCGCCACCGAATTTCAATACAGCGGTCAGACCAATACCTTCTTCTTCAATCAATTCAAGCAATTGCACGTCGCCACCATGCGCGGCTAAGCTTGGATTAATCTCAGACTGCAATACATAGTTGATGCGTTCTTCAACACTGGCATCCGAACCCACTTTTGGCACTTTAGAGTTTGGCGCACGGAAGGTCAGCTGACCACCAAAACGGTCTTTATTATAATCAATGACGGCATCCTCTAGATAAGGCACTGACGCCGCTTCAATAAAAGCAGAAAAATTATCGTAGCTAAATTTTAAATCAGCACTGTCTTCTTCGCCCGGCTGATTATAAGCCATACAACACTCAGCACGCGGTGTCCCTGGATGCTCAACAAAGATACGTACACCGATACCATCGGTATCTTGCTTAGATAGTAAATCCGCCAAATAACCTTGGGCGGCCTCAGTGATGGTGATGTTACTTTTGGTCTCAGCTTGCTCAGTATCTAACGCTGACTCGTAATCGGCAGCAGGGTCTACTTGAGTATCAGTTGAATTGTGTTCACTCATAATGCTTCCTATGTGTTATGACACAAGCGTTATATTGGTCACGTCTACTGTGTCGTCAAATGTAATGTGAGGTGGAGTTATATGGAGTCGTCCATCATTTTGGCTTATCATTTTATTTGTCTGACGGTGATGGTTGTCTATTGATACTACTCATTATAGCGCACTTGGTCGACTATTCCGACTGTGCCAGTGTGAATTAGCACTGACTCCGACAAATACTGGTTATTGACTTCTCTAATGACTGCTCTGCTACCTAACATAAAGACATTGAGACCAAGGTAATAGTAGCTTTTAGATAGTAACTTTTAAATAACGCCCTTTAAATAGTGCGTTTGAACGGTTAAAACTGCTATCGAAAAGTATTGAAGAAACATAAAAAAATGTCAGAAAATAAGCCACTATATCTTTTTGCTCTTCATTCTATATAAAGACCCAAAACCTACTTATCAAGTTTATAAAAAATATCTTTTATAAACGCCTTTTGTCCCTACTCGTTTGGCGTGTCAGATGCTTTAGCTTCAAAAATAACACCGCGATGAACGCATCAGTTCAGTCTTCAGTTAAGTAAATTCAGTCAGTAGCTTGATTTAATATATAATTTTATATATTATAATTAAATATAACAATTTGAAAACTGTCAAACTTATATTTATTAGTGTACTAATTAATCTCGCTTAACAGGGAGCATCCCATGAGCAAATCATTTAAAGACATCACTAAACACGTTTCAACCAACTTAGCAAAACTACATAAGCATATCCCTGAAACCACTAAAGCGTTCTCGCAACTTGGTGCAGCGGCAACGGCTGATGGCGTTCTGGACAAAAAAACCAAAGAGCTTATTGCCTTAGCATTGGCAGTTGGCGCGCGCTGTGATGCCTGTATCGGTTTCCATACCAAAGCTTTAGTACAGCTTGGCGCATCTGAAGAGGAGGTCGCTGAAACATTGGGTATGTGTATCTATATGGGTGGTGGTCCTTCAATGATGTATGCCGCTGAAGCTGTCGCGTCATTCAATGAGTTTAGTAAAGAAAGCTAGTTTTTGGTTCGATAGATATAAAAAAACTGCCCATGGTTGAATGACTATTGGCAGTTTTTTTATGCTTGTGATTAGGATGCTTATGATAAAACTCACATGGGAAATAAATAAGTTATGCTATAACCTACTGAACACTTACAGCATCTTCTCATGAGAATGCGCTGACTTTAAAGAGACACCTTTATGTTGACAGAAAATCTAAAACTAGTGACCACTAAGGATCATATGCAAATCGCTATTTGGGAGATTTTCGATAGCGAAAAACGCCATAATGTATCTAATCTTTCTGCTCATAAAGCACAAAACATATTTTTAACACATGGTACATTTTCAGATAAAAAAACCTGTCTAAGAATCGCTGAATACTTGGCAGCTCTTGGACATCGTTGCTATATCATGGAATGGCGTGGTCATGGCGCGAGCGAAATACCAAAAGATAAGTTTAATTTTGAGACCATCGCAACTTATGATTTCGACGCCACCTTTCGGTATTTTTTTGATGAGTTAAAACTGGATAACTTGCACTGCGTCACCCATAGCGGCGGCGGCATTGGATTGACCATGTTTCTGATCCAAAATCCACTTTATATCGATAAAATAAATAGCATCAGCATGTTTGCCTGCCAAGCCTATGGCGCTGCATTGAACCCCATCAGCTACGCTAGAATCCTCACAGCCAAAATTTTTACCCGACTATTTGGCTACATCCCTGCCAAAAAGCTCAATATGGGACCAATTAACGAAAGCTACCATACGATGAAGCAATGGTATGACTGGAATTTGCATCGAAATTTTAACAGTAGCTTTTTTATCAAACAAAGTGACATTAACGAAAGCGATAATGAAAGCAACAATGAAAGTGGTAACAATAAACACACCTCTCATAAAAGTACAGCGCAAACAGTTATGGCTGATACTGAGCTTTTTGATTACCGACAGCATATGCCAAAGATTACTACCCCTATTTATGCGATTAGTGCCAAAGGAGACAAGCTCATTTCCCCCACGCGTGGTTGTCAGTTGCTTTTCAATGACTTCAACAACCCTGCTAACGTCTTTCGCGAATATTCGCTTAGTAATGGCGATTCGGATGATTATACTCATAGCCGTATCATGACCAGCCGTAATGCTGCCAAAGAGATTTGGCCAACGGTTGCCGCTTGGATTGACAAGCACAGCCGCTAACATTAGCTTCTTTCTATCAAGCTCAAAGATTCAGTGACAATTAACCCTTATAAAACATCTTTGTACTTGTCAGCAAGTTAGATGCTGTGTCAGTATTAGCGCCATTGTACAATTTTGAATAAATAAATAATTGATAGTAATTGATCAATGTATCGCACGGAGTTGGCGTTTATGAGTAGATTATCGGAATATGACCTAATAGAAAATCCAGCAGAAAGCCAAGCAGAAAGCGCCATTAATTTAGATGAAACAGACGCCAAACATTATCGCTATTTGGTATTTATTGGTCGTTTTCAGCCGTTCCATAGCGGCCATAAAGCCGT
This sequence comes from Psychrobacter sp. DAB_AL62B, assembly GCF_028895345.1. Classification (NCBI taxonomy): domain Bacteria; kingdom Pseudomonadati; phylum Pseudomonadota; class Gammaproteobacteria; order Moraxellales; family Moraxellaceae; genus Psychrobacter; species Psychrobacter sp. DAB_AL62B. The sequence goes on from NZ_SAXC01000010.1 coordinate 24,791, forward strand.
TATTGACGAGGCGTTAAAGCGCGCAGATGATGTAATCATACTTATCGGTTCGGCCAATCTACCGCGCAGCTTACGCAATCCGTTTTCGGTTGCTGAGCGCACAGCAATGATTAAAGGCGCTTATTCTAAAGATGAGGCCGCACGTATTCACTGCGTGGCGCTCGATGATGCGCTATATAATGACACGCGCTGGCTAAAATACGTACAGGCTGGAGTAAGATCGGTCACCGGTGACTTGCAAAGCAATATCGGTTTGATCGGGCATTCTAAAGATAACTCCTCCTATTACTTATCACTATTCCCTCACTGGGCATCCATTTCTGTTCCTAGTTATCATAATCTATCAGCAACGCCTATTCGTGAAAGCTATCTGATGGGCGCAACACCTACTCCTGAGCGCACCCCAGAATCGACTCGAAAAATATTAAACGATTTCAAAAAAACAGCCGAATATCAGCAGCTTCATGAAGAAGCAGGCTTTATTGATAAGTATAAAAAACAATGGGAATCTGCCCCTTATCCACCGACATTCATGACTGCCGACGCCTTGGTAGTGCAGTCCGGACACATTCTTTTGGTAGAGCGGCGCAGTATGCCGGGGCGCGGGCTTTGGGCATTGCCGGGTGGCTTTCTTAACCCAAAAGAGACCCTGTTTGATGCCTGTATCCGTGAGCTACGCGAGGAGACCCGCCTAAAAGTTCCTGAACCCGTATTGCGTGGCTCGCGCCACAGTCAACATACCTTTGACGATCCCTATCGCTCAGCACGTGGTCGTACCATCACGCAAGCGTTTTATTTTCAGCTTAAAAATGACCCAAAAGGCTTACCAAAAGTTAAGGGTGGTGACGACGCCGCACAAGCTTTTTGGCTGCCGCTTGCTGAGCTTGATTCTAAGATGATGTTCGAAGATCACTATGCGATTATTATGAAGATGGTTGGACTGTAAGGTATTGTACAACTCAATTTTTAATCGTTAGTTTTCATTGAAAATCATTGATCTAACTTTATCAATTTTTCCGCCCGAGCCGATAGACGGCAGAGGCTAATCGCCGCAGCCATTGCGGTATCTCAAAGCAGAGGAGTTCTGTGATGTATACTAGTAATCTTAATAATTTAATTCTCAATAGCGACAGCTATAAAACCTCACACTGGGTACAATATCCAGCTGGCAGCGAATATATGTCTAGCTATGTCGAAGCGCGACATGGCGACTATGACGTGGTATTTTTTGGCTTACAAGCCTTTATCAAAGAATACCTTAGCACCCCAATTACCCATCAAGATATCGATGAAGCCGAAATGGTCATTCAAGCGCATGGTTTGACCTTTAATCGTGCTGGCTGGGAGCGTTTGGTCGATAAACACGGTGGTTATTTGCCATTACGTATCGAAGCCATACCTGAAGGCAGCATCGTGCCGGTGTCCAACGTGGTCTGCCAAATCATTAATACCGATCCTGAGTTTTACTGGCTACCAAGCTATATCGAAACAGCGCTATTACGGGCGATTTGGTATCCATCAACGGTCGCTAGTGTCTCGCATTACTGCAAAGGCATCATTCGCCAAGCGCTGGAAAAATCAGCGGACAATACTAAATCGCTTATTTTCCGTTTACATGATTTCGGCTCACGCGGTGCGTCTAGTCAAGAGTCAGTCGCACTGGGCAGCTTGGCACATTTGGTCAATTTTGCAGGTACCGATTCCATGACTGCTTTGGTCGCTGCCAGCCGTTGGTATGGTATGGGCAATGATATGCCTGCATTCTCTATTCCTGCTGCTGAACACAGTACCATGACTGCATGGGGACGTGATGGTGAGACCGCCGCCTTTGCCAATATGATTGAACAATTTAGCGGTGCAGGTAAAAGTTTTTCTGTGGTTTCTGATAGCTACGACTTATGGAATGCCATTGATAATATTTGGGGTGGTAGCTTAAAAGAAGATGTGAAAAATATGGGCGGCACTTTGGTTATCAGACCAGACAGTGGTGATCCTGCTAAAGTCGTTCGCGAAGCCTTAGAGCGTTTGGCGGTGAAATTTGGCACGACTATTAATAGTAAAGGCTACAAAGTACTGCCTGACTACGTACGCGTTATCCAAGGCGATGGTATCAGTCCGCAAAGCTTAAGTAAGATTATTGAGGTAGTAATGAAGGCAGGCTTTAGTACCGACAATGTTACTTTCGGTATGGGTGGCGGACTACTGCAACAAGTCAACCGCGATACGATGAGCTGGGCGATGAAGGCCAGTGCCGTCTCTATCGATGGTATATGGAAAGATATTTATAAAGACCCCGTAACCAGCCGCTCAAAACGCTCAAAAAAAGGGCGCTTAGCCTTGGTTAAAGATAGTAACGGACAGCTAAAAACCATCAAAGCTGATGATTTAGCCACTGATGTAGACAACCTATTACGTGATGTTTATATCGATGGCGAATTATTGGTTGAAGACAATTTAACCACTATTCGGGAGCGTGCAGGATGGTAGCGACTAAAAAAATACAGAATAAAATAACCTCTGTTGCAAAGGATGTGCTACTTGCGCCTGTGTATCTTTATCAAGGTCGCAAAATCAAGCGTGATACTGTTCGCCTCCTTGAGCCAAATGGTGAAAGGCACGGACATATTCAACTAAACAAGTCTATTAATACGTCAAAAAATGATAGCAAACAAACCTTAAACCTAATGATCGTTGGTGATTCGGCGGCGGCTGGTGTTGGCAGTGAGACGCAGCAAGAGGCGCTCGCTGGCAAGCTGATGCCAATCTTGGAGCAGCAGCCCGCTATTCATACGCAGTTTGATGCGCTGAACTGGTCTTTGCAAGCGACTACCGGACATACCAGCTTTGATATCTTGCGTAGGCTTTATGTCCTTCCCGCTCCTAGCCAGCCTATTGATGTGATGGTGCTGAGTGTCGGTGTCAATGATACAACGACGAGTGTTTCTGTGGATAAATGGCAACAGCAAATCGAAGACATTATTGCTATCGCTCAGCGTAAATTTGGCGTGCGAGAATTGATTTTTTTAAGTTTACCACCGATGGCTCAAATGCCTGCAATACCTGCCCCACTCAGTAACTTTGTGGGTGCTAAAGCGGCAATCCTTGATGAGATGTTACAGCAAGTCTGTGCTGCTCATGACCGTGTCACTTACATGGCGACTGACTTTAAGAGAATGATAGCAGAGCACTCTAATGGCACGCCAATCGATATCGCAGTGATGTTCGCCAGTGACGGTTTTCATCCAAGTAGCCTGATGTATGGCTATTGGGCACAGCAGTTAGCAGAGCTGATTACACAGTTGCTGAACCCTTCCAGCGCTGAGTTTAATGGCTGAAAACCATCTAAAACCTATCTCAAAAAACCAAAAAAAACCGCTGAGTTATCAGCGGTTTTTTTATATTCTTGATACTATAACAGTGCATGCTTGAGGCAATGTATCCTCAAAATAATGTCACGCAATATGTATGACTTATTCTGCAGCGTCAGTATCAGCAGCTTTCTTACGGCCACCGAAAGCACCGAAACGTTTGTTAAAGCTAGCAACACGGCCTTCAGTAGAAGTTTTACGTTGCTCGCCCGTATAGAACGGATGCGACGCACTTGAAATATCAAGTGGATAATACGGATATTCTGACCCTTCGTATTCACGAGTGGTTTTGGTTTTAACGGTTGAACGAGTCAAGAAAAACACGTCAGCGTTAGTATCATGGAACAAAACTTCTTGGTAATTAGGATGGATATCTTTACGCATAATAATCTCTCTATGTCCGATGTATACACAAGTAGATTGACGACATATCAGAATAATCGTCAGACTGGGCATACGTAACTGAGGCACTAAGGACATCTATCAGTCTGGCAACTGCATCACTGGCTTATTCCAGCACCCAATACCACACTTCCGCTCTCTTAGCCTTTCCCCAGCGGGAAAATTAAAGAGGGATTTTAACGGTTTTTGGCGTTTGATGCAAGCACGTCGGGGCTAGGATAATAATATTAAAGTGACATTACTAAATAATAACAGAGCCTAAAGATATCGCTTGAGTATCATCATTGATTACTTAATGACCCGTATTCACCTAATGTTGTTAAGTTATTTTTAATAAACCTACTGACTTTCAACGATGAATACGTTATAAATGACAAGCGTCATGCTAATAAACACTACGGTGATAAGCGTGATTTATATGATAGCTATTCATATGATAGTAACTTATAAAAAACTTCCTAAAGGACAATATAAAATGGCAACCTCTTTGTTAATAAAAACAGTAAAAACTTTACTAATGACATCCGCTCTTACGGCAGCTACTTTAGCAAGTGCGGCGCTGCCAGTTCAGTGGCAGTTAGATGACTCGCACACTCGCGTCGGATTTTCTGTCAATCATTTAGGATTTTCGACCACCATGGGTCACTTTAATGATGTCAAAGGTGCGGTCAATTACGATATCAAAGCACCTAATAAAGCCAGTATGGACTTTAGCATTGCAACTGATAGCATCGATACCAATTGGGATGCGCGTGATGCTCATTTAAAAAAGGATGAGTTTTTTAATGTGGCAAAATATCCAACCATGACCTTTAAATCTACCAGTGTCACGTTCAAAAACCCACAGCAAGCCAAAGTCACCGGCGACTTTACCATGCTAGGTCAAACCAAGCCGCTGACCCTAGATGTGACTTTAAACAAAATTGCCAATAGTCCGCTGACCAAAGAGCCTGTTATTGGTTTTCGCGCGACCGGTATCATTGACCGTGCTGCTTATGGCATGACGGCTTTTGCAAGTGGCATCACAACTGAAGTACCGATTCAAATCGATGGTGAATTGGTCGAGAAAAAAGCCACTGCAAAAAATAAAGCAAAGTAACTTATAAAATAACTCAGACTGATTACTATTAACTTTATAATCTGTTGAAAGTAAAAGCGTCATATCTAAAACTGTACTCTATTGCTATTGTTAAAAAATAATCGACTATTAAAAAAACCATTAAAAAAAGCAGCCATTAAAAGGCTGCTTTTTTTATACAAATGAAGTTATTGTTAAACTTTATCTGGCGGTTTTAATAATATGCCAAACACCAAGTTTATTGTCGCCATCTTTGTCGCCAACCTTAGTATCATTGGCATAGAAGTATAAAGGCTTACCATTCATTGCCCACTGATATTTGCCATCTTCGCGTTTAAAAGCGGCAAACTGTCCCGAAGCTTTTGCGTTACTAGGTGCCAAAAACGCTGGCCAAGCAACCAAGCACGCAGAGCCACATTCTGATTTATTCATTGAGTCTTTATCAAAGGTATACAAGGTCATATGGTTGCTAGCATCGACTAACATGCCGTATTTGCTAGCGACTGGCGCGGTGTTTTTATTGGTAGCTTGCACATCATGCATGCCAGAATCGTCATTGCCAAACATATTGTTAAAAGTCGAACAACCGCTAAGCGCTAACGCTCCTGAAAGAACAGATAAGATAAGTATATGTTTCATAATATAACTTCCTTGTTATGGTCATAATAAGTTTTTGTTAGGTATTTTCTTGTCATCTTATGATTTAAGGCAGCTTAAAAGACTACTTAAACCTGATTTGAAGCACTTTTAATATAACATACCCAAAACAGTAGTCGTTTATAGCAATATATAAATTTACAAAAGCTCATAAAGATTACAAAACAAGCAAACTAAAACACTTAATTTAATTGATAAGCCGCTCCACTGACTACTTTTAGATATTGGAAAACTGTAGGTTTGAAATATTGGAAAATTGCGGTGTTGCTTGTTGACAAAACTCATGTACCCACTTACGTATTTGCCATCATATTACTTGTAGTTTTTCGTACAATAAGGCTATGAAAATTAAGAATTACTACACAATGGAAAATATGACCATTGCGGCCTAATATGACGGTTGAACTTGTCTGGCTCTGCACGCATATCAATATGCATAAGCCACCTAATGAATATGCCAAGTACCACTTTAATCAACATTTTAAGTGACACTTGATGCAAATGCTATTAAGGATATGAACACGAAAATGACTCACTCTTTTATGATAAATAAAGCGCACTCCACCAAACGCGTTGGTATTCTCGGTGGTGGTACGGCAGGGGCAACCATCGCTATCCGCCTTGCGGCGTTAGGGCTTGAGACTTATGTTTTTGAAAAAAACAAATCGTTAATCGATGGTCCACCGATGTGCCATTTGCATGCCGGTGGCAATTTATACCGTGAAATTCCTGACGAAGACTGCGTCGCGCTGCTCGAACAATGCATCGATATTTTACGTCTTTATCCTTATACCATCGATGTACGCCCAACGGTATTTGCCGTTCCGACTCGCGATGAAGGCTTGCCACAAGATTTGCTGCCGCGTCTCGACATATTGACCGATGCTTATCGCAAGCTTATCGCCGAAGATGCTAATAACAAAGTACTGGGCGAACCTGAAAATTATTATCAATTATATAATCATGAACAGCTGATTGAGCTGTCTGAGCGTGAACAAGTTGCAGTACCACATACGGTTGACGAGTGGATGATACCGGTCGCGAAATATCTGGATTTGAATAAAGTCAAATTTCCACTTATTGTCGTACAAGAATACGGTTGGAATATTTTTCGCTTGGCTGCCTCTGCACAATTGGCGTTAGAAGGTTATGAGCATGCCCATATCTTTACTGACACTCAGGTTAAGCAAGTGATGCCTGTCGATTGTGAAAATTGCTCAAACGCTGACCATCATGTTACTAAGTGGCGTATTGATTATCAGCAAGCTGCCAGTTCCGAACGTGAATCTGAATCTAATGGCGAATTTAAATCTATCGAAGTGGATTACTTAATCAATGCTTGTGGCTTTCGTACTGGTGTGATCGACGATATGGTCGGCGTAAAAGTCACACGCATGGTCGAGTTTAAATCCTCTTATATTACCCACTGGGGTGACACTGGCGGACAGATACCAGAGATTATCGTCTATGGCAATCGCGGTACACCAGAAGGTATGGCGCAGCTAACCCCTTATCCGGGTGGCTATTTTCAGATACATGGGATGAGTAAATTTATCACGCTGTTCGATGATGGATTGGTCGCTTCCAGTAAAGACAGCGCCCAACCTAAATTGCCACAACAATATGTACACTATATCGAAGATGGCTGGGATAAAGCGCCTCTACAAGCGCGTAGCCAGCAAGCCATTGATTATGTGGCTGAGTTTGTACCAACCTTCCATAGTGCGCGTAGCGTTGGTAATGCCTTATATGGTGGGCAACAAATTCCCGGTGAAGATGATACCTTACGAGTCGCCGATGTGAGTCTATATTCTAATATACGCTATGCGCGCGCTGAAAATGTCAAAGCGTCATCGACTTTGATAGCGGCGGATCAAATTGTCGATGAGTTGACGGAGCTTGGTTTGCTTGATTATGATACGCAAGCAAATCGGAATCGTTATGCTCATAAGTGGGCGTATCTAGCGCACAACGATAGTATAACTATTGATACACTTGCCTGTACCTTGGCTGAAGAACGCGGTTTTCCGCTGGCGATGGCGGGCGTGAATCACGGTATTTGCGAGATGACTTTAGATGATTTAAACGTCACTGAAATGCAATAACTTACCAGTGACTAATAGCTTTTTAGCAATAGCATTAGTCAGGAGCTGTTCTAAAAACCAATCAAAAAAAAGGAGAGAATGACTAATCATGAGTCATTCTCTCCTTTTTTATATAAAGCTATTTTCTTTCAGGATACTGTCATAAATACCCCTTACGCTAGCCTTTAGTTGCCAACCATTTTTTCAGTGTTGACAGCGTCATCTATTTTTACCAGTGTTTTTAGCAGGTCAATGGCATCATTAATCGTATTACAAACCACCAAACGCTCAAGATCTTCTCGCTTCATAAAACCTTGTTCAGCGGTATATTTTAAATGCTCAATCATACGATCATAAAAACCATTGATATTAAGAATAATCATCGGTTTTTCATGCTGATACAACTGGCGCCATGTAGCAATTTCCATAATTTCTTCTAATGTTCCAAGCCCGCCCGGCAAGGTGATAAAGGCATCAGCATATTCTGCCATCACTGTCTTACGCGTGTGCATAGTGTCGGTCAAATGTAGGCGAGTTAGCTGCTCATGGGCAATCTCATGCTTTAGCATAAAAGTTGGAATCACACCGACTGCTTGTGCACCGCCTCGAATAACCTCGTCCGCGACCGCACCCATCAAACCGATACTCGCACCGCCATAAACCAGACCCATACCGTTGTCTGCCAAAGCACTACCAAGCTCGCGTGCTGCCTGCTCATATACTTCATTATTGCCCAAGCGTGAACCGCAGTACACCGCTACTAATGGCATGGTAAGCATTGATTTATCCACTGCTTTTTCAATATGAGTAATATCTTGGCTAGTAATAACTTCATAAGTGTTATTGTTAATTTTCATTTGCATATAGCTTCCTTAATTTTCACATCGATTGTTTTTATTGAGAACTTGTTTATTAAAGCATCTTTATTCGTACGTATTGAATATTTTAATTAAAGATTCAGTCGAGTCTTTATGGATAATATCATGCAAGATAAACTGCAATAGAACTTAGAAGTCATATTTGAACGCCTTCCCTACTGAGATTTATTTTAACATAAGCAATGCTATCACGCGGTAGCAACGATTTATCACTACGCAATTACTACATTTTTAAGGCTACACATTGGCAGCTTATGGCAAATTAACACTTTTTATGTATCAATAAAACTCGCTCATAAGAACGACAAAAATATATTAAGGTTCAACCATGGAAAGCACCTCTACCAATACTCAAATAGACATTTACTCATTAAGCATAATGACTGATCGCAATCAAGCATTGGCGGCGACCGTATATCGCCCTGAAAATGAAGTAAAAATAGCGCTGATGATAGCGCCAGCAACAGGTATCAAACGTCAGTTTTATCATAATTTTGCCACTTATTTGGCAGAGCGTGGCTTTGGTGTACTGACTTTTGATAATGAAGGTATCGGTGAGTCGCTTTCATGCGATTTGGCAAAATGTGATGCTTCTTTAATCAGCTGGGGCCGTCATGACATGCCAGCCGTCCTCGATGCTTTGCAGGACGAGTTTACCAATGCCACTTACCACTTAATCGGTCATAGCGCGGGTGGTCAGCTGATTGGTTTGATGCCCAATTATAAAGCTATCGCCTCAGTATTTAATGTTGCCTGCTCATCAGGTCGTATTAAAAACATGGATATGCCTTATAAGCTCAAGGCAATGGGTTTTATGGATGCTTTTATTCCACTCACGAACTTGGCATTAGGTTATACGCCTTCGGATAAAATCGGCATGGGCGAACCGCTACCACGTGGCGTTGCTCGTCAATGGCGCGAGTGGTGTAATGGCGCAGGTTATATCAAGACGGCGTTTGGCAAAAGCATACATCGCCATTTTTATGATGAGATTGACATCCAAGCATTGTGGCTAGGTTTTAGCGATGATGAAATTGCCAACAGCAAAAATATGGATGATATGATTCGCGTCTTTACGCAGATGCCGGTAGAAAAGCGCTTTTTTGCCCCTACAGACTTTGGCCTAAAAAGTATCGGTCATATGCGTTATTTTAGTCGTAGAACCAATGTCAAAGCACCTGAGTTGTGGCAAATGGCCGTTGATTGGTTGAACAAACAGCAATAGATTCAATATTCTATTTAACGCCAAATCAAGCTATTTAATCTGTCGAGTTTACCGCCTCCGCTTCTGCCTTGATACGCTTAGTCAATGCAGAATAAAGTGACGGCTGCATATTATGGATGTTACCGAGCATCCATTTAACATAGCTGATGGGCACTTCTCTAATCAGCTGTCCTTTATGTTTACCAAAGGGCATTTTACTCACAGGATTGGCTTTGTTGGCGATAGCATGGGCAGCCACAAAATCAGTCGGCGCAATCTCTAAACGCTCGCAACAAGCCTGATAGAGCAAATAACACATGCGCGCATCACCTAACGCGTCATGAGCCGCAATCGTCATCCTACTCGCCTCACCCTTGCCCAATAACTGCTCAATACACTTAGACTGACCATAAGCGCTCCATTCTGGAAAGGCAACGCGCGCCAGCCTAACAGTACAAATCAGCTTGGCCGATGGACTGCCAATAACACGCCAATCAAAACGTACGTTGTGACCAATTAAATATTCCGGTAATTCAAATTCTTCCAATTCAAAACGTTCAAGCCCAGCCACATCATCATCAGTGATACCATGAATTCTAATCACGACTGATGATATTGAGCGTCCACTATTAAAGTATTTCATCCACTCAAAGCCAGTAGCTACGTTAATCGTTGCCACTTGAATAGGTCGTGGGTCACGACCTTGATCGGTTTCGGTATCGATAATAAGTGCAGTATTAAGATTTATCATAAAAAATCAATCATAGAAAGTCATTCATAAAAAATTGGCCATCAATACCCGCCTTAATAGTCTAAAAGAAGCGTTCTATTAGAGGGGTTATAGTTATAGTTACTGTATTTATATTTATGGGGATAAAAACCAGATATAACAATGCTATACAAACGTTAAAGGACAAGATCAATATAATATTAGTTAAAACAACACAATAAGTTTAAGAGACGTCGATGCGACCAAATGAAGAAAACCAACCACCACGACCAGCACAACCAACATTGTTAAGCCGTATGCTAAAGGTGCTGATTAAGGCTGCTGTGCTATTAGCGCTGTTATTTGTATTCGATAAACTCGTACCAAGTATCAGCCAACAAACACAGTCATTTGTGCTGGCAAAATGGCAGCAGCTAAGTCTGTTACAACAAGAACCGCCGACCGAAAACAGCCTGCCCAGTCCGCTGCCAAAGCAGCATCTGACGGATACTTGGGGCGCTGCGCGTAGCCAAGGACGCTCCCATGAGGGGATTGATATTTTTGCAGATCGAGGTACGCCGATACAAGCAACGACACAAGGTATCGTCAGCAAGGTTGGAGACGATAGATTGGGTGGGCGTGTAGTGGTGGTCGTGGGACCCGGCGGTGCAGGACATTATTATGCGCATTTAGAAGACTATGCTGACATCTCTCCCAATGACTGGGTCAATGCAGGCGATATCATCGGTTATGTTGGTGATAGTGGCAACGCCAAAGGCACGCCGCCGCATGTGCATTATGGGATTTATATTAATGGCAGCGCGGTAAACCCTTACCCACTTTTACAAAAAAATTAGGCTATTTGAAAAATTTATCAATCAAAATTAGGTCGTGTTGATTTATCAGAACTGTGTCCTAAACAACGCAAAAATTAACGACCAATTAGGCATCTTTACTAGATTTGAAACGCACTATTTATACCTATCAAGAAGGCCGTTTTGTCGTCAACTTATCGATGCAGATCGCACATGAGCAGCTGGAAACACCATGCTAAAGGTTGAGCCTACCCCTTCTACTGACTCAATTTGCAAGTTGGCCTCATGCTGATATAAGACGTGTTTTACAATCGCTAGTCCCAGTCCCGTACCGCCTGTGGCACGGCTACGACCTTTATCGATACGATAAAAGCGCTCAGTCAAACGCGCGATGTGCTCAGGGGCAATACCAATCCCATTATCTTCGACGGCAAACCGGCAGCCTTCTGCTGTCTTGGTCCAGCTAATAGCTATATTGCCGCCCTTTGGGGTGTATTTAACGGCATTAATCACCAGATTGGATAACGCACTATTTAGGTACATCTCTGAGCCTTGTAGCCCGTCATAAGTATCTATCTGCAAGTGAATGGTATGGCCATATTCTTGATTATAGGCTTGCGCATCATCATAAACATGCGTAAGCAGCTTGGTCATATCGATATAATTGAGCTCGTGCGTCTCTTCGATTTCAATTCGAGATAACAACAATAAGTCATTCACCACTCTATTCATACGAGCCGTCTGCTGGCTCATCAACTCAAAACCACGTCGCCAATGCGCTGGCATATCTGGCTGATCTGAGAAATTCTCTAGATAACCCATCATCACGGTCAATGGTGTACGTAACTCGTGCGAGACATTCGCCACAAAGTCGCGGCGCATTTCTTCCAAGTTATGCAAGCGCGTCACATCATAAATAATCAGTAGCTTTTCGTCACCAAAAGGCGTGAGCTCACACTTTAAATAGCGATTAGGATCTCGCCACGACACCATATGCACACCATCATGAACGCCATCGCCATCATTAGGCGTCGTGGCCGCTTGATAATATTGACGAAACTCAGGCACCCTAATAAAATCAAAGATGTGCTTGCCCTTATCAGCTGCTTGCAATAACAATAAATCTTCTGCCGCCTGATTCCACCACTCTAGACCATCATCGTCATTGAGCAAAATTACTGCATCTCGTAATGCTAGTAGAGCGCTTCTAATTTTTTTCAGCTGATCGGTTGTATTGTGCTGGGAGATTGGCTCTAATTTGCCTTGTTGATTATTTTCGGTCGGCATTATCATTCTCATCAATTAGATTTACTACTATTAGCTGCATTAGGTCAGCTTCTATTGTTATTCCATTTTCTATTAGATGGCACTTTTATAGTGAATTAGATGGATTCAACCAGACTAGAAAATCGATAACCCGTACCGCGTACCGTTTGGATCAACGTATTACAATCATAAGGGTGTAGTAATTTTCGTAAACGCCGAATATGTACATCAATGGTTCTATCTTCAATATAAACATTGCCGCCCCATACTTGATCTAGCAACTGTGCTCGCGTATAAGCACGCTCTGGATGACTCATAAAAAATGCCAATAAGCGATATTCTGTCGGACCCATATCGATAATTTTATCATCAACCATGAAACGCTGGCTTTTGGGGTCTAGGCTTAGCTTTCCTATTTCGATAGGCTTATCGCTACTGAGCGCACTACTACGACGCAATACCGCTTTGATTCTTGAGATTAATTCACGGGTAGAAAAAGGCTTGGTCATATAGTCATCAGCGCCAGCATCAAGGCCATGAACCTTACTGTCTTCTTCACTTTTGGCAGTCAACATAATGACTGGTATCTCAGCGAGCAGCGCATCATTTTTAAGCATACGGCAAAAATCGATACCACTTTTATCTCCGGGCAGCATCCAATCCAATAAAATCAGCGCCGGTCTGTGATCCACCACTTGCTGATGCGCCTCTGAGACGTCAGCTGCCTGTAAACTCTCAAATCCAGCCATCTCTAGCGTCATGACGAGCATCTCACGAATCGCAGGTTCATCTTCAACAATCAAAATTTGCTCATTATACATACGGCATTCTCAGTGTTAGAGGACAAAATCTAGCCTATCAAAAGGCGATAAACGCACGCGCTAGCTTCTTCCTATTAAACGAATTAATTATGACAGCTTGATGACATTTACTTTTAAAATTTTAATATTTGGCATCAAGTCTAATCGCTCAACTTACTTCTAATAAAAAGTTTAGCGGTCCATCATTGACGCTCGTAACTTGCATATTAGCGCCAAACTGACCCGTTGCAATAGCGGGATACTGAGTCTTTGCATAAGTAACCAGTTGTGCAAATAATACCTGTGCCGCATCAGGTGCCATCGCGCCGCCAAAATCAGGGCGACGACCTTTATCCGTTTTTGCCATCAAGGTAAATTGTGATACCAATAATAACCCGCCAGCCACTTGTTGGACATTTTTATCCAGTTTACCGGTTTTAGCCGGATCGTCATCATTTTCAAAGATACGATAAGTGAGGATTTTATCGACTAAGCGCTGCGCACTTTGTAGATTATCATCGTGACCCAAACCAATATATGCCAATACCCCATGCTGAATAGAGCCAACGCAGCAGTCATCAACGCTGACGCTGGCATGATTTACCCGCTGGATAAGTGCTCTCATTACTTACTTCCTTTAACGATTATGGTCATACAGTCAGCTGCCGACCATGATAAAATGTATTTATTTATGAATGTTACTATCTATTAATATCACTATCTATAAGTGTCACTGTCTATTATTTTCTAGCACCATTTTTTATTTTAATAATTGCTTTTTTATTTTCATCACTACTTTTTTAATCACTACTTTGGTCATCTATTATGAATGTATTTACTACCTTACAACAGTTTGTACCCCAACAAAAAATCAGCAAAGTGGCTGGACGCTTAGCCGCCAGCCGCCATCCTTGGGTCAAACGCGCTTTCATTCGTAGCTTTGCCAAAGCTTATGATGTTAGCTTAGATGAATATGAGCGTCAAAGTTTAAACGCTTATGAGAGCTTTAATGATTTTTTTACCCGTGAGCTACAAGACGATGCGCGCGCTATCGATACTACCATCAATGGTATCGTCAGTCCTGCTGATGGGATGATATCTCAGCTTGGGCAAATCAATGACCATAAGCTTCTGCAAGCCAAAGGTCGCGACTATGATATCGGGCAGCTATTGGCTAACAGCGCCGACGGCGATTATTTTGCTGATGGTAGCTTTGCCACTGTCTACCTTGCCCCAAGTAATTATCACCGCGTCCATATGCCATTTGATGGTACCTTAACCACAACCCGTTATGTACCTGGCACTCTATTTTCAGTCAATAATACAACGGCAGCAAATGTACCTGATTTGTTTGCTCGCAACGAGCGCCTAGTCTGTCTGTTTGATACCGCCTATGGTAAAGCGGCTGTTATCATGGTCGGTGCGATGATTGTCGCTGGGATCGAAACGGTTGCGACGGGTAAAATTAGCCGCACCGATGACATTCAAGAAGCGGATCATGATATGAGCTTTAAGAAAGGCGATGAGCTTGGACGTTTTTATTTAGGCTCGACCGCGATTGTGGTACTGCCAAAAGCAGCAAACACTGATTGGCAAAATACTATGAAGCATGGCTCAACGGTACAAATGGGTCAGTTACTAGGTAGCGCTAAAATTTAGTCCCATTTATCTAAGTAACAAACGTTTTTAACGAGTAGCATTGATAAAAAAGCATAGTCAGTAATAACATTACTGACTATGCTTTTTTATTTGCCTTGTATAACAGAATCTCGATAAAAATAATCGCTTAACCCCTTCTCTACCTCCCTATCTATAAACGCCTTGTTTTGTAAGCCGCTATTCTTTTTTGCTAGTAAGGCTTTATGTCATCAAACTGTCATATTCATTTGGCACACTCTCCTTATTAACCGCAGAGCATCATTTCAGCAAACCCCAGAAAACCCCAGAAAACTATTGTCATTGTTATTTATAAATGCTTGATACTCAAAATTGATTAATTTTAGGAGAAATAATGCGTCATTCATTAATAGCTGTAGCAGTCGCTGGTGCTTTTACCTTAGCCGCCTGCAGTCAAACACCCGATAGCAATGAAAGCAATGAGCCTGCCACAGCAGCCCAAGCAACTACGGCCTCTAGCGGTGACTCTACAAGTAACGCTAGTGCTAGCTCAGCTGAAAATGTATCGATGAATATTACAGGGGCTGGTGCTTCTTTTCCGCAGCCTATCTATGCTAAGTGGTCAGATGCCTACAACAAAGCAACAGGTGGACAAGTTAACTATCAGTCAATCGGCTCATCCGGTGGTATCAAACAAATCGTTGCGAAAACGGTTGATTTTGGCGCATCTGATGCCCCTATGACGCCAGACGAGTTAAACGAAGCCGGTCTGATTCAATTCCCAACCGTTATCGGCGGTGTGGTTCCTATCGTTAATATTGATGGTATTAAGCCGGGTCAATTAAAGCTAAATGGTGAAATGTTAGCGGACATCTATCTTGGTAAAATCAGCAACTGGAACGACCCTGCAATTGCTGCCATAAACCCCGACTTAACCCTTCCTGACGCGGCTATTACCACGGTATTTCGCTCAGACGGTTCTGGTACGACCTTTAACTTCACTGACTATCTAGCAAAAGTGTCAAGCGCTTGGAATGACAGTGTTGGCGTCGATAAGACAGTGAAATGGCCAACGTCAGCAACTGGTGCGGGCGGTAAAGGTAACGAGGGCGTTTCAAGCTACGTGACGCGTATGAAAAACTCTATCGGTTATGTTGAATATGCTTACGCTAAGCAAAACGGCATGTCACATGTGGCCCTGAAAAACGCAGCTGGTAACTTTGTCCAGCCTTCTGCAAAAACCTTTGCTGCTGCTGGTGACATCGATTGGTCACAGCAAGAAGGTTTTTATAAAGTCATTACCAACTCCGAAACAGCTCAAGCATGGCCTATCGCCGCTGCCACTTTCATCTTAGTACATAAGCAGCCACAAGATGCCAAACAAGTCGCTGGTGTATTAGCATTCTTTGATTGGGCATACGCTCAAGGTGGCGATGATGCTCTCGCACTTGATTACGTTCCTTTTTCTGATACTGCCGTTGCTTTATTTAAAGCAAAATGGAATGAAGTCGTTGATAGCAACGGTCAGCCTGTCTATAAGCCTGCACAGTAACCTGTTTATTCTAGTGATTGCATAATCACTGTCGAGCCAACCTCTCAAACCACTATTCTCCGGTATGGGTTTGAGAGGTTTTATCACAGAAAATTTAAAGATTTTTTTAAGTTTGTTGTGATAAAACCTCATTGACTCTTTTACTATTTTGACTTGATTCTATTCAACGCTGAGACACTTATGAATGATTTAAGGTCCCAACTGGCAAAACAAAAACGCTACGATGCCGTTTTTGTGAATGCGACCAAAGCCTTTGCAATCTTGGTGCTGCTGTCGCTTGGTGGCATTCTCCTCTCATTAATTGTGGGTGCTTGGCCAAGTATCACTGAGTTTGGACTAGGGTTTTATACCAGCAATAACTGGGATACGGTGAACGATCAATACGGTGCACTCGCGCCCATTTATGGGACGGTTGTCACCTCGTTTATCGCGATCTGTATTGCCGTTCCAGTTAGCTTTGGGATTGCTATTTTCTTAACAGAATTATGCCCCAATTTTTTGAAAAAGCCTTTGGGTATTGCTATTGAACTGTTGGCGGGTATCCCTTCTATTATCTACGGTATGTGGGGATTGTTTGTGTTTGCGCCATTTTTTGGCGATCACATTCAGCCTTGGTTTATTGAAAATATTGGTCCCCTACCTATTATTGGCAAAGTATTTACGGGCGCGCCCATGGGGCTTGGTATGTTTACCGCTTCATTGATACTGGCGATTATGATTATTCCTTTTATTGCCGCCACCATGCGCGATGTTTTCTCTGTGGTACCTGATTTATTAAAGGAATCCGCTTACGGTATGGGCGCAACCACGTGGGAGGTGATGTTCAAAATCATCTTGCCTTATACCAAAGCGGGCGTGGTTGGTGGGGTGATTTTGGGGCTTGGTCGAGCGTTGGGTGAGACGATGGCAGTGACCTTTTTAATTGGTAATGCCTTTAACATCAGCCCAAGTCTATTCACTTCTGGCGTTACGATTACATCGGCATTGGCCAACGAATTCGCTGAAGCTTCAAGTGAGTTACATTTAGCGTCATTATTGCACTTAGGTTTAATTCTTTTTGTGATTACCTTTATCGTGCTGTCGATATCTAAGCTGATGCTCATGCGTATTGACCAAAAAGCTGGCAATTAATAATAGTGAGCTCCTAAATACCATGTAGCTGCTAGATAGCTTGTGATATTTAAAGCAGTTATCTGATTCAAAAAGGACAAAAGCCTGATGACTTTAGCAACAGTCGATACTCATACTGCCCAGATTAGCCAGCCTGCTTTAAGCTTTGAAGACCGCTATGACAAGCGCTTATATAACAAGCGCCGTTTTATCAATAGATTGGGGCTTGGTTTTGCTCTATCAGCGATCGTATTTGGTTTGTTTTGGCTGGTTTGGATTTTGATCACGCTGTTTGTTGAAGGCTTTCAAGGTTTAATAAAAATGCCTGTCTTTACAGCAGATACACCGCCACCTATGGGTGAGGGTGGTCTGCGTAATGCCATTATTGGTTCAGTGATGTTGGCTTTTTCAGGTTTAGCCATTGGCGCACCCATCGGCATGATGGCAGGCATATATTTGGCTGAATTTTCACATGGTAGTCTGTTAGGTAAAGTCACCCGATTTTTAAATGATATTTTACTGTCTGCTCCATCTATCGTTATTGGGCTGTTTGTTTATGCGTTGCTGGTCAAAGGTCAAAGCTTTTCAGGCTGGGCAGGTGCATTAGCATTAGCGCTGATTGTGATTCCCATTGTTGTACGTACGACGGAGAACATGCTAAATCTTGTGCCTAATACCCTGCGTGAAGCTGCCTATGCACTAGGCACACCGAAATGGAAGCTGGTCAGTACGGTCACGCTTAAAGCCGCCAAAGCAGGTTTGACCACAGGTGTGCTGTTAGCGTTTGCTCGTATTACGGGCGAGACCGCGCCATTACTATTTACTGCGTTAAATAACCAGTACTTTAGTACCGATATGAGCCAACCGATGGCAAACTTACCTAATACTATTTATCAGTTTGCCATGAGTCCTTATGACAACTGGCATGCGCTGGCTTGGGCGGCGGCACTACTAATTACTATGACAGTATTGCTATTGAATATTGCGGCGCGCTTTATAGGCGGTAAAGATCATACAAGATAACTTACTATCTGAAAACTTTGAAAACCATAGTGAGCAGTACGGCTGATAACCCACTCCTCCTTTAACGATATTTAAAAATAGCTGGATACGATTATGACTGATGTACTAGAAAGAAAAGCCGCTAAGCAGAAAACAGATAAAGGCAGTATCAAAGGTCGTTTACTAGGTCAGCCAACCTCTACTAATAGCCAGCACAAGCAGCCAGATAGCGCTCATCTGACCAAACAAACCATGGCAGATATGCCTGACAATATGCCGCCTGCTAAGATTGCCATTCGGGACTTGGATTTTTATTATGGTGATTTTAAAGCGTTAAAAAACATCAATATCGACATCCCAGAAAAAAATGTAACTGCGTTTATTGGACCATCAGGCTGCGGTAAATCAACACTGCTACGCACGCTTAACCGTATGTACGACTTGTATCCTAACATGCATGCCGAAGGTCAAATCATCTTGGATAACAAAAACATTTTGGCTAAAGACGTGGATGTCAATTTGCTGCGTGCGCGGGTGGGTATGGTATTTCAAAAGCCCACGCCGTTTCCCATGTCCATCTACGACAACGTGGCATTTGGCGTACGTCTATATGAGAAGCTGAGCAAAGTAGAAATGGATGAGCGTGTCGAGTGGGCACTAAAAAAAGCGGCGTTATGGCTCGAGGTCAAAGACAAACTTAAAGCCTCAGGATTGTCATTATCAGGTGGTCAACAACAACGACTTTGTATCGCCCGTGGGGTGGCAACGAAACCTGAAGTACTGTTATTAGATGAACCGACCTCAGCGCTTGATCCCATCTCCACTGGCGCTATTGAAGATTTGATTACGGATTTAAAAAACGACTATACGATTGCTATCGTAACGCACAATATGCAACAGGCTGCGCGCATTTCCGACTACACCGCTTATATGTATTTGGGTGACATGGTAGAGATGGGTGAGACAGATCAAATATTTACCAACCCAGCACAAAAAGCGACTGAAGATTATATTACCGGTCGTTATGGCTAAGTTGCTCTTTATTTAAAGAAGTTGTTTATAGCGGTTATTTATAGCAGTTATTTATAGCAATGATTTATAGTGGTCCTTCATAACCATCATCATTTTGGCAATATCTTTATGACCAATACCAATACGATTAAGACCGATTCGATTAAGGAGGTAACCATGCTGGTAACTGAAAAGCATTTATCAAAGAGTTTTGATAATGATTTAAATGAAGTTATTGAGTTGTTTATGCAAATGGGGCGCATGGCAGCAGAGCAAGTCATGGTTGCGACCCGTGCATTGATAGCAGCAGATGAGGCAACAGCGAAAAAAGTGATTACTGATGATGATCTAATCAATCAGTTAGAAATTAAAATCGATGAGCAAATTATTTTATTGGTTGCTAAGCGCCAGCCAGCAGCGAATGATTTGCGCTTAGTCATGGCCATTAGCAAAGGCATTGTTGACTTTGAGCGTGTGGGTGATGAAGCAGAAAAGATAGCGCGTATGGCATGCCAATTGATTGAAGATGGTGCTTCACCAAGAGGCTATTCAGAGGTTCAGCATTTATCCAATCAGGTGCGTTTAATGCTGCTTGATGCGCTTGATGCCTTCTTATGGATGAATCCTCAGCAGGCATTTTCGGTATTGCAAAGCGATGTGTCTGTTAATGAAGAGTATCAGTCTGCCACTCGCTCCTTGATGACCTATATTATGGAAGACAGTCGTCATGTGTCTAAAGTAATTAATATACTATGGGTATTGCGCGCACTCGAGCGTGTGGGCGACCATGCTCGAAATATTGCTGAGCTGGTCATTTTTTGTACCAGCGGCAAAGACGTGCGGCATACGGATTTTTTACGGGTAGAAGAAATTGTACAACAAACCACCAATGCTGGCATGAATACTAACAAATAGTCTCTCTAACCTTGTTTTAAAATTAATAACGAAAATGTTTATTAATAGGATAGGCAAACAAAATATTCTCTTCTTGCGTACCGCGTCCGATATTATGAATAATCAGCGGTGTGCCATCAGCCGCTGTTTTGTCTGATACGATACCTGTATGCGGTAAATTGCCGTTCGGTAGTCGCCATGTCACCACATCTCCTGCCTGAAAGCTGGATTTGTCAGTGATTGATAACGTCTGTCCGTGACGCGCAAAAAACACTTCAAGATTGGGTACACGGCGATGGTCGATATTTTTATCGGTTGATTTAAGTCCCCAAGTTTTTGGATAGCTTGACCAGTTGGATTTCATATCATAGTTGAGCAATTGCTGTAGATCTATATTTTGCAAGCGATACGCGCGTACGATAACATCGGTACAGACGCCGGTATTTATCGGTACATCACCGCGTGGAAAATCCAGCTTACGATAAGTAGGATCATAGCTGGTGGTAATGCCGATTTGTTTTTTGGCATCGTGTGCCAATTTACTGCCATCGCTGATAGGGGCAATAGCTTGAGCCATTTGCGCCAATCCTAGCAGGCTGATAAAGGCTAGCGATTTAGCGAAGGTTTTATAAGTATCAGATACTCTCATGTGTCGATCTCTTTGTTATTAATTTAACTATAAATGCTCTAGCACTTGAAAATCTAGCATTTGAAAATCATGACGGGCTGTAAAACACTTAAACGATCAAATCATCTCTTATCCATTTAAGCATCAATCAACCAGCCCTGCGCCGTCGCAAATTCAATCTGTCGTACCTGCCAATCATAAATACTCGGAAAGCTGTCTTTAATAAAGGCATGCGCCCCGCTCACTTGCGAGCGCGTAACGTTAGAATCAGTCCACGTTTTGCCATTCGTATTTAGATTGAGTAAAAACGGCAATAAGCGATCAACTACTTTCAGCAACTGAGTTTCTTTGCTGCTGCCAGTTTCCTGCTCTTCCCAAATCTCATTTAAACCTTTAATACCATTACCGCGCTCAGCTTGTAAGCGCGCAATGCCTGCACGCTCTTCAACGTGCGCATCACTGCGTGTATCAGCATATAAAAAAGTATCGCCTGCATCGATTTCACCCAAATCGTGTACCAGTGCCAGCTTTAGCAATTTCTCATGATTAACATCCAACTCGAACAACTCAGCGATTGACCAACATGCCATCGCTAAATGCCATGAGTGCTCAGCGGAGTTTTCCAAACGAGTCGTACCTGTCACGTAACTGCGCCTGTTAACTCGTTTAAGGGCATCTAACTCTAGTAAAAAATGAGTGACATTATCTATATCAATGTTTGAGGCAAGCGTTGGGTTGGTTAATAAGATGGAATTGGTTGATGACATAAATTTTCTCTTAACTTTTCTACGAATGTATAGCGCTTTATCTTATCTTTAAGCACCAGCGGTTATTATACATTTTATGAGTGTTATAAAAGAGGATGCTAGCCTGTAATTAACTGGCGTTACTATAAAAAGAAAATAGCGCTTATTTTAGTAAGCGCTATCTGTTCTAAATCGAGCAAAAAACAACTATTTAATCAAGTTGCTAATGGTTTTGAACGCAGGGTCTTTACTACTTCGGCATAGCTCAAACAGAATAGTTTCAACCGTGGTAATGACACCACCGGCACGGCGAATACGGCGAATGGCTTGCTTTTTATCATACGGAAAACGCGAACCAACCGCATCACCAATAATGACCGGCTGCATACCATTATCTAGCAAATCAAGCGCGGTTTGTAAGACACAAACATGAGTTTCAACGCCGAACAGTAAAACAATACTGCGATTTTGCTGAGCAAGGTGATTCCATGAATCGTCATTGTCGCAGGCGCTAAAAGTAACTTTTTCAAAGCCTTTGGCATTATCGCCTTCTAACAACTCACGAATTTCGGGCAAGGTTTCGCCTAAGCCCTTTTTATACTGCTCGTTGAGCATAATTGGAATATCAAGCGCTTGCAAACCTTTGATCAAAGTCGTTATTTTTTTGATAATATTTTCATGGTCATAGATATGCGGGGTCAGACGTTCTTGGACGTCAATTATCATTGCTTGGGTATTTTCACGGTCAATACGGTAGGTACGATCAGTAATCATGGTGGACATAGTACACTCCTTGTACGGCTGACTTTATTGTTAAAGGCTATGTTAGTTTTATCATTGATATTATCATTATTAGCCTTACACTCATTTAGTCATAGTTTGCTGAGTGCGTCAATGGAGATAGTCTCTAATAATGATTAATAACAATTCATCACGCTTGATTTATACTGCTTAGCATAGGTTTTTGATTATGAGTAGCCAATAACTATATATTATGGCGTCTAGCATTCCTTAATAAAGGCTGTTTTTGAGTCATTACCATGACCAAACCAAGAACAATACCAAAACATAAGGTTAAAAGATAATACACCATATAACTGAGCGTGTTTATGAAAGCAAAAAACATACTGTTTAAAGTAATAATCAGTATGACAGCCACGGTAGCACCATATAGCTCTCTATGCTTTTTGTTAAAAATCTTATAAGTAATCAGTATTATCGCTATACCAAACAAGCCAAATATAGCGCTCCAAGCACCTACCATGTCCATATCATAATAGAGAACACCTAAAATATTGGAAAAGATTCCACATATAAAAAAGGCAATCATAAAACGTACAGGACCTAATACTTTTTCCAAAATATAGCCAGCAGCAAAAAGCATCCCTAGACTCATTACCAAATGCATAATCCCTGCATGTACAAAAAGCGATGTCACTACCCGCCAATATTTACCAGCTTGCAGCGCGTCTGTGCTCA
Organism: Psychrobacter sp. DAB_AL62B; assembly: GCF_028895345.1. NCBI lineage: Bacteria > Pseudomonadati > Pseudomonadota > Gammaproteobacteria > Moraxellales > Moraxellaceae > Psychrobacter > Psychrobacter sp. DAB_AL62B. Next base: position 48,091 of record NZ_SAXC01000010.1, read on the forward strand.
ATCCGCCTACCTTATCTACCTGCCTAGACAAGGGATCAATGATATCCATACCCATGAATACGGTCAGGATAAATGCGCCTATACAAGTCAGCATTAACACTAACGTTGCAGGTTGTTTTTTATTACTTCTAAACAAAGCTACTAGACTTTTTGACACATCCTTCACTGGATCTCGTTTTTTTACATGCTTTTGTTTTTGTATGTGTTTTCGCGTGCCTTTCTTTTCTTGATTATCAATATCTGCTGCCAGAATGAGTAGTAAGCACACTCCCATACCAATAACAAATGAGCCAAACCCCCAGACGAAATCTCGCTCTAAACTGTCAACAAACAATCCTGATTCAGGTACCAATATCAAGGGTGTTAAATTAGACTGCTTATCAACTGTCGAAATCGTATGTAAGTAGCCACTTCTCTGATTTGACGATTTAAGTTTCTTAAAGTAGCTGATAGTAGAGAGGTCTTTGGCTTGATATTTGTGGCGAGAGTCATTAATAAATGCTGAGTATTGACGGTCTTTAATACTTTGGTCTTCACGATTATCGTAGCTTGTATGGTAACTAGAACCTAGCCAAATATTATCAGCGGCCCCAAATGGCGTCGCAATGTAATAATAAACATGCAATGTCGAGTCAAAATACCGTCCACTGACTACTTGTGTCTCTATATAAGAAACCTGCTCTGATTTTAGTGGTTTAAAATTATCCACCTTGAAATACTTTTGTTTTGGATAGTTACGAACATCATTCAGGTTGTTTACTTCAATAACCTCGTACGCAGCTTTAGACAAATAGTTTTGGCTGAGAACAAGCGGTATCACTAATGCTAAAACCATCGTTATAAAAAAGTAGCCTGAACTACTACGCTGAACCCACTTTAAAGTCAGAAGCTCGTACCTCGGCCATATCCAAATACTAACGACTAAAATAGATAAAAGAAAAGGAATACCAAAATCCCAGTAGCTTTCTTTTAAAGGTAGAACGTCTAGATAAACATCCAGTAACCAGCGTAAAGCACCAAAAATTAGAATGCTGAGGATACTTAAGCCCAAATAAGGAAAAAATACCTGCTTTAGTTTTATTTTAGTCGACCCTTTAGTACGTTGGGGTTTCTTCTCCTTACGCTTGGTAATTTTACGCCTATCCTGTTTACCTACTCTATTTCTGCTTCTATTTTTATTCTTATATCTATACTGGCTTCTTTTATTGTTATCTCGCATTTACCTTCACCATTCATTTATAGCAAACCACGCCCCAACTTTGATGACTTTCTTCCTTAATCGATAAAACCTGATTGGATTCAGCATATTTACTCGTATTACTTTATTGCAAACACAAAAAAGCGCCTCTAACATTAAGTTAGAGGCGCTCATTTTACAAGATATCAAAGCATATTAATCAACAAATATCAGCTTAACTGAAATTTACACACGTTCAATAATAGTCGCAATACCTTGACCAAGACCGATACACATCGTCGCTAGACCAATTTCAGTATCTGATTGCTCCATGGCGTTTAGCAAGGTCACTGTGATACGCGCACCAGAACACCCTAGTGGATGACCTAATGCAATCGCGCCACCGTTGATGTTGACGATGTCTTGCTTATCCGTCAAGTTCAAGGCTTTTAGCACTGATAAGCCTTGTGCTGCAAACGCTTCGTTTAGCTCAATGGTTTGCATATCATCGATGCTCATGCCAGCACGCTTAAGCGCTTTTTGAGTAGCTGGAACAGGACCGTAACCCATGATAGCGGCATCACATCCAGCAATTGCCATACTACGAATACGAGCACGAGGCTTTAGACCTAGTTCTTTGGCTTTTTGCGCGCTCATGATTAGCATCGCTGATGCGCCATCAGATAATGCAGATGAGGTAGCAGCCGTTACCGTACCGCCTACTGGATCAAAGGCTGGGCGTAACTTTTGCATTTGCTCCATCGTTGCATCCGGACGAATTACTTCATCGACAGTACATAGTTGCAAGCGACCCGCTTCGTCATGACCTTCGATACCGATAATTTCATTATCAAAACGACCCTCTACCGTCGCAGCCCATGCACGGCGATGCGATTCAAGACCAAAAGCATCTTGCTCTTCACGGGTGATGTTATTCATACGACCTAGCATTTCAGCGGTCAAGCCCATCATGTTTGACGCTTTAGCATAATGCTTTGACGCTTCAGGGTTCAGATCAACGCCATGCATCATGCCGACGTGACCCATATGCTCAACACCACCGATGATGAATACATCACCTTGGCCAGTCATAATTTGCGCAGCAGCAGTATGTAGCGCCTGCATAGAAGAACCACATAGACGGTTAACGGTTTGACCGCCAGCTGTCTTAGGGATATCAGCAAGTAGACCAATGTTACGACCGATGTTTAAACCTTGCTCTAGCGTTTGGTTAACACAGCCCCAGATGATGTCTTCTACATCACGTGGGTCAAAGTCATTACGCTCAACCAATGCACGGACCAATTCAGCAGACATGCTATCAGCGCGGACATGACGGAACATACCGTTTTTGGTTTTACCCATCGCTGAGCGTACGCCATCTACGATGACCACGTCTTTTGGACTTAAAATTGTCATACTATCTTCCTTTTCAATTTTTATTGTCAGTGGCAGTACTGCCATGCTCGCCTATCTAATTTAGAAGGTTACTGATAATAAATAAATTACCAGTAATCTTATCGAGCACGTGTACTGCACTTCATCCTAGTAATGACTGCCTATTACGCGGTGGCGTAAAAGGTCTCGCCTGCTGCTGCCATATCGCGAATCTTCTGCGGGGCTTCATAAGCTTTGCCAAGGTGCGCGTATTTTTCACACAGTGCCAAGTAGTTATCTAGACCCATTTGGTCGATATAACGGCAAGGGCCACCGCGGAATGGTGGGAAACCAACACCCATAATCATCGCCATATCCGCTTCTGATGGCGTGCTGACGATATTGTCTTCTAGGCAACGGACGGTTTCATTACAGAACGCTAGCATGGTGCGGTCGATAATCGCTTGATCATCAAACGTTTGCTTGTCGCTATCAGTAGTGGTTTTTAACAGCTCATAAGTCGCTTCATCAGCAACTTTCTTTGGCTTGCCGCGTTTGTCCATTTCATATTTATAGAAACCAACGCCATTTTTCTGACCTAAGCGTTTGTTTTCATATAAAAGCTCAATCGCGCCTTTATAATCAGGCTTCATGCGGTCAGGGAAACCTTCTGCCATCACTTCTGCGCCATGTACGCCCGTATCTAAACCGACAACATCGATTAAGTACGCAGGACCCATAGGCCAGCCGAATTTTTCCATGACTTTATCGACATGAGCAAAGTCAGCACCTTGCTTAAGCAATAAATCAAAAGCGCCAAAGTATGGGAACAATACACGATTAACTAAGAAGCCTGGGCAATCGTTAACGACAACAGGCACTTTGCCCATTTTAGAGGCTAGCGCAACAGTCGTCGCAATCGCTTCTTCAGATGATTTCTCACCGCGGATAACTTCGACCAATGGCATACGATGTACTGGGTTAAAGAAATGCATACCAACGAAGTTTTCTGGACGCTCAAGTGCTTCAGCCAAGAAAGTAATAGAAATAGTTGAAGTGTTTGAGGCTAAGATACAATCATCTTTTACCAAGCCTTCGACTTCTTTTAGTACCGCACGTTTGACGTTTGGATTTTCTACGACCGCTTCGATAACGATGTCAGTCTCAGCAAAATCGCCATAATTCAAAGTAGGACGGATACGGCTTAAGGTTTCACCCATTTTAGTTGGGGTCATTTTGCCGCGATCGACCATTTTACCAAGTAACTTGCTGGCTTCGCCCATACCAAGGTCTAATTGCTCAGACTTGATATCTTTCATGATGATTGGCAAGCCTTTGCTGGCTGCTTGATAAGCGATACCGCCGCCCATGATGCCTGCGCCTAGTACCGCAGCTTCATTGATTTCATGTGCTTTTTTGCTATGCTGCTTGGCTAACTTCTTAACCAACTGATCGCTCAAGAATAAACCAACCAAGCTTTCTGCTTGTGGGGTTTTCGCCGCTTTTGCAAAACCAGCGGCTTCTACTTCGATTGCTTTATCACGTGGTAAGTTAACGTGTTTTTCCATCGCAGCAATAGCCAGTGCTGGCGCAGGATATTGCTTCGGATTGGCTTTGGCAAAAATCATACCTTTGGCACTGTTAAATGCCATCGCTTGCTCAAGCTGATTTAATTTAACTGGAACCAGCTTCTCTTCACGCTTCGCTTTCCAATCAAGCTCACCTGAGATACATTTTTTGACCAAATCAATGGCCGCATCTTGCAAGTCATCAGCAGCAACGGTCGCATCGACCAAGCCTAGTTTTAGCGCATCAAGTGCTTTCTTTGGTGTACCAGTCGCAATCAGCTCAAGCGCATTATCGATACCAATGACACGCGTAGTACGAACCGTACCACCAAAACCTGGGAAGATACCCAGTTGAGTTTCTGGTAGACCGATGATCGCTTTGTCACTCATGACACGGTATTCACAAACCAAGGTCATCTCACAACCACCGCCAAGCGCTGCGCCATTGATAGCTGCTACTTTCGGGAATGGCAAATCTTCAAAGCGATTAAAGGCATCATTGATATTAATAACCCAATCTTTAATTTCTTCTTCTGGCTGCTTAAAAGACGCCACAAATTCAGTGATATCAGCACCAGCGATAAACACGCCTTTGCTTGATGTTACGATCAAACCTTTAACGTCATCCGCTTTTTCTAACGCGTTAACAACTTCAGCAAATTGCTTATTAGTTTCAGCATCAAACTTGTTCACGCTCTCATTTTCGGCGTTGTACTGCATGTTGGCGATGCCATCCTCTAGCATTGTCACCGTAATGCGATTTCCTTGGTATACCATTTGGAACTCCTTGCTATATAACGAAAGCTACGTTTTAAAATTAAAAGTTTTAAAATTAAAGTACATAGCCAGTTATTGTTAGAAAAATGGGTAATAGCACCGCTAATCTGTACTTTTATTACAATTATCACAAGCAACGTTGTGGTGATGTGGTTGTGATAGTTGTAATAAAAGCAAGCCAGATTAAACAGTGAAGATATCTTTATTATCCAGCGCTTATGCTTGTACATTTATAGCTATGTACTGATGTTCTATGTACTTATATTATATTACTACCGTTGTAGCTGTTGACTGAGAATTGGTCTGATAGTCGTTTTTCGATTAAATAATGGTGTAAAACCCCACTAATTAATCGCTAGACCAATTTCACGCCAATTAGTGTAGGGGATTATGCCCCCGACTGTCACAAGCTAATACCATACTCGCAAGTCATTCTTAAATCGACAGCAGCCCTTTACCTGACTAGCAATCTGCCTTAAGTGATTGTTTGTATACTAGAATTAGCGCGTGAAAAGCAAACGCTTAACGTAACCTCTTATCAAAACATATTCAGCCGCTAAGTTAAGTCGCCAATACGTAACAACGGCTTGTTATCGTATTGCAGTGTTTCAAACGGTTTTTTTAACCCTAAAGCGTAAAAAATGATTCACGGAGGCAACGTGTGGCAGAAGGAATATAATCTATCATGCTACACTAACGATATTTTTATTATTCACCTGATAGATGGTTGGATTATGACTGTTTCTTTTACGCCAAACCTTGCAGATAGCTGCTTTATGCCTTTTACCAATACCAAGCAGTTTCATCACGATGTGCGCACGCAATTAGCCCAAGATATTGACGTGTTATTTGCTTATGCTGAGCTGCCAAGTCCGCTGCTTGATGCGTGCCGTTATGTAATGACCGGTCAAGGTAAATTGGTACGCCCATTATTAGTCGCCAGCGCCTTTGCTAGCACCTATAATAATAATTATAGTGAAAATAGCATGGCTAACGCCGATGGTTTGGAAGCTTTGTTAGAAAACGACTCGGATTATGATATGTGTCGCCGTGCTGCGTTGGCAGTAGAGTTGCTACATACTTATTCGCTGGTGCACGATGACTTACCGTGTATGGACGATGACGAGCTGCGCCGTGGTCAACCAACTGCGCATATCGTCTTTGAAGAATCAACCGCCCTGCTTGCAGGAGATGTATTACAGACGCTAGCCTTTGAGGTATTAACGGCAGAGATGCCCACCTTTGCGCCTTTTGATTCAGCTATCGCCAGCCAGCTATTTGCTATCTTTGCACCGCGCGCACGGCGTATGGTGTCCGGTCAAATGCTAGATCTCAATGCCGAAGCCACTACTGGCATTTCACAAAACGATTTAGAAGCTATCCACCGTGATAAAACCGGTGCCTTGATTGAAGCAGCCATGCTGATGGGCGGCATTTGTGCTGGCGCTACCGCTCCGCAGCGTATGGCATTACAAGAATGCGCCCAGCATATTGGTCTCGCCTTTCAAGTACAAGATGATATTTTAGACGTAACGACCTCTACCGATACGCTCGGCAAACCTGCCGGCAGCGATGAAAAACTAGACAAATCTACTTATGTAAAATTGATGGGCGTTGATAATGCCACTAACTATGCGCAATCGCTATTTAATGATGGACGTGCAGCAATTACTCGTGAGCTTGGTAGTGATGTTGATAGCAGTATTGGTGACGGCATTAATAAAAGCACAGAAGGCGATGCGCTATTGGCACTCATCGAATGGTTATGGGCTAGACAAAAGTAAGTTTGTGCGTGCTAAACTGACAACTATTCTACAACGATGATTGAGACTTACATATGAGCGACCTTAAACAGCCTAACTCTGATAAACAGCCTATTTCTCACTCGCCTGAACCGCCCAATCATCATGACCATCATGACCATGCTGCTTATACGCCAGAGTCGGGAACGGAAACTGCTGAAAGCTTCGCTGATAATGTAAAAGGTAAGGCAGGATTTGGGAGAATCGTTAAAGCTGCTGGCTACTCTGCCGATGGCTTTATGGCGGCCTATAAAAATGAAGCGGCTTTTCGACAAGCATTTTGGCTCAATTTAGTCTTGCTCATTGCGCTCGTATTCATCCCTTTGACCATCACTATAAAAATGATCCTGCTTATCGCCTCTTTTTTATCTATTATCGTTGAGCTGTTTAATACAGGGTTAGAGGCCAGTATCGACCACACATCAACTGCGCAGCACCCATTAGCCAAGATAGGTAAAGATGTAGGATCAGCAGCACAATTTTTGGCACTGACTTTATTATTTGTTTTATGGCTTATGGCTTTATCTACTTTGCTTTTTTAACCTCAACGTTTACCTGATAAAGTTCACCTGATAAGGAATTCATTTATGATTAATAATAGTTCCGAGACCTCTAACTCCTTAAATCAGGCTACTAATACTGGTAATAGCTCTACTGATTCCTCCAATCTTTCACCAAAAATATACCTCGGCACTGGTGGTTATAGCGATACCGATTTACTCGGCACGCTCTACCCTACTGGCACCAAAAAAACGGACTTCTTACGGGAGTACGCCAAACAATATGGCGCAGTAGAAATCAATAGCACATTCTACGCGCCTATCGGACAAAAAGCCTTTGCCGGTATGGTCAATAAAGCCTATGTGCAAACAGACAGTGAATTAAAATTTGCCGTCAAACTCCATCAAGACTTCACTCATGCACGTAAAGGTACCGCCGAACACGCGCAAGCCTTTCTTACTGCCCTCACGCCACTTATCGAAGCCGATTGTCTAGCGCCACTATTATTACAATTCCCACATGGCTTTGATCGTACCCGCGAACATCGTCTATATCTAGCAAACCTTGTCAGCTGGTTTAAAGATTATCCGTTAGCCGTTGAGTTTCGTCATAATGGCTGGCATACCCCGAAAGTGGTCGATAGCTTTATCGAGCAAGGGCTGATTTGGTGCAGCGTTGATTATCCTAAGGTCAGCGGACTACCGCCGTCACGGCTGATATTTACCGAGCGCACTGGCTATCTGCGCATGCACGGTAATAATCTAAACTGGTGGGATGCGATGAGTGCAGCTGACCGTCACGATTATCGCTATAGCGAGGCGGAGATGCAGGACTGGGCGCAAGCGATTGCCAATCAGCGTCAGCATTTTGATACGCTCTATATCTTCTTTCAAAACACTGTCAATGCGCATGCGTATTATAATATTGCGATGTTGCGGGAAGCGTTGGGGAGATTTGGGTTTAAGGTGTTGTGATTTACATGTTCGCTTTAAGAAAAGTAGTATGCTCAATAAAAAATATTTTTATAAAAGTAAGACTTTAGATAAATTTAAATTAATGTAGCGGAGTAATTTAATGTACCCTAAAATAGTGGAGCTAGATATCAAGCACGAAATAGATGGATTCGAACGAGCAACTCTTACTCGATTATTAAATAGCTTTGAAGATATCGAATTAGAAGCCACAGAAAAAAGAAGGAAATTTCTTGAAAGAAAATCAAAGAACTTCGATCCTGATATAGACGATGAAGCAGATATAGAAGAAGATGCTTATTTCAAGGAAATTAGCCACCTTTCCATAGAACAAGAATTAAGGCAAGAGTTTGTAAACTCTACGGCAGTTTGGCTGTTTCATATGTTTGAGCGCCAAAAGAAAAGAATCTTTAAGTCAGATCAAACAAATACTTTAAAGCCTATGTTAGCTAAAAAGAATTACAATATTGATGCTTGTCCTGACTGGAAAATACTACATAAAGAACTAAGAAATGCTGCGAACGCAATCAAACACGGTCCTGGGAGTAGTGCTGCAAAACAATTATATAAAATTGCTCCAAACCTTTTCATTAACAAGAGTATTATATTATCGGAGACTGATATCCAACGCTATATTGACTCTTTGAGAACCTTTTGGACAAAAGCATTAAAAGACTGATTAGTATTGTAAAGAGATTATATAACAAAAAAAGGACGCCTCTCAGCGTCCTTTTTTATTAATCAAATACTTAATGGTTAAAGATTACTCTTCAACACCAGCATCTTGACCTTTATATTTTGCGTTTGCGTAGTCCCAGTTCACTAGCTTGTCTAGGAACGTGTCAACATAGTCAGGACGACGGTTACGATAATCGATGTAGTATGCATGTTCCCACACGTCACAAGTCAATACCGCTACTTGGTCATGTGCAAGTGGAGTATCAGCGTTAGCCGTTTTAGCGATAGACAGTTTGCCGCCAACTTTATCAGCAACTAACCATGCCCAACCTGAACCAAACTGAGTCATTGCTGCGTTTTTGAACTCTTCACGGAATTTATCATAGCTACCAAAATCTTCTTCGATTTTAGCTTTTAGATCACCAGTAGGTTCGCCGCCGCCGTTGTCTGGCGTCATGCAGTTCCAATAGAACGTGTGGTTCCATACTTGGGCTGCTTGGTTAAACATACCTTGCTTGCTGTCATCTTTCGCCGTTGCTACGATGATTTCTGATAGCGTTTTGTCTTCTAGACCAGAACCTGGTAGCAATTCGTTCAATTTATTCACATAAGCAGCATGATGCTTATCGTGATGATACTCTAACGTCTCGGCACTGATATGTGGCTCAAGCGCGTCTTTTGCATACGGTAGGTTTGGTAAAGTAACGTTTGACATAATTATTTTATCCTTGCTAGTTTTAGTTGTGATTTTATAGAAAATGATTAATAGAAACTGATTATAGAAACCGAATTTTACGCTATTTTTACCACGCAAAAAACCCTATAAAATAGCGAACTAAATTGGCTGAGTTTATTATTCGAAATGAATTTTATCGCTTACTACATGTTATCGTTTAACACAGTATCACGTATTATTATGAATCCAAAATTAACACTTATTTTTTTCTTGCTGTGCGCTAAAAAGCCAAATACTTGGGTTTTTAAACGTTTATTAACTTAATATTCACAAGCTATAAGATATAATTCACGATAGCTTGGTAGCTATTATAGCAATAGTCGCGACAAATATCAGTTACCAAATGTTATGAAAAATGCAACTAGCATAGCCAGCAGTTATTTATCAACTATCCGCGTAGCAATGCTCAACGTCAGGTTCAGCCAGTATTTGCGTAAATGACAAACCAATAAATAATAGTATTAGAACAGAGCTAAAAGTTAAAATCAGATCATAATCTTTATTACTATATAACGGGACAGACCCAATGAGCGCTACCAGTACTTCGCTATCTTCTAACCAATCGACCACTCATAATCAGTGGGTGCTCGCCAGTAATAATAAAGGCAAACTGGCTGAGTTTAAAAGATTGTTTGCCGAAGCAAATTTGGATGTGACGGTTGTGCCGCAAGGACAGCTCGATATCGACGACGCGATTGAAGATGGCTTGAGTTTTATCGAAAACGCCATTATTAAAGCGCGACATGCCAGTCGTATGAGTGGTTTACCTGCGATTGCTGATGACTCTGGTTTATGTGTGCCAGTATTGGGCAATGCACCCGGTATTTACTCTGCGCGCTATGCAGGCGAGCACGGTAACGATGACAAAAACAACGTCAAACTTATCGCTGATTTGCAGCCTATCCGCGCTGAGCAGGCTGACGAATCCATTAAAGGGCTATTTGTTTGCGTATTGGCAATGGTGCGCCATGCCGATGATCCGCTACCAATTATCGCGCAAGGGTTGTGGCAAGGTGAGATTTTAGAAGCCCCTCACGGTGATGGCGGCTTTGGTTACGATCCATTATTTTGGTTGCCAGAGTTACAAGCAACTGCCGCCAGCTTAAGCGCTGCTGATAAAAATAGTATCAGTCATCGCGGTCAGGCGATTCAGCAATTATTAGCGCAACTGCCGCTGTAACCTTATTTGATAGCAGGTAGCGGAAGGTCTATAGAAATCTTGCGCGGCACTATTAAAGAGATAATTTTTACTTTAATAATCAGATAGATTATACTGTTCTACTTTTAAAATTTTGTTGAAAGCCGTTATTTGTCTGTATAATTCACCAAAAAGCGTTATTATGCGACCTATTAACGGTTTAATATTGATATTTGATAGCGTCCATTAAGATTTATCATTTTTCATATCAGTGCCAAAGGCGATTGCTCAAGGCATTGGTGGTAAAATAGCTATCACTATCCCCTATTTATTCCAACGGCAACCAATCGTACACGCCCATATTTTGAGGCATGGTTGTCTATTATTTAATCCTAAAGGTGTAATGATCATGGCTACAGATTTACAAGTCACAACCAACAAGTTATCTAACAAAGAAACTCAGCTAACGGTTAAAGTACCCGTTGAAAAGATTCAAAACAAAGTTGAAGGTCGTATTCGTCAAGTGGCGAAAACTGCCAAGATTGACGGTTTCCGTAAAGGTAACGTCCCAATGTCACATATCCGTTCACAGTACGGTGCTGGCATTCAACAAGAAGTGATCAACGACGTCATCCGTGATACCGTTTTTGAAGCGATCAAATCTGAAGACATCCGCGCTGTTGGCATGCCTAATATCGACGACGTAAAACTTGAAGATGATTTCTTGGTATATCAAGCAACGGTTGAAATCTTCCCTGAAGTCGATGTTCAAGGTATCGATGAAATCGAAGTTGAGCGTCACACAGCCAAGGTTGATGAAGCTGATGTTGATACCATGATTGAAAACCTACAAAAACAACGTGAAGAATTCGTTGAGAAAAAAGGTAAAGCAGACAAAGGCAATCAAGTGACCTTTGACTTTGAAGGCTCTATCGATGGCGAGAAGTTCGAAGGCGGTTCTGCTGAAGACTTCAAACTGGTTATCGGTAGCAACCAGATGATTCCAGGTTTTGAAGCAGGCATCAAAGGCATGAAAGCTGGCGAAGAAAAAACCATCGACGTGACTTTCCCAGAAGATTACCAAGCTGAAAATTTAGCTGGAAAAGAAGCTCAGTTCAAAATCAACGTAAAATTGGTTGAAAAATCTAAGCTACCTGAAATCAACGAAGAATTCCTTGAGCTATTTGGTGTCAAAGAAGGTGGCGTTGAGAAGTTAAAAGATGACGTCCGTAAAAACATGGAACGCGAAATCAAAAATGCTGCGCGTAGCCAAGTGAAGCAAGCGACTTTTGACGCTTTGCTAGAAAAAAACGAGTTTGACGTACCAAACGCCATGCTAGAGCAAGAAATCGAGCGTCAACGCAACATGATGATGCAACGTTTTTCTCAGCAGTTCGGTGCGAACGCGGATAGCTTCGATAAAGACATGCTACCAAATGAGCTGTTTGAAGAACAAGCGCTACGTGCTGCCCGTCTTGGCATCATCGTTGCTCGTGTTATCGATACCAAAGGCTTAGAAGTTGATCAAGAACGTGTTGAAACTTTCATCAAAGAAGCAGCAGAAAACTACGAAGATCCAAGCGAAGTCATTGAGTACTATACCAATGACAAGCAACAGCGCGCCAACATTGAGTCTGTGGTTCTAGAAGACCAAGTCGTTGATTATCTGATTGGCCAAGGTAAAGTGACTGACAAAGAAGTCAGCTACCAAGACCTATTGGCTGCTCAGCAACAACAGCAGCAAGCTATGTAGTTTAGCAAGAGCTAACTTAGCAACTTGCCTTTAAGTGGTACTGATTGCTAGGATTGATCCAAAAATGCCCTAACGCAATGCCCTAACATATGTGTTAGGGCATTTTTATTGGTAACTTATATACTATCTTTATGAATAGTTTATCGGTATAGCCCTTGATAAATGCGCATAAACCCCTTATTAATAGGGAGTCATTTATCATTTGTCACATTAAAAAGTTACTATTGTCCCGATAAAAAAGTTACCATTAGCTCAATTATTTTTAGCAGCTACGGTTCAGTACCATTATTTATCAGCTATTGACCATATATAGATTTTCATTGAACCCAATAGGTTTTATTAGCTAGTAAGTTTTATTACAAACCAGCAATGTTTACAATGATAAACACCAATAAAAAATGAACGATTTGCAAGCCTCTACCCTTTATCTTTTATATTTATAAACAGGATATTTTTATGACAGATTATGATCGCATCACTGCCAACCCGCATTTTGATATGTTGATGAGTGCACACAACGATGCTCAAAGCATGCAATATACTCAGAGCGCCCCTCAAAGCGCATTGGTTCCTATGGTGGTTGAGCAGTCAGCACGCGGTGAACGCTCGTTTGATATTTTTTCACGCCTATTGCGTGAGCGTGTTATCTTTTTGACCGGTCAAGTCGAAGATCATATGGCCAACCTTATCGTGGCGCAGCTGCTATTTTTGGAAGCTGAAAACCCTGATAAAGATATTCATTTATATATAAACTCGCCAGGCGGCTCGGTCAGTGCTGGTTTGGCAATTTTTGATACTATGAACTTTATCAAACCTGAAGTATCGACTATTTGTATGGGCGGTGCTTACAGCATGGGTTCATTCTTATTGGCCGCTGGTGAGAAAGGTAAACGTTACGCATTAGCCAACGCTCGCGTGATGATTCATCAGCCTTCAGGCGGTGCGCAAGGTCAAGCAACCGATATCGAAATTAATGCGCGTGAAATCCTAAAAACTCGTGCGCGCTTAAACGAAATTTTGGCTGAGCGTACTGGGCAACCGGTAGAGAAAATTGAAAGAGACGTCGAGCGTGATTATTGGCTAGATGCTAAAGAAGCCAAAGAATATGGTCTGATCGATGAAGTATTAGAGCGTCGTCCTGCTTCTTTATAGTCACTGTTTTATAATAACTATAAATAGTCACTATTATAGTTACCATATTAGTAACCGTATAAGAGCCTTGATAAGCCGCGATGCTTGAGTATTATGCCCTATTTAAACTCAATGGCAGCACACTCAAGTATCGACGTAGACATTCAGAATATTTATAAGCATTAAATTTTAGGAGCGCCTTTTATGGCAGAAGATAATACCCCGCAGTGCTCGTTTTGCGGCAAAGAAAAAAGTGAAGTGAAGCAGCTGATTGCTGCTGACGATGCCAATATCTGTAATGAATGTATTGAGCTGTGTACTGATCTCATTGCCGACACTGACGAAAATGGTGATGACGATAGCGACATTGATACTTCTTGGGTCAATAAAAAGCTACCAACGCCAAAAGAATTGCGCGCCAAGCTTGATGAGTATGTCATCGGACAGGATGCTGCCAAGAAAGCCTTGGCTGTTGCCGTTTATAACCATTATAAGCGTCTAAAAGTTAGCCAAACTTTAGCCAATGACAGCAAAAAAGCCAAAATTGGCGCTGATGATGCGATGGTTGAATTGTCAAAAAGCAATATCTTGCTGATTGGTCCTACAGGTTCTGGTAAGACATTACTTGCCCAAACCTTAGCACGTCTACTCGATGTGCCTTTTGCGATGGCAGATGCGACGACTTTAACCGAAGCAGGTTATGTCGGCGAAGACGTTGAAAACATCGTACAAAAGCTATTACAAGCATCAGATTATGATGTCAGTAAAGCGGAACAAGGCATCATCTATATCGATGAGATTGATAAAATCAGCAAAAAAGGCGATAACCCTTCTATCACACGTGATGTGTCAGGCGAAGGCGTTCAGCAAGCGTTGCTAAAGCTCATCGAAGGTACAGTTGCTGCTATCCCGCCACACGGTGGTCGTAAGCATCCACAGCAAGAGCTCATCCAAGTCGATACCAGCAATATCTTGATTATCGTTGGTGGCGCATTTGCTGGCCTTGATAAAGTCATTCAGCAGCGTACGGAAAAAACAGGCATTGGCTTCAATGCTGATGTGAGCTCAAAAGACGATAGTAAACGTAGCTCAGAGCTGCTGCAACAAGTAGAGCCTGAAGATTTGATTAAGTTTGGGCTTATTCCTGAGCTAATCGGTCGTCTTCCTGTCCTTGCCGCGCTCACAGAGCTGGACGAAGATGCGTTGGTTCAAATATTGACAGAACCAAAAAATGCCTTGGTTAAGCAGTATAAGTATCTGTTTGATATGGAAGGCGCTGACATTACTTTTACCAAAGAAGCGCTTGATGCGATTGCTAAAAAAGCCATGGCGCGCAAAACTGGTGCTCGTGGACTGCGCTCTATCGTTGAAAACGCCCTGTTAGAGACGATGTATGAGCTGCCTTCTATGAAAGATGCTAAGACAGTACTCGTTGATGAAGAAGTAATTAACGAAGGTAAAATCCCTGAAATCACCTTCTCTAACGATGACTCAGAGCAGATAGCGATAGACGCTTAAAGGGTCATATTTGCTTTATTAAAACTGTCATTAAATTAGTAGCGTCTAGCATATCTTATGCTAGACGCTTTTTTTACGTTTGCTTATTTTTTCATTTTTTTATTGCAGCCAATGTACTGGATAAAAATGACAGCGGCGTTTATCAATTGCCATCAGCTCTTATCATCAATCATGCTAAGGTAGAAACAACGGTAAATCTCAATCATTTACCAATACTATTAATGAAACAAAGGACTGTTTATTATGCTGAATAACGTATCTGCTCTAGCAACCTCACTGCGTCAACATCTGCCTTTTTCTGCCAATACAGACGATGACATTGCTCCTTATTATTTTAATCATGTCGCTGCTATTACGGGTGCAGGATCTGGTATGGGACGTCAGCTTGCCACTCATTTAGCAAAAATGGGCTGTCATGTGGCGTTATCTGATATCAACGCTGAACAGCTAATACAAACCAAAGAGCTGCTCGTTGGTTACGATATTAAAGCGACTACCACGGTACTCGACGTCTCAGATAACAAAGCCGTTGAGGCTTGGGCTGATAATGTCATGGCAGAGCATGGCAAAGTGAATTTTATCTTTAATAATGCAGGCGTAGCGCTGTATTCGACGGTCGAAGGCAGTAGCATTAGCGAACTTGAATGGGTAATGGATATCAATTTTTGGGGCGTGGTCTATGGCACTAAAGCATTTTTGCCGTTAATTAAAAATAGCGTCAAAGAAAGCGAATTTGCCAATAAAGATAATAAATATCGCCAGTTTAAAGAACATGGTCATATCGTCAATATCTCAAGCCTCTTTGGTTTGACTGCTCAGCCTTCACAATCTGCCTATAACGCCAGTAAATTTGCCGTACGTGGCTTTACCGAGAGTTTGCGCCAAGAGCTAGATATTCAGCATTGCGGTGTGTCAGCAACCTGTATTCATCCTGGTGGTATTAGAACCAACATCGCCAATAGCGCGCGTGGTAACGACAGCATCAAAGATATCGGTATGCGCGGCGGCAGCAAAGCCATTAGTAGTTTTAATAAGTTTTTAAAATTTGATGCCAGCGAGGCCGCTTGGGTTATTTTGCATGCCGCAGCGACGAACCAGCCGCGCTGCTTGATTGGAAATGATGCCAAAATGATGGATGCTGTCCAGCGTGTGTTCCCAGCACGTTATAGCAAAGTGCTCAATGACATCAATAAAATTTCTCGGAAGTTAAAAGGTAAAAACCATACAAAAACTACTGTCCGTAAGGCGGTTATTACTAAATAACTTGCAACTAAATAACTTAGAGCTAAATAAGCAATGATAAAAAACATCTATACAAAAAGCGCTTAAACGCAGATAACGTTTAAGCCCTTTTTTAATCATTAAAATAATAAACACTTTATAAACAATAGGCACTTGATAATAGGCAATATACCTAATTTTATCTTTAATTTACTAAATCGGCTATTATTTTTAATTTTGAAACACTTTACGTATTTGTATTTGGTACAATTATGTTACTAGCAACTTACAGATTAATTACTTGTTATATTTTGATAGGTAGAGTTGGGCTGATTATTGAATAAGTTTGCTACGGATGCCTAAGCATACTTGTCATTGTTCTAATCATTGCCCTTGTTCTTGGCACTATGAGCATTCTATCTATTCGAAATAAAAAGTTATTTTTGCCATTATGGCAACTAAACTATCATATAAATTCAGATTTACATATTATTTTTTAAGATAAGGATATTCTAATGAAAACATTCCCTCGCGCCAAGTCCTCTTCCTTTTTAATAGCCACCATTTTTGCGATTAGTGCAGCCAGTGTGACCGGCTGTAGCGATAGTAATGAAGTCAAAGCGGTTGACCGTGTCGAAGAAGCAGCAGCAATAGCAAGGGTAAAAGACCTTCAAGCATATGCTGATACATTAAAAGGTAGTATGCCAGCTGCCAATGACACGACTGCTAGCGCAGGGGGCGACGCTACAGCAGCTGGCAAACCTTCTATCAAAATGCCGGACGAATCTACTATTCCTGATGGCGAATATGGCGCAGCGGTACGCCGTGGTCTACTAATCGCTACCAATACCTACAAAGAAATGCCAGATAACGTCGGTAATCAGCTTAATTGTACCAGCTGTCACTTAGGCAAAGGCTCAGAGGCCTATGCTGCACCTTGGAATAACATGCCAAGTATTTATCCCATTTATCGTACGCGAGCTGGTCGCGTCAATACGATACAAGAGCGAATTAATGGTTGTTTTGAGCGTTCAATGAATGGTAAAGCACTTGATCTAGCTTCAGATGATATGAATGCGATGGTTTCTTACATGAGCTGGCTGTCACAAGATATGCCGTTTGGTGTGTCACCTGAAGGCCGCGGCTTTGTTAAAGTTGATAAAAACTTAGAGCCAAATACTGATAATGGTAAAAAACTATTTGCAGAGAAATGTACCGTCTGTCATGGCGTTGAAGGTGAAGGCCAATACAATGACGATGGTACTTATATCTATCCAGCGGTTGCCGGCGATAAGTCATTCAATGATGGTGCCGGTATGGCACGTACCTATACTGCCGCTGCATTTATCAAAGGTAAAATGCCATTTGGTCAAGGCAACTCATTAACGGATCAAGAAGCGGTCGATATTGCTGCTTACTTTACCCACTTGCCTCGCCCTGTAAAAGCCAATAAAGATAAAGATTGGCCAAACGGCGATGCACCTAAAGATGTGCGTCGTTAATTTTAAAAGCTTTTATAAATAAATCCTGTATAAAAGATAGAATAAAGAAAGCCCAGCTGTTTAAATAGCTGGGCTTTCTTTATGAGTAATCATTAGGATAACTTTAAGCATTGAGCATTGAGCATTGTGCATTGTGCATTGTGCATAAACAACCTAAGGCAGTTTCATATCACCATCGACCAACCAACCAACTCGGCGCATTATATAAGCCACCATACCAGCAATCACAGCGGGCAATACAAACATCAATAAAATAATCGCCGTCCATAACTGTCCCGTGCTCATAATCTCTTGTGACGCTTCAATCACACCAAACACGCCGACCAATCCGGCGGTGCCCATACCGGCTCCTGTAGCCGTACATGCCAGCCCAAAACCGACGGTCGCGATAGGACCAACGACAGCACTTGCTACGACTGCGGGTAATAAAACGATAGGCTTTTTGAGGACATTGGGAATCTGTAGCATACTGGTTCCCAAACCCTGAGATATCACGCCGCTGATGCCATTATCTTTATAACTTGCTACCGCAAAACCTATCATATGCGCTGCACAGCCCACTACCGCTGCCCCACCTGCTACGCCACCAAGTCCAATAGCAATACAAATAGCAGCGCTAGATGTCGGCATGGTCAGCAAAATACCCACCACCACCGCAATCACAATACCCATCAATAATGGCTGAAGGGTCGTTGCTGCTTGAATGCCTTGGCCAATCGCATTGACAGCCGCAACAACAGGCGGATTAAGTAGGGCGCACACTGCCAATGCCACTGCGCATACCAATAACGGCACTAGTAAAATATCAAGCTTGGTCTTACCAGCGACCCATGTACCAGCCCGATAAGCGAAAACTGATGTCAGATAAGCCCCAATCGGATTGCCAGGCAGCGCAGCAAACGTCGCAGGGCCGCCTACTTGCGGTGTAAATAACGTCCCCGCCATCAGCGCTTCGGAATGTGCGCCCAACATCCCCGCCACTAAGCAACTGAGCATCACTAAGGTTGGTGCTTTGAGATAATAAGCGATGCCCACACCGATGCCCGCGCCCATCAATACTGATGCCAGCTTACCTACCGCAACCAATGCTGGTATATTTAGCCAGCCACCGATTTGCGAGATAATAAGACCAGCAATTAGGGTCACGAAAAGTCCCAGTGCCATGCCAGTAAAGGCATCAATAAAGTATTTTTGAAAGAAAGCTTTCATCATACCGACGGGTACAGTTTCTGAATGAGTGACAGTCATCATTATGCTCTTATATGAAGTTTGATAGGACGTACTAAAAAAAAGGGATAAAAAAAGCGTCGTTGTGACGCTTTTTATTTGATAGACCACACCAAAATACCGATCCTAACGACGCTGCTCAACAATAATAGAATCAATACCATTATTTTGTAATCGTTGCTGCGCAGTAGCAACTGCTTGGCGGTTATTCATCGGGCGCGAAATCACCTGATAAATAGGCAAGCCATTACCAGTGGTGTTCTTCACCACTCTAGCATCAACACCTGCCATAAGCACTTGCGCACGGCGACGATCCGCTTCGTCCGCATCACCAAAGCTGTTGATTTGCAAAATATAAGTCGCAGCAGGTTTGGCTGGTTGTATGCTCGCGTTACCTGCATTCGCCGTGTTTGTTCTGTTTGAGCCAGCAGCCGTATTGCTAGCAGCTGGCGTTCCATCGTAAGTCGCATCTTCTTCAACAATGACAATATCATCGCTGTTATTGCCAGTGGCAGCGTTGTTGCCGCGGCTGGGTTCAATAGTCGTGTTTTCAGAGATACCAAAATTACCGGTATCGTCGTTACTATTCGGAGTAGTACCTTCAGATTGATTAACAACGACATCAGGTTCGAAATCTGTGACTTGACCTATTTGACCGTTTTCTGTGTTACCGAAATCTTCATCAGGGATAGTCGCCATCTCTTGATTGGGTAAAATATCGTAGAACTCATAATCACCATTATCAGTATCCGTATCGACTCTTTGCTGTATTTGTTTATCAGGATCCGTACCAGCAGCGCTATCACCAGGACTAAAGTTAAACAATGGTGAAAGGTATAAAAACACCCCAATCATGAGCGTTAGAACCGCTCCAACAAACATCCATAATAAGCCTGACACACTACTCGTCTTGCGCTTTTCAGTGGCACCTTTTGGTTTTTTGGCTAACATGGATCTCGTTCTCCCTACTGAATATATCTGTCATTGTCGAATTATTACTATCAATCGTCTGCTTTTATCTTACATGCTAGACGGTGCAGATAACCCTAATAAACCAAGCCCATTGCTCAATACTTGCCGTACTGCTTTAGACAAGCGTAGACGGGCTTGCATCATATCAACTTCTTCTTGGCTCGGCGTTTCACCTGAAGTCAGACTCACCGGGAGGATGCGATTGCCGTCGTACCAACCATGAAATAGTGCGGCTAATTCTTTAAGATAGTTGGTCAATATATGCGGCTCATAGCCTGTCGCTGAGCGTAGCAAAGTAGCTGGATAAGCAGCAAGCAATTTAATCAGCTCATCTTCGCTAGGCGCAGTGAGTAATTGCTGCTGCTCGGCACCAATAGCATCATCAACATTTAAACCACTGCTAACCAATTTCTCAAGGACGCGGCAAACGCGCGCATGCGCATATTGGATGTAATATACCAAGTTGTCTTTACTTTGCGATTTGGCCAGCTCTAAATCAAAATCAACGTGCACTTCAGGCTTACGTGCGACGTAATAGAAGCGCGCCGCGTCGTTACCTACTTCATGACGCAGCTCACGTAAGGTGACAAATTTTCCAGAACGTGATGACATTTGCACTTTTTCGCTACCGCGCCATAATGCCACAAATTGTACCAGCACCACATCAAGACGATCAGCATCGATACCAAGCGCCAACAAGGCAGCTTTTACACGTGGCACATAACCATGATGGTCTGCGCCCCAAACGTTAATGACTTTGTCAAAACCGCGATCGAACTTATTTTTATGATAAGCGATATCAGAAGCAAAATACGTACTTTGCCCATTAGCGCGGCGTACTACACGGTCTTTTTCATCACCAAAATCAGTCGATTTAAACCAAATATTACCGTCTTTTTCGTACAGATAGCCTTTGTCATCTAAAATCTGCAAAACTGGCTCAATCTCACTATCAATCGATCTTTCGCTAAACCAGCATTGGTAGCTTACACCGAAGTCATTTAGATCGTCTTTGATATCAGCCAAAATACTATTCAATGCTGCATTTAAAAATAGCTCATAGCTTTCACCAAGTAATGCTTTGCTATTGGCAATCAGACCGTCGATATGGGCTTCTTTATCACCTGATAGCAGTACTTTTTCGCCATCGGCATTTATCTCATACTGCGCATCTTCTGGCACATCTTTGGCAACTTCTGCGAAGCTATGTACGTAGCTATCACCATGCTGCACTTTTAGCGTTGCTGCGATATCGCGGACATAGTCACCGACATACGCGTTTGATGGGAAGATGACTGTTTCGTTATTAATTTCTAAGTAACGCAAATAAGTACTGGTGGCTAAGATATCCATCTGACGGCCAGCATCGTTGACATAATACTCACGCGTAACGTCATAGCCAATCGCTTCAAGCAAATTTGATACGCTCATGCCAAATGCAGCACCGCGCCCATGACCGACGTGTAAGCTCGACGTTGGATTGGCAGAGACAAATTCAACTTGTATTTTTTGCCCGTCAAACTGCTTGCTTAAACCAAAGCGTTCTTGCAGATTAAAAATATCATCTAAAACGGCAAACTTGGCGTCGCTATTTAAGAATACATTGATGAATCCTGGACCGGCGATTTCTACTTGGCGGATATCTTGATTTTCAGGCAACGCATTAACGATTTTTTCAGCCACTTGGCGTGGATTGGCTTTAGCGGCTTTGGCAGCCGTCAGGGCAATATTGCTCGCAAAGTCACCATGGCTGGCATCTTTAGTACGCGTAATTTGGCTGTTATTTTGCCAATCAGCCGGTAGTTCGCCGTCAGTTTTTAGGACTTGAATCGCACTGTCAAACAGTGAGGCGAGCGTATCGATTTGGGCTTGTGACATAGGACTATAAACTCAGATAAATAAACAAAAAATTAATGGGATATAAAATAAGATGAAAAGATAAGTAACCTATAAATATAACAACCTTTACGTGGTATTGCACTATTTGAAGCAAAAATAGCCATAAAATGCTAACTATTATAGTTGATGGGGACTACTCATTATTTGATGGCTGTTTTTGATAACTATTATAAGCGCCAAATGACTTGCGGGTCAGAGCTATTGTAGCGTTCCTGTTGCCTGAGGTTGGCGAAATATTCATACCTAACCTATTCCGCGTTATAATAACGCCATTTATTGCCTACTTTCTCTACATATCGTGACTCTTGAATGCTTATTCAACTATTTATAAGTATTTCATTAAAATGTCATAAAAATAACTAACTAGAGAGCGTAGTACTTTACTACTTTCTATACAGGATAAAATTATGTTTGCTATTGCTGCCAGTACCGTCACCAGCTGGGGACTTTACATTTTATTGCCCGTCTTTATTGCCTTCTTATTTTTTATTATTTGGGACTTATCAAAACAGTCTGGCGCTGGTCGTGCCGGTACCTTTTGGATGTTTTTGGCCCTCGGTGCTGGTTTTATCGGTTTTATCTTAAAGGTCTTGTTAGAAATGGCTTTTAACAAATGGTTTATTTAAGTACCGCTTAAGCACCAATATGACTCATTGAACCTTGCTATCATTTTTATGACTTTACTGGTATAGGTTGGTAAATTCCATGCGCCACCGGCAAAGCCTCGGCACATTCCTGTACTGGAATCTTCCGTCATTGCAAAGGTTTTGCCATTCCATACCCATGTCTGGCTATTCCAGCAATCACCTATTCCTCTATCCTTGTGAAAAGCAGAAATTTCACCATCAGAGTAATCACTCGCTGATGTCGTAATCAGTTGTGGCTTGTTTGGTTTAGCATGATTTATCAGCCAAAATCCTGCACCCATATTATAGGCACCTCGCCAACAGAGGTGACTGGCCAACGTATAATTGGCATTAACGGGTGTAAAATCCCAATCAAGATGATTACTAGAATATTCCGCTAGGTTGATAGAAGCCTCACTTTTAGGATTAACTAGCTCACAATCTCCCATACCATCTTCAGATCCTATTAATCGCTCAGAATCAATATCAACCCAGCGATTTATATTTGCTTGAAAATACGCCAGTTTTTTCGGGTCGAGCGCTTGCTTACCTGCTTCTAGCGCGGCATCGTCTAGATAGCTATAGTCTTTTTTAACGATAGGTATTTTCAGCGCTTTTTTAGGTGTTTGTCGATTGGGATTGTTTTTGCTGATAAATGCTAGCGGCGTACCTATGCGACCCTGTACTTCGTCAAGTTTTAGCAATACCGCCGCCAATCCTTTGTCCGATACTTGCCATTTGTAAATTCCTGATGTGAACTGTATCTTAGTATTCTGGTTAGCAAGTTTGAGCAGTTGCTGTATTTGGGCGCGACTTAACTGCCCTTTTCCGTCGGCTGAAAACTGCACAATACCATAAGATTGATCATTTAACGACAGCTCAACATTGTCAGTATTTTTTGATAATTGATCACTCACTAATTTTTCTTGCTCATCATAGTCCTCGCTACTCAAAATAACTTCTGCACTAGGCAGTTTTTCACCGGCTACGACCGTCAACAATATACTAGCTGACAGTATTTCTTCAGATACCAAACCTTCATCTGCATAACCTGCTGCTCGGCAAGTCAAGGTATTATCACAGACCAGTTGCCAGTCGTCTTTGACAAAACCCCAACCTTCAAACGGCGTGCCATAAGCATCATACGCCATTGTAGGTAGTGGTAATAAACTGACAGCAATCATAATCACAGTAGTCGATATTTTCATAATCTCTTCTCCTTGTTTTCATGACCGCCTGCCGTCATAAGTACTATTTTTTTGCAATAATCGTGGCACGCATGGGAGCAGGATAGCCTTCGATGGCCTTTGTTGCATCAGTAGGATCTAAGAAGTCTACTAGTGAATGGTAGTTCATCCATTCTGTTTTGCGCTGCTCATCGGTCGAGGTCACTGCCACATCGACGCAGCGCACTTCTGTAAACCCAGCTTTCTCTAGCCAGCCAATAAGCGCCGCTACAGACGGTAAAAAATACACGTTATTCATCTGAGCATAACGGTCATGTGGCACCAGTACGGTATTAGCATCGCCTTCAATTACCAAAGTTTCAAGCACCAGCTCGCCACCTTTTACCAACTGCCCTTTCAGCTGTTGCAAATGCTCAAATGGCGACTGGCGATGATAGAGCACGCCCATACTAAATACTGTGTCGAACAGCTGACTATTCTCAGGTAAAGCCTCCAGTGGCACCGGAATATAATGGGTACGATAGCTATCTGCCGCTCCCACAAAATGACGAATCGCCATAAACTGATGATAAAACAAGCACGACGGATCAATAATAATAACCGTATCCGCTCCTGCACCTGCCATACGCCAGCCGTGATAACCAGAACCGCCGCCCACATCTAGGACGCGTCGCCCTTTTAAATTGCCTAAATGTGGTGCGACCCGTTGCCACTTCCAATCACTATGCCATTCAGTATCGATGAAAATTGGCTCGGCTTGCTCACCTTTATTCTGATCACTACCAATCTGACTACCAATTTGAAAAGGTCCTTTACGCCACGGCATCAGTTGCTTTAACAAAGCAGTTGCTTGTTTACGCTCAGAGTCACTCAACTGTGCATTGACTGTCAATATATCGCTATCTAACTGTACATTATCGACGGATAATTTTGGCAATCGTGCTACCGACGCTTGATAAGCAGGCGCATGGGCATAATTGGCTTTGTCTTTTATATCATTTAACCACGTTGGTAACTGCTTGAGCCACTCATAAGCCATGGGCTGTTGCTGCGCCAGTGTCAACAAGGTTAAATACAGTTCACGTTCAGCGTGGAGAATAGTGTCGTTAAGCATAAAAGCGGATTACCGTGTTGATCAAAAGATAGTGTGAGAAATATTGTTAAAAAAGCTCAGCGTTATTTAAACGCCACGATGGATACAAAATTTAAAAACTGAAACCACGTTAAATGACGCTCAAAACCAACCTGTGACAAACGCGTATGATGCTCATCTAAAGTATCGGTAATAAGGACGTTTTCTAGCGCATTACGTTTGCCACTGATTTCCATCTCGGTGTAACCATTGGCGCGTTTAAAGTCATAATAACGCTCAACCAACCACGCATCATACTGCTCATCAAAAGCATGAGTTTTTTCAGTTAATACCAGTATGCCGCCTTCACTTAATGCCGCATAAATCTTCTCTAACACCGCTACTCTATCGGCAGCTGGTAAAAACTGTAATGTTAAATTCAAAATAACCATATCACATGGCTCAAGCTCAACATTACGAATATCAGCAGTGATAACTTCTATATCGTGCGCAGGATAATTATCACTCAGTAAGATAGTTGCTTCAGTGGTCATCGCTGGTGAAATATCAATCGCTTTAATTTGTAAATCTTGCGGCTCAAACTCGCCAGCTAAGGTCATGCTTGCCGCACCAAGCGAGCAGCCCAAATCATAAATACGGCTGACACGCTGACCACTATCACCCTGTTGACGATACTTACAATGACGACGAGCAAATATGGGCAGCATCGCAAGCACTTGACCATAACCCGGTACGCTACGACGGATCATATCTGGAAAACAAGCCACCACTTGCTCATCAAAGGAAAAGCGCGCCGCTTTGTCTAGTGGTGTAGTGAACGGTTTGTCAAATAGGGTATCGTGTTTAATAATAGAAGGCTTAGATTGGCTCATGGTGCGACTCATTCTTTGATAGTAGAACTTAGATTAGAAGTATTTAGCAGTTTTGTTTGATGCTATTAATTGAGAGCTGCTCAACGTAGCAAAAGCACATTATAACATTACTGTTTGTTACTTATTGCAGGCAACTGCGCTGTTAAGCTAAATGTATATCGCTAAGCAGACTAGATTTGGCAAACATGCTTGGCTCATATTTTATAGTAATAAGAATAGGAAAATTTATGCAAAATATTATCTTAGGCGGTGGCTGTTTTTGGTGTACCGAATCCGTATTCTTAGCCCTAAAAGGCGTACAGTCAGTAGTGTCAGGCTATATGGGCGGAGAGTCAGCCACGGCTAATTATCAGGCGGTATGTGGCGGCAATACAGGGCATGTTGAAGTGATTAACATCACCTTTGATGAGTCTGTTCTACCACTAGAGGTGCTACTTGATGTCTTCTTTGGTACGCACGATCCTACCACTAAGGACCGTCAAGGTAATGATGTCGGCAGTCAGTACCGCAGCGTCGTGTATTACACGGATGAAGCACAAAAGCCAACCATCGATCGCACTATTAATAAGCTACGAGATATGGGGCTTAATATCGTTACTGAGGTACATCCTGCGATTGAATTTTATGTCGCTGAAGAAGCTCATCAAGACTTTTTCAACAGAAACCCTGGTCAAGCTTACTGTAACTTTGCCATTCCGCCTAAGCTTGCCAAATTACGCAAAGAGTTTAGTCAGTATATGACGAACTAGAATGATGATCAGCTAAACAATAGGTTAAATGGATGATTGAAAGTTTTAATTTAACCTGTAATCTAAATCTTTCATAAAAGGCCAAGTACTAATATGCTTGGCCTTTTTATCGGCTACTATTAAGGTTAGTATTAACGTAGATTGGAAAAAGGCAAGTAACTGTAAAGGCGTACGAAACAGAAGATGCCTGACACCAAAAATATCATTAATAAAGGTAATAATATGAATCCTGAATTTTGGCAAGAACGTTGGCAGAACAAGCGAATTGGGTTTAATCAACCGGAGGTCAATCCATTATTGATTAAATACTTTTCCACTTTGGACTTGCCAGCAGGTAGCCGGGTCTTTGTACCTTTATGTGGTAAATCAATTGACATGCGATGGCTGATAAACCAAGGCTACAACGTTGTAGGTATTGAATTAGTCGAATCCGCCGTACAAGAGTTTTTTATTGAACAAGGCATCTCACCTACAATAATTGAGCATGAGCATAGTTTAGATGCTAAATGCTATAAAGGTGTAGTTTCAGGTCAAACGATAGCGTTATGGGTTGCCGACGTTTTTGCACTGACGCCCGAGGATATTGGTGATATTGATACGGTATACGATAGAGCCGCACTAATAGCTATGCCCACCGAGTTGCGCATACAATATAGCGGGCAAGTAATCAACCTCAGTCAAAACGCTGCCCAGTTATTACTGACACTTAATTATGACCAAACTAAGCGAGCAGGACCACCTTTTTCAATCAGTCATGAGCAAGTCCAACAGTACTACGGTAATTACTATCAAATTACTGAGCTTGAAAGTGAGCCATCTACTCTGAATGCAGCGCCAGACTTGACAGTAAAAGAGTGTGTTTGGTTGTTGAATAAACAGTAAGCGAGAAATCTAATGAAAATCTTAGTGAGCTTCGTCAGTCTAATTGCTTTCTTGTTAGTAGTATTGACAGGGCCGCTTTATAAATATGGCATTATTGAATTAGCTACGGTGTTTGCAGGATTCAAATATGGGATATTTACCGCTGTTACAGCGCTTGTATTGCTAATATTACAAATTATATTCAGGCGAAAGACGCTAACGCTGGCCAGTGTGGCGATCACCGTTGTGTTGTCCATGGTTGCTATCGGATTGCCTCTTAGTATGCTAAGCAAGGGTAAAAGCGTACCGCCCATTCATGATATTTCAACTGACTTAGTTAACCCACCCGAGTTTGTAGCTATCGCACCACTACGCGCTGATGCACCAAACCCAGTCGCCTACGCTGGTGAAGCAACTGCTGCACAACAACGTCAAGGCTATCCAGAACTAAAAACACTTATCTACTCAGAATCAAAAGCTGAATTAGTAAGTGCTGTTGAACAAGCAGCCAAAAACTTAGGCTGGGAATTAGTAAATACTGATACTAGCGAAGGTATTGTTGAAGCAACGGATACTACGGCGTGGTTTGGTTTTAAAGATGATGTGGTGATACGTATCACTGATAATGGTAGCGAGCGTCTGCTTGATATTCGCAGTAAATCACGGGTTGGTGGCAGTGATTTGGGTAAAAATGCAGAGCGTATTCGTGATTTTATTAATGAGCTGGATAGTATTTTGGCGAAGTAGTTTTACAAAAAAGCTATGAAATCTCTCTCACACATTAAAGTCAGATGCTTTTTTAAAACCATGTAATGCCATATTTTCCAAAACCCTCTTTCAACCTTACACCTACGTCAGCTTATAGTAACCAGTTGCGTCTATAGCTTTTCTTTATTATTTAGATTGGTTACTCTAAACCAATCTCATCATATTGATCCTTGATTTTATTTTTGGCCTTGCCATTACCATTACTTATGTTTATAGGATATTTTCATGCGCTTGACTCATTTGTCCACTTTATCTTTATTGACGGCAGCCATTGGTTTAAGTCTGGCCAGCACCGCTCAAGCTGCCAAGCCAGAAGCACCAAACTTATCTAATGCTCAATTTCAACAGTGTCTCGATGGTTTAAAAAGCTCTAGCAAGTTCCGCGGTGTCGATAGCTTTACTTTTAACAACTATCGACCGACACAGCCTGATCCTAGTGTCATTCAATCATTAAACTATCAACCTGAATTTCAAAAAGACGTTTGGGATTACCTGTCATCACTCGTTGACACGGAACGAGTAGAAGATGGTATCCGTGCCAAGCGTCAGTGGGCAGATACCTTGCGTCAAATTGAATCACGCTATGGCGTCAAACCTGAGCACGTATTAGGCGTTTGGGGTGTAGAGTCCAATTTTGGAAAAACATTGGGCAAAAAACCTTTATTTGAATCATTAGCGACACTCTCTTGCTTTGACCGTCGTCAAAGCTACTTTCAAGGCGAGTATGCCAATGCCCTAAAAATTGTGCAAAATGGCGATATTGCGCCAAGTGATATGACTGGATCATGGGCAGGTGCTTTCGGGCAAACGCAGTTTATGCCGAGCACTTTTTTAGAGTTGGCTGTCGACTTCGATGGCGATGGTCGCCGTGACTTAGTTAACAGCGTCCCTGATGCGCTCGCCTCTACGGCAAAATTTTTAGATAAACGTGGCTACCGCTCAGGTGAGCCGTGGGGTTATGAAGTCAAGCTACCTAGCGGATTTTGGGCGGCGTCCAACCGTAAAGATAAAAAGTCTATCAGCCACTGGCGCAATCAAGGCTTAACCCTTGCTAATGGTAGCTCATTACCTTCTAACTTAAGCAGTGCAGGATTATTATTACCAGCTGGTAAAGACGGTCCCGCGTTTTTAGTCGGTAAAAACTTTGATACTTTTTATTCCTACAATGCATCAGAAAGCTATGCACTAGCTATTGCTCATTTATCGGATCTGATTACTAAAGAAAATAGCAGTAAAACGGACTTTATCACGGCTTGGCCGACAGATGACCCTGGTATTGGTCGCCAAGAATCCAGAGATATTCAGCAAGCACTATTGAATGCTGGTTACGATATCGGTGAGGTTGATGGCATCATAGGTGATAATACCCGCACTGCGATCATGCAATATCAATCTAGTCGCGGCATATTCCCTGCTGATGGACGCGCAGGACAGAAATTTCACCGCTTAATCGTTGGAAACTCTGCTCCTAGCAGCTCTAATTCTGGTAACCAATATGGCAATCAATATGGACAACCAACAAATAGTCTTCCTTTGAATCCAGCGACGGCAGACCGCATGGGTCAGCTGATTCAACAGCAAAGCAGCGCACCGAACAGCTATTCATCTCAACCATCAACGCGACCAACAGCCGTTACGCCATCGACATCAAGCAACACGCGCTATCGCCGTGTGACTGGGGCTGATGGTGTTGTGAAGCTCGTGCGTGTTGATGAAGGCTCATAATTAGATAATATCTTTAAATTATTACTAAAAACAAAAAGCCACGCTAAATAGCGTGGCTTTTTTTATCATTTCAGCTCTAAAATTATTTAAGACTTAGCACAGTTTATATAGTAGCCATACTTATACCGCTACCTTTAGATTTAGACATTAAACGATAGGTGGTGGATTGGGTTTACCATTTTCGCCATCCCAGTTTTCACGGGCTTTATCATCTAAGTCAGCAGGGGTTTTTGGCTCCCATTTGCCATTTTCTTTCCATGTCTTATCGCCCCAATCCGCATCTTCTTCTTTTCTATCTAAATCCTTATAGGCTTGGGTAGGATCAATGCCGCGGCGCTTCATATCTGCTACTTGTTCTTCTAGCGTATGAAACTGGTTTGCCGCGTGCATGGTTTCTTCTAAGCTATTTAATTCATTCTTTAGTGCATCATTTTTAGCATTACTCATTGTCTACTCTCCCTAATTATTCAGTATTATTATGTGCTTATCCTATTTATTATCACCGGTCTTAAATATATTCACAACCGTTGCGACGTATGCTTTGTATTACAAAACGTAGCCATAGCCCAAAAGTTAGCAGCATAGAACAAGACCATAGATATGCATATCATCGTAATCGTAAACATAGACATAGACATAAAATTTATAAGCAAAACAATTGATGATATAAACTAGGTCAAGGGTAAAGGTCTTGGGTTCTCTGTCGTTGGCTTCTTTTCTACAAGCAATCCTTTTGCATAAAAGGTTAATTTCCAAAGCTCTTGTGTTACCCGAGTGCCATAAGTCGTTAATTGTATCCAATTGGCAGCAACCAATTGACGCTGCAATTGGTTTAAGTCATCTTGAGAAATTTGACAGCGTGATACAGCATGGACGTTTGGCATTTCTCTCTTGATATCCGGCTCAGCTCTGGTTGCGACTAAACGATTGATAGCGCTTTGTAAACCATAGCTTGAAAAAGTAGCCGGTATCTTTATTAGAGCGATTAACACCTCTTGCCACGTCAATAACATTGATCTCGTCACGTCCGTTAAGTTGCCACCCTCATAAGCTTGGGCTTTATATTGAATCTCGAAGGTTTCTGTTAATACGATTGGTTTGCTGACACTATCAGGCATCAGATGATTAGGAACGACAGAATCAGCTTGCTTAGTAACTTTGCCAGTAGATAAGATATTAGCCGATTCTTCAGAGACAGCTGGTTTATTAGATTTCATCAATGCTTCGTCACCAACTCTTACCCAGCCATCACTTACTTCATGATTGGCAACCATCTTATAGTAAGCCTGAACCAGTAATGATTCGATGTCATTTTCTGTTTCATAATAATAAATCTTATCGGCTTTCTTGATAACGGTACTGGTAAACTCATTCAATTGCCGACTGATAATGGCATCGCTATGATGCTTCTTAACCAATATCAGTAAAGGCTTGAGCTTAGCTTTGGCATTTAAATAACTCAAATGCATTTGACTCACACCGGTATTTTGCGCAGTACCATAGCTATCACCAATAATCATCAACGCATAATCACAAGCATCAATACATTGGCGACCATATAGCGACGCTTTTGGCAATTTACTAGAAACGTCATAGGTTAAAAAGGCACGCGCTTGAAAAAACACCGCAACACTATCCAAGACCAACAACTGGTCGTTGTCAGCGCATATGACGTGAATATGATAGCGACGGTTTGGCACACTCACCTCTAAGCTTAGTTAGGTAGTCACATAAATTGATATAGAATAAGACACAATTTAAATATTCTGCTTAGCAAATACTAGCCTAGCATAATCTTGCTGAAATGCGTTCAGTTTATTTCTAATACCACTAACGTAATACGGGATTATAACAGCTGTACTCATATTAATCATGTCGACAGTCCACACTAAGATTGAGAGGGCGCTAATATTTAGAGGAAACATAATATTGTAAATGTGTTTCCTCACCAAGTAAGCGCCGTATTAATAAAGCCAGTTTTTGATCATACTTAGTCGCATAAAAGGTCAACGGCAGCTGAGTGTTTATCATCGTTGTACCATTACTCTCTAGAGCATTTTCATCCAAACTGTTTTTAGGCAATGCTGACAGCTGGTTTGCCAGCAGTAATTGCTTGACGCGCTCAGCGATCGCCTGCCCTGAATCGACAACGTCCATCGACAGCTGATGCTCTGCAATTTCTTGCAATAAAAAAGACTTAAAAAACGGATAATGAGTACAACCTAGCACCAACTGATCTACCCCATCTTCAGCAAATACTTGTAGTTGCTGGCGTAGACGCTGAGCAGTTTCACTATCCTCTGGCATACCCAACTCTACCCAAGGTACCAATTGCGGATCGAAATACTTGGTGACGATTGTAGCGTTAGGACTGGCAATACTAGTGATAACGTCATTAAGTAACGCACCGTTTAAAGTCGCTTTGGTTGCCAATACCGCGACATGACCACTTTTACTCGCCAGTACCGCAGGCTTTAGTGCTGGTACCAAACCCACAATAGGCAGCTGCGGATAATAGTCTCTTGCGGTTTCTAGCGCATAAGCAGAGGCACTATTACAAGCAATAACGA
The DNA here is from genome assembly GCF_028895345.1 of Psychrobacter sp. DAB_AL62B. Taxonomy (NCBI): domain Bacteria; kingdom Pseudomonadati; phylum Pseudomonadota; class Gammaproteobacteria; order Moraxellales; family Moraxellaceae; genus Psychrobacter; species Psychrobacter sp. DAB_AL62B. The sequence goes on from NZ_SAXC01000010.1 coordinate 80,490, forward strand.
TGAGCTTGCAACCTTGTTGATACAGCCATTCTACCGCTGCCAGTGTCAACGCTTTGATATCTTCACTATCACGATTGCCATACGGCACATGTAAGGTATCAGCATAATAAACGTAGCGCTCATTCGGCAACTGCTGGGCTAAATGCAGATAAACAGACAGACCGCCAATCCCAGAATCAAATAAACCAATTGGAGCATTACGGTCTTTATTAACCGTCTTTTTCGTCACATCGCTATTAAGTACCGTTTTTTCAACAGTATCGCTATTAGCGATTACTGAACGTATATCGATCATACTAGCCACTGTACTTGCGGCAATTTTCATTTTTATTTTACCGCCGTTTTCATATAAATATTGTCCTACTCATGCTGCTGATAAAGGTGTCACTTATTGAAAGGCTAGAAACTTAAACGCTAGAAACGTGAATATTAGAAACTTGAATAAATGGCATTAATGAGCAAAGCCTCATTTTCACCCAGCTGGCATCGATAACTGATAAGATTTACCCCCACTTTGCAGGGTTAGTATCGTCTCACCATCGCGCTCTGTCAATTCGCCAATGTCGGTCAAATGATAGAATGCATTACGACCAATAAGCGCCGTTAAACCATTTCGAACTGTCATATAAGGACGTATTTGCGCCTCGGTTTCTGAGCGCTTGTTTTCTTCATGATTGTTTTCTTCATGGCTATTAGCATTATTAGTTTCACTATTACCGTCAGCTATATAAGTATTTAAGCTGATAAGATGCTCATCATCTAAACGTGCAACATCACCAGTGGTCGTCGTGAATTCCAACCAACTGGTATCATTTTCATTAACGATACCAACATCATTGATGAGTAGCGGTGCATCTTCAACTTGAATACGAAGTTTTTGTACTGGGGTCTTCAAAAAATACTCAACGGTGCCATTATTCTCTTCTTTCCATAAAATAGTGGCAAACAAATTGACTAATGACTCTCGGGTCATATGCCCCCCTTCATGCCACCATTCACCATTGGCCTTGATAATCAAATCCATATCAGCAACTTGTTCAGGGTGCCATTTTTCTAGTGGTGGTATGGCGCGTCCTTCGCGTGTTCCTGCTGCAGACTTAAAATATTGGCTAAGCGCATCCACATTATTTAGCTCAGATAGCATATCGCTTGGGGCTTCAGCACCATATTTACTAGTCGCATCGACGCTTTTATTATTGTCATTCATCGTAGAATCCTTTACGTAGTAATCAAAGTTTGGCAAATCTGTTATTACTATAAATTTTAGTTTCGGGTATGATGAAACAACATCGTCATTACGCCCTCACTACATCCACATTACCTTAACACTGATGGCTATAAATGCGTATCGTGTTTGTGGGACTTTTCTTTTATAATAAGTAATGATTTCTTATTTAAAATGGTCTAGTGGGTATCGTGTTAATGACACATTTTACGTTATGTATTGAGATTTTTTAAGAAAATCCTTTCACAATAACGTCGTCAACTGATGTCGCAAAGACCATTTTTATCGGGCAGCCATATGTCTGAGTAAAGTTAGCGCTGCAAACCTTATTATTCACTTGTTAAGCTAATGATGCCCTGAGATAAGCCACTAAAAGTTTAGGAGTAGGTATGCAAGAGCAAGACAATCAAATGCCAGTCATTGATGGTGACACTGTAACTACTGATACACCAGTAGCGACAGAGATGGCAAATCTAGAGACAGCAGAGCCAGTAGCTGTGATAGCAGAAGTGCCAGCTGAAGAGCTTGCCGTGAAAGAACCGGCTGCTGAGACAGTAGCAGTAGTGATAGAAAAAAAACCTGAGCCCGTAGTACAGCCTGTGGTGGCGGAACCCGAGATTGAACGCGAATCGATGGAGTTTGATGTCATCATCGTAGGTGGTGGACCTGCCGGTCTCTCTGCTGCCATCCGTCTACGCCAGCTTGCTATCGCAGCAGGCAACGACGAATTCATGGTCGCTGTGGTCGAAAAAGGCTCTGAGTTTGGTGCTCATATCTTATCTGGTGCAGTTATGGAACCGCGAGCCTTAGACGAGCTGATACCTGATTGGAAAGCCAAAGGCGCACCGCTCAATGTTCCAGTGATTGAAGATCGCGTGTACATGTTAAGGTCAGCGACTAAATCGACCAAGCTTATGGACTCCATTATTCCAGCCAGCTTGCACAACGAAGGCAATTATATTGCATCATTGGGTAATGTCGTTCGCTGGTTAGCGGCTCAAGCCGAAGAGCTAGAAGTCATGATGTTCCCCGGCTTCCCTGCCGCCGACATCTTATATAACGATGATGGCTCAGTTAAAGGGGTGTTGACTGGCGATATGGGTGTAGCGGCAAGTGGCGATGCTAAGCCGAGCTTTGAGCCCGGCTATGAGTTACTAGCTAAGTATACTATCTTTGCTGAAGGCTCTCGTGGTCACTTAGGCAAGCGCCTAATCAGCCGCTTTAACCTTGATAAAGACTGCGATCCCCAGCATTACGCGATCGGTATTAAAGAGCTGTGGGACATTAATCCCGAAAAACACGAGCAAGGCGTCGTCATGCATGGTTCAGGTTGGCCACTAAGCGATACCGGATCTTCTGGTGGTTGGTGGTTATACTTCGATGAAAACAACCAGGTCAGCTTCGGTGTTGTCATTGATCTTTCTTACTCTAACCCTTACATGTCACCGTTTGATGAATTACAGCGTTTAAAATTACATCCGGTTATTCGCAACATTTTAGAAGGTGGCAAACGTCTTTCTTATGGGGCGCGCTCACTCACTAAAGGTGGCCTTAACTCTTTACCAAAATTCACCTTCCCAGGTGGTGTGTTGGTAGGTGACGACGCTGGATTCTTAAACTCTGCCAAAATCAAAGGCACGCATACTTCAATAAAGTCAGGCATGTTAGCAGCCGAAGCGATCTTTGAAGCACTACAAGCCGACCGCCAACATGACGAAGTAGTGACCTTCACTACTATGTATAAAGAATCTTGGTTATATCAAGATAATTATGAAGCGCGTAACTTTGCCCCAGCTATGCATCGCATGGGTCAATGGATGGGTGGCGCTTTCAACTTTATCGAACAAAACTTGATGGGCGGCAAAATGCCGTTGACCATTCATGATAACTTATATGATTATGACCAGTTAGAGCGCGCAGAGCACGCCTATCAGCCAGAATATCCTAAGCCTGACGGTAAGCTGACGTTTGATAAGTTATCGTCGGTATTTATCTCAAACACCAACCATGCTGAAGATCAACCAACGCATTTAAAAATGACCGATTCTACCGTTCCTATTTCAATTAACCTACCATTATATGCTGAGCCAGCACGTTTATTCTGTCCAGCTGGTGTTTATGAAGTGGTGAAAGATGCTGAAGGAGCCAAGTTTGTCATCAATGCGCAGAACTGTGTGCATTGTAAAACTTGTGATATCAAAGATCCTTCGCAAAACATCACTTGGGTAACGCCAGAAGGCGGCGGTGGTCCTAATTATCCAAACATGTAAAACATGATTTAGATAGTTATTTTTTAAGAAAACGCTTCTTTTAAGAAAAAGCTCCAAAAAAAACCGCCCTTAGCAATAAGGGCGGTTTTTATTTATATAAAATTTATAACAGCTTATTTTAATTTATTTTTTAATCAGGCTTTTAATCGCTCCATGCATCACGATTGGCTTCGTCTTTAAGCTTCACAAAATCATCGGGATTGAATTTAATTTGTTCACCTGTTTTGCCCTCTTTAATCTGACGCTCGTAGTCACGTAATATTCTCAGTGCTACCGGTGACAAGATGAGAATAGCCGTCAAGTTGACCAATGCCATTAGACCCATTGATAAGTCAGCAAAGTTCCAGATAGTAGGAAGACTTGCGATGGCACCGATGAATACCATGCCAAGCACCATAAAGCGGAATATCATGATCATCACTTTGGCATTTTTGGCACCGGAGATAAATTCAAGATTTGACTCGCCATAACTATAATTGGCAATGATAGAAGTAAATGAGAAAAAGAAAATAGCAATCGCGACAAAAATCACGCCCATGTCGCCCACATACTGTGACAATGCTAGCTGTGTCAGCTGAATACCTTCTTGTTCAACACTAGGGTCAACCACACCAGAGAGAATAATAATGGCGGCGGTCGCTGTACAGATAACCAATGTATCCATAAACACACCCAGCATCTGCATAAATCCTTGCACCGCTGGATGATCAGGATGGCTTTTTGCTGTTGCTGCGGCATTAGGCGCTGATCCCATACCTGCTTCGTTCGAGAATAAACCACGCTTAATGCCATTAATCATCGCTTGCGCAATACCATAACCAATCACACCGCCCGCCGCTTGCTCAAAGCCAAATGCTGATTTTACAATCAATACAATCGCTGCTGGGAACTCACTAAAATTGGTAACAATAATATATAGCGCCAATAAAATATATAAAATTGCCATCACTGGTACGACTTTACCTGCGATACGCGCAACCGAACGTAAGCCACCGAACACTACTGGTGCCACCAGCGCTACCAATACTAAGCCTGTCATCCATGTTGGAATACCAAACGCTTCATTGGTCGCCTGTGCAATAGTGTTTGACTGCACACCGTTGAATGCCAAGCCAAAAGCAACCAGCAAACAAAGCGAGAAAAATATCGCAAGCCAGCGCTTACCCAAGCCTTTTTCAATATAATAAGCCGGTCCACCGCGATACACATTATCGGTATGCGGCACTTTATATGCTTGGGCTAAAGTGGATTCAATGAAACTGGTCGACATGCCGACGATCGCCGTCATCCACATCCAAAATACAGCCCCAGGTCCACCAAGGTAAATAGCAATTGCAACCCCAGCTAAGTTACCAGTACCAACACGCGCGGCAAGCGAGGTCATCAATGCTTCAAATGAGCTGATGCCACCATCTTTACGCCCTTGGTTGGAAGTACGCAATAACGCCCACATATGCCCAAAGTGACGAAACTGGATAAAACGCGTCGCAACGGTAAAATAAAGACCCGCGCCAATCAAGACGAACATCAGTAGTCCATACCATGGATTGCTGGCGATCAGCCAATCATTATTGCCCCAAATTATACTAACACCATAATTAACGATGCTATCAAACCAACCTATTAGCCCTTCGCCCATAGTACCTTCCCCTCACTTACATTTTATGCTTTTAGCATATTTTATAGATTGATATGATTAACGATTTATTTGCATTTTCAATACTTCAATGACGCTTATTAAGACCACTGACTATCTATAACCATTTAATATCTGCTCAATATAGTGGCAAAGTAAATCACCAATATTATGGTGCAACATTTTAACTGACTACCATGGTATTTGATGCTATTTAACTGTTTCAAACCTGCATTTTTATCAATACATACTTCCAAACTTTTGGAAGGTATTACATTAAATAATGAAAAATTATTTTTATAAGTAATTTTTTATAAAAAACTTTTAAGACTGGATTTTATATATTAATTTCAGTTTTTATTTACATAAACCCTATTTAAATATAAATAACCTGTGTCATCACATTTATTAATCGGTTTATTAATAATATTTCTGAAATAAATGCTCTTTATTACTAATAAATCTTAATAGGTCTATAAAATTAAATCCTTAGTATAAATAAGGTCTTGGCATGTTATCCTAGTAACATTGGTTGCTTTAACAACTTTCACTAACATAAGTCAGCCATAGTTTCTACGAAGCAAATATTTAGTTACATAAAGTAAATTAAATTTATTTATTGTTAATTAGGTCAATATTGTATATATTCCTAATAAGTTCACAAATATCCCTTGCAATATTGATAGGTATGAATAAAAAGTTTAAGTACTAAAAAAACTTCATCAGGAAGATGAAGATAATAATAAGACAGAGGATTGTCAGCCAACACCGACCCTCCTCCATGAATATCCATATTCACCTACTATAAATTTAATCAAGCCATAACCAATACACCTTGTTAGATATTTCGGTTTTAGGCGATTAACACCATTAATTTACAGTGCAATTTTTAGTAATGCTAAGCAAATCAACATCAATTTTTGTATCAATTTCACTGATAAAAGTTTGCTTATGTGTTTGATAACTTTGGGTTACTTATACTGACAAGTCAGGCTCAAATTAGTAACCTTATTTTTATGTTAGGCAAAAGGAGTTGTCCTATGGAGAACCACAACGATTCATCAGGTTATTGGCGCGCCAATCTCCGTCTCATTAAAGTTAGCCTCGTCATTTGGGCTTTAGTCTCTTATGGTTTTGGCATCTTGCTACGTCCATTATTGTCAGGTATTAGGATAGGTGGTACTGATATAAGCTTTTGGTTTGCACAACAAGGTGCCCTTATAGTATTTATCGCCTTAATCTTCTTCTATGCATGGCGCATGAATAAACTCGATAAACAATATGGTGTAGACGAGGAATAGTCCTATGAGTCAATTTACGATTAATATTATTTTTGTAGGTCTATCCTTCGCTTTATACTTCGGTATCGCTTGGTGGGCACGTGCAGGTTCGACTAGTGAGTTCTATGTTGCTGGCGGCGGTGTGCATCCCGTAATGAACGGTATGGCAACGGCTGCTGACTGGATGAGTGCTGCGTCATTTATCTCAATGGCAGGTATTATTGCAACTGGCGGTTATGCTGCATCAACTTATTTGATGGGCTGGACAGGTGGTTATGTACTACTGGCCATGCTCCTAGCACCTTACCTACGTAAATTTGGTAAGTTCACGGTTCCTGATTTCATTGGTGACCGTTTTTATTCTAAGACTGCTGCTATGATTGCAGTTGTCTGTTTGATTATTGCTTCAACCACTTATGTTATCGGTCAGATGACGGGGGCTGGTGTGGCATTCTCACGCTTCTTAGAAGTTGATAACACCACTGGTCTGATTATTGCGGCTGTTGTTGTATTCTTCTACGCGGTACTTGGCGGTATGAAAGGGATTACCTACACGCAGGTTGCGCAGTATGTGGTTCTAATGATCGCTTATACAATTCCTGCAGTCTTTATCTCACTTGAGTTGACGGGCAACCCGATTCCAGGTCTTGGTTTGTTCTCAAACCATGTTGAAGCAGGTATTCCTATCCTAACCAAGCTTGATCAAATCGTCGTCGACTTAGGCTTTACTGCTTATACCGCTGATGTACCGAACAAGCTAAACATGGTGCTATTTACCTTATCACTGATGATTGGTACAGCGGGTTTACCGCACGTTATCATTCGCTTTTTCACCGTTCCTAAAGTCGCTGACGCACGCTGGACAGCTGGTTGGACATTGGTATTTATCTCGCTACTATACTTCACCGCACCTGCGGTAGGTGCTATGGCGCGTCTAAACCTAATCGATACCATTTATCCACAAGGTGTTGATGCACCTGCTATCGAATATGATCAACGTCCAGACTGGATGAGAACATGGGAAGATACCGGTCTTATTAAGTACAACGATCTAAACAACGATGGTCGTATTCAGTTATATGCTGATAGTGGACTTGGCGCAGCTGAGCTTGCATTAGCTACAGCAACCAAAGACGGCGGCGATGTTGCAGCAGCAACGACTACCGTTGAAAAAGCAAAAGCAGAACATGCTTTAGAACGTGATGGTATCTTTGTTGATAGAGGCTGGGCAGGTAACGAGCTTGATGTCAATGCTGATATCTTAGTCTTGGCTAACCCAGAAATTGCACAGCTACCAGGTTGGGTCATTGGTCTTATCGCCGCAGGTGGTTTGGCAGCAGCGCTATCAACAGCAGCTGGCCTACTACTCGCTATTTCATCAGCGATCAGTCATGATTTAATCAAACGTAACCTCAATCCTAACATTACTGATGCAGGCGAGCTAAAAGTGGCGCGTATCACTATGGGTATTGCGATTGTGATTGCTACATGGTTGGGTATTAACCCACCAGGATTTGCTGCACAGGTCGTTGCATTAGCCTTTGGTATTGCGGGTGCCTCACTGTTCCCTGCATTGATGATGGGTATTTTCTCTAAGCGTATTAACAACCTTGGCGCTATCGCTGGTATGTTAACAGGTCTGATTAGTATCTTAGTCTATATCTTTGTCTTCAAAGGTTGGTTCTTCATTACTGGTACTGCCAACTTCCCTGATACTGAAGAGTACTGGTTATTTGGTATCTCGCCATTATCATTTGGCGCGGTCGGTGCATTGCTTAACTTTATCGTAGCATTTGCTGTTTCTTATGCGACTGCTCCACCACCGTTACATATCCAAGAGCTCGTTGAAAGCGTACGTTCTCCACGTGGAGCTGGCGGCGCAATCGACCACTAAGCTAGCAAGTGAAGTATCTGCTCTTTTACGATAATATATCACTCACAGGCAGCAGCTGCTTGTGAGTGATTTTTTTATCCCAATCTGGTGATAGAGTATTTTTTAAATACTATTTATCCAATCATGATAGTTTTATTCACCCCTCTTCAAAGTAAAAATGATGAGAAAGGTGAGCATAACTGCCATAATAAATGCGCTTAAAAAAACTTGAACATGTAATTTTATTTTAATAATTGGTATGAAATGCGCTGATGGCGTTAAGGAAAAGTATTATGCTTTTTGAGTTTATCGCGACCATAGCGGCTGGATTTGGTTTAGCTGGAATAGCCCTTGTCATAACTCACCTCAGCAAACTTGCAGGTAAAAAAGCGCCAAGATGGCTTATTCCATTATTTGGTGCGATCGGTATCTTTGGCTTTCAAATAAGCCAAGAATACAGCTGGCTTGATCAACAGGTTGCACAGCTCCCTGAAGGTGTTCATGTCGTCAAAAAAGTTGAAGAAGGCACTTGGTTTCGCCCGTGGTCATACGTTAAACCACAAACATTGCGCTTTATAGCAGCTGATAGTGGACACGCTCGTGCTAATGCGGATAACCCAGATGTTTATTTGGTCAATTTATATTTGTTTGAGAGACGTAGAAGTGTTCAGCAAGTACCGCAAGTGATTGATTGTGCCGCCCCTGCTCGTGCCGATTATGTGCTACAAGAAAAAGGCAGTAAGCTAACTATTGATGAGCACGTGAAACAAACGACTGCTTGGCGTCCATTACAGAAAAATGACCCTCTATTTATCAATGTCTGCTTAAGCAAAAAATAAGTGAATAGTAAAGTTAATACTAATTTAACGAGGCATTTTTCTTATTCTTTAATATTAAAGATATTGTTCTAATAGTAGAAATTAATAACGCTTGGTTATGCTTGTATAAGCATGCTTCGAGTTTGCACCTAACAATAAGCCGGCGCATAGACCACCGAAGTGCGCCGCAAACGAGATACCTTGCTGCGGCATCAAGCCTTGCTTAATGGTGAGCCAATACCCTGCTCCCATCACGATACAAGCTAACAAATAGCCCCAACGTCTTGCGAACACTGCCCCACCTATCATATAACCGAGCATCGCAAAACATAGCCCTGACGCACCGATATGAATAGATAATGGCGAGGCTATCAACCAAGTCATCATACCTGAGGCGACAATAAGCTTAAGAATCGTGCGATAAGCGTTATTTTCGAACAAGCCAAACAAAAATAAAATCTGTAGTAATACCAAGGTATTGCCTAGCAAGTGGGCAAAATTACCATGCATTGTCCATGAAGCTAAAACGCCGATCATACTGCCCACGTCTAATGTACGTGGCACAATACCAAAAACATTCCATATACCGAAAAATACGGTGTCATTGAGAAAAAACATAATCCACATTGGCAATAAGACAAAAGCATATAAACCAATAACTTGTTTGAGACGGGTAATCACGAGCGTCATCACTTGCTGCCACTTCATCTGTTGTTGTATCCTCTTGATCTGATTAAAAGTATATTAGTGATTTGCAGTCAACATCGTGTTTTGTACTGGTTTAAAAGATAACGATGACGCATCCTTATCAGCCGTTAGAACACTATTGGCGTGTAATAGCGAGGTTGAATGATAAGGCACCAATGCCGTCGGTACAAAGCCACGAGCCGCCTCGATATGTTTTACCGAATCATCAAAGAAAATATGCGGTGCAAATGTTTTGAGTACTGAAGTCTTTTCAAGCCCTCCTAAAAAAAACGCCATATCAAGATCTACGCCCCAATCACGCAACGTTTTGATAGCTCGCAGATCAGCTGGCGCATTACGTGCTGTTACTAATGCTATCTTCATAGGACAAGAGTCCAAGCTTGCAGGCAGACGCTCTTGCATTTTGGACAGCTTAATCAACAGTTCTGCATACGGACCTTTTTCTATCGGTAAATCGCGCATTTGGGCTTCGCGGTCATGAAAAGCCTGCAACCCTTTTTGCTTATAAAGCAGCTCGCCTGAATCATCAAATAACACCGCATCACCGTCAAAAGCAATACGTAATTGCTTGGTATCAAGCTCGTAGGTATTGACTGGCGTTGCATCTAATATCGCACAGGCACAAATATCAGCATCGGCGACCTGCTGCGCGTCCTCACGATTGGTCGTCAAAAACAAATCTACATTAAAATCTTTAATATAAGGCGCAACAGCACTGCCTGATATAAAGGCTGAACGTGAGATGGTTAGATCATGCTCACGTATTGCATTGAGCACTTGAATACCGGTATCAGGGCTGCTTTTTGAGACAATGACTACCTCGACTAACGGCGTTTCAATACCTGATACTGAATCAGAGCAATGCTCACAATAGTTATTTAAATGAAGAAGCGCTTTGATAAGTGGATAGCCTGCGCCAATACTCAGGGGATCATCTTCGCGCTCTGCCATATAGTCGCGAAACTCTTTGATCGCCTCGGTAGGTCGCTGCCGCAATAAATCTAACAGATGGTTTTCTGATGCCGATAAATCAAATAAAGCGGTCGCAGAAATTGCGACTATCAAAGTATTACTAAAATCGATTGCCATAATTATTCTACTTAACTATTTTTATGTGAAGATGTTATTTATATGAACATGTTATTTATATGAACATGTTATTTATATGGAAATAATACAGAAACAAGGTCTGTAAATAAGGTTTATCGAGTTTACTACATCTCTAAAAACTTATAATGAGGATAAAAGTTATGATAATGTCGTTATACTGTCAAAACCTTATACCTATAGACTTAACCACATAAAAAAAATCATATTATCACTACGACAATGTGGCAGAAAAAGTAAAAACTTTAAAGCCTGCCTTACTAATCATGATAAACGTTCTCCGCTCATTATCGATAACATATTTAAAAGCTAACCATGATGCAAAAAAAAGACTGCAAACGCAGTCTTTTTTTATAATCTATATCGTTAAAAACTAATCTGGATTTAGATCATAAACCTAGATATCAATCTGCTAACCTAAATCAGAATCATCACTCACAACAAAACTAACGATCATAATGACGTGGTATTTATCAATCTTGCCATCAGTGATACCGACTTTTTGTTCTTTTACCCACGCACCTTGGACGTTATTGATTGTTTTAGCAACTTGAGCAACTCCTTTTTGAATCGCATCTTCGAAACTAGTCTTAGAGGTACTACTCACTTCAATATTTTTTGCAATAGTCATAATATTTCTCTCATCCATGTGATTTTAAAATATACTACTTTTTAAGACAGCGCCATACTGACTGTAATTATCAAACAAACTGCCTTATTATTATTCTAATGATATTTTTATAGGCCAGTAACACGCATCTGTATAGCAACAGCACCTAACTGTTACTTCATGTAGCTTTCTTTACGCCGCCTAATATTTTCCTATAATTATAAAAAGTGTTCTAATAGCGCCATTGCTATATTATTTTAATATTGAGCCATAGCGTTAACTATATGAAAAAAGCCATAGTATCATCATGATAATATGGCTTCTTTGGAGTAAAGCCTTACCTCTTGAACTGCGAAGCGGCATCTTTCAGACCTGTATCATCACCAGTATTTAATTTATAGCTCCCTAAAGCACCAAATCCCACGCAAAGAATATCCCCCGTCTAGTTACCTAGTCGGGGGATATTCAGGAATAGAGAGCTGACGATGACCTACTCTCACATGGGCGGACCCACACTACCATTGGCGCGACGATGTTTCACTTCTGAGTTCGGGAAGGGATCAGGTGGGGCCATCGTGCTATT
>NZ_SAXC01000011.1:0-75392 GCF_028895345.1 Psychrobacter sp. DAB_AL62B
CTATTCGTGAAGGCGGCCGTACTGTAGGCGCTGGTGTTGTTGCTACTGTATTGAACTAAGATTTGAAACATCAGAGCAATCTGATGCTTAGTTTATGTTAAGTAGTTAGTTAAAAGCCGTTCTCTTTATTGAGAACGGCTTTTTTGTGGCTAAACCGTTAAATGAATTAATTTATTGTCTAAACAGTTGCAACGAAAACAGCTATTGATTGTAGATTTATTTCTGATATTCTTGATATTTATGGCTAAAAAAATCATTCATTGAATTAATCGGATAAAATATCGTCTTAAAACTTGCATTATCATCAAAACCTTGTATAATTATCAGCCTTAACACCCCTAGGCGATTGGCTCAATTGGTAGAGCATCGGTCTCCAAAACCGAGGGTTGTAGGTTCGAGTCCTACATCGCCTGCCATCTTCTTATCACATCTTTGTCATACCCCATCATCTCCGAAGTGAGTTCTTTATGAGCAATAATCAAGATAACCTCGAGAATAAGTTATCTGATGCCAAGGCAATTGCTGGTGGAATGCTGTCTAAAGATAAGCACATCTCAGCGGTTAATACCTCTGCTGTTGAAGTTGCTAAGACGGGCTCAATAAAAGATGTGATCTTGTGGCTACTTGCCGCAGCCGTTTTAATTGGTGCAACCTTAGTCAATCAATATCTACCCGGCTATTGGCAACCTGCTAATGATCTTTGGGTACGTATTGGTATTATCGTTGCGCTTTTTGTCTTTGCACTGCTATGTCTGGCATTGACTAATCAAGGCCGTGCCTTTAAAACTTTATTGAAAGACGCTGCTGTAGAACTACGCCGCGTTACATGGCCAGGCAAAGACGAAACCTTTCAATACACCTGGCAAACGATTGTCATGATTGCGATTGTTGGTTTTATAGTTTGGTTGTTGGATAACTTTTTTACTTGGTTCGTTGGCATATTTATTGGTTAATGGCGCGTATTAGCGACCGTTAATCCAAAATTTACGGCTAACGACTTAACTTTAATGACTTACTTATAACGATTAGGAGCGTGATATGCGTTGGTATATTGTCCAAGCGTTTTCAGGATATGAAAAACAAGTACAGCGTTCATTAACTGATCGTATTAACCGTAGTGAATTCGCTGAATCATTCGGTGATGTATTGGTTCCTACTGAAGAAGTCGTCGAAATGAAAGACGGCAAAAAACGTAAAAGTGAGCGTAAGTTCTTTCCGGGATATGTTTTAATCCAGATGGAAATGAACGATAATACTTGGCACATCGTTAAAGACTGCCCACGTATTATGGGCTTTATCGGTGGTACACCCGAAACGCCAGCACCGATTACGCAAGTAGAAGCCGATCGCATTTTAAATCGTCTTAATCAAACTGAAACTGACCCACGTCCTAAAACGCTATTTGAGCCGGGCGAAGAGTTGTTGGTTATCGATGGTCCATTTACTGACTTTAAAGGGTTGGTTGAAAAAGTGGATTACGAGAAATCTAAGCTACATTTAACCGTTAACGTATTTAATCGACCGACTCAGGTTGAGCTTGAGTTTAGTAAAGTTGAAAAACTAGACTAAACAAGCAAAAAAAATCATCAACCGGGGAGCTGTTAGTCAATTGCGTATACATATACAATGTTGATTTGGCGCTATTACCCATTTAGGAGAAAATCATGGCTAAGAAGATTGATGGTTACATCAAACTACAAGTCCCTGCAGGCAAAGCAAATCCTTCACCACCGATTGGTCCAGCATTGGGTCAAAAAGGCGTGAACATCATGGCGTTCTGTAAAGAATTTAACGCTGCGACCTCAAATCAAGAGCCGGGTCTACCGATTCCTACTGAGATCACTGTATACAGCGATAAGTCATTTACCTTCATCATGAAGTCACCACCAGCTGCGTATTTATTACGTAAGGCTGCAGGTGTTGCTAAAGGTTCTGGTACACCAAATACCGCTAAAGTCGGTAAAGTTGATCGTGCGCAATTAGAAGAGATCGTTAAGACTAAAGATGCAGATTTAACTGCTGCTGGTCTTGATGCTGCTGTCCGTACCATCGCTGGTACCGCTCGTTCAATGGGTATTACCGTGGAGGGTGTATAATGTCTAAGCTAACCAAACGTCAAAAAGAAATCAATAGCCGTATTGAGCACGAAAAACAATACACTATCGAAGAAGCGGTTCAAATCCTAAATGATTTGCCACCTCTAAAATTCAAAGAGTCTATTGATATCGCAGTAAACTTGGGCGTTGACCCACGTAAATCTGATCAAGTAGTTCGTGGCGCTACCAACCTACCTGCTGGTACTGGTAAAACCAAACGCGTTGCTGTATTTGCTCAAGGCGCTGCTGCTGAAGCCGCTAAAGAAGCGGGTGCTGACATCGTTGGTTTTGAAGACCTAGCAGAATCAATCAAAGCCGGTAATATGGACTTTGATATCGTTATTGCTGCTCCTGATGCAATGCGTGTTGTTGGTCAACTAGGTACTATCCTAGGCCCACGTGGTTTAATGCCTAACCCTAAAGTCGGTACAGTTACGCCTAACGTTGCTGAAGCGGTTACTAACGCTAAAGCCGGTCAAGCACAGTACCGTGTAGACAAAGCGGGTATTATCCACACGACTATCGGTCAAATTGGTTTTACTGCTGAGCAAGTCATACAGAATGCTGAAGCACTGATTGCAGATTTAAGACGTGCTAAGCCTGCTACTTCTAAAGGTATTTTCATCAAGAAAATTACTTTGTCTAGCACAATGGGTCCTGGTCTAAGTATTGATCCAGTTCCATATCGCACAGCGAAATAATACGTACTTAATATTCAAATATTTTGAATAAAGGTACAAACTATTTGTAAAAATTAGGTCAGCGTAGCAAACGCTATGCTGTCTAAGACCGTAGGTAGAGAGCAGTTTAGCGAAATTAAGTATGACTCTTTTGAGTTGTTATTAATAAAAATAAGCTGCTTTTGTTAATCGATGACAGATGAAAATCTTAATTGTCCTACGCAGACGGTGACCCACCCAGTTGTTGATAAGAGCCGATAGAGTAGTACTTTTATTATTAATTAATATAAGCGCTAGGCTATCACTTGATGTCATTCTGATAACGGTGCCGTAATCAGTCGTTATTGGCGGGCGCTAGATTTTTTAGTAATTGCTAATAACGTATCGTATCAAGTCAGTCTAAGCGTGTCGTTTGATTGTTGGAAACTTAGGTTTGAATGATTAAATACTCAGCTGATTGATAAGATTAAAGGAGTCAACTTATGGCATTAACGCTAGAGCAAAAACAACAAGTTGTGGCTGAAGTGTCTGAAGTTGCTGCTAATGCTTACTCAGCAGTAGCTGCCGAATATCATGGTATTGGTGTTGCAAAGCTTACTAAGCTGCGCGAACAAGCCCGTGAAAAAGGCGTCGTTTTGAAAGTGGTAAAAAATACCCTAGCAAAACGTGCGTTTGAAGGCACTAAGTTTGAGAGCATGTCAGACCGTATGACTGGTCCATTACTTTTGGCTTTCTCTATGGAAGATTTGGGATCTGCAGCTCGAGTCATTTATGACTTCAGCCAAGATCACAAAGCTTTAGAGACCAAATTGGTATCAGTTGGTGGTGTTGTTTATGGTCCAGAAGAGCTAGAGCGCGTATCGAAGCTACCAACTCGCGACGAAGCAATCTCTATCTTGATGGCTACTATGAATGCACCAGTGACCAAGCTTGTCCAGACTATGAACGCTGTTCCTAGTAAGCTTGTTCGCACGGTAGCAGCAATCAAAGACGCAAAAGAAGCGGCATAATTGCTTGTTTTAACGTAACTTTGACATCGCCGATTGCACTTTATTGTCATAACTATTTGAAAACTTGGCAAGCAATCCAAGCGATATTAAAATCAATTAATTTTTATCAGATAACGGAGAGTTCTCATGGCACTATCTAAAGATGATGTGTTAAACGCAATCGCTGAAATGTCAGTAATGGATATCGTTGAATTAATCAGCGCTATGGAAGAAAAATTCGGCGTAACAGCTGCTGTTGCTGCTGCACCTGCTGCTGCTGGTCCTGCTGCTGCTGCTGCTGAAGAAAAAGACGAGTTTGACGTAGTTCTTGCCAGCTTTGGCGAGAAGAAAGTTGGCGTAATTAAAGCCGTACGTGAAGCTACTGGTCTTGGTCTGAAAGAAGCGAAAGATTTGGTTGAAAGCGCTCCAGCTCCAATCAAAGAAGGCGTTAACAAAGCTGAAGCTGAAGAGTTGAAAAAGAAACTTGAAGAAGCTGGTGCAACTGTTGAACTAAAATAAGCCTCGCTTATCTTAGTGTTGTACAAAAAAAGCTGGTAATGCCTTGCATTGCCAGCTTTTTTTTATTATAATTCGTAGCTTGACCTTTTGTGTCTGCCAACAGTCGTAAGCAACAACACGGTGGATACCCATCAAAAGGACAGACGATATACATGCAAGCACACATGCCAGTTATTGAAATCAGTTAATATGAGCTAAACGTCTAGAGATGTTTGGCATTTTTTTGTGTCTGCATGCTTTCCTATTAACACTATAGTTTATACTGATTCTGAACTTTACTGATTCTAAAATTTATAGTTATCTAAATTTATAGTTATCCCAGTTATTATTAATCTGAAAACGGTTGAACAAGTTATCTGGTATGGTTTTACTGTCACTGTATAGTCTCATAGATGGTAGACATCGGCGACGATATTAGGTTTTGATAGCAGGTTGTTTGCATAACAAGTTATTTAAATGGCAAATGGTTTAAATAAAGTGCTAACAGAAGTTATCTCTGCGCAATTATATTTGTAGTTTAAACCTTAAGGGTGACATATTACAAACAATATAATATTGAATTTTCCGGTCTGAATGGTCATATATACTGACTTAGATAGTTATGACAAGATTAAATGAAATGTGCTAAATAAGTAAGTACTGATTGGCAAAGTAGTAATTGATACAAAGATTTAGTTTGAACACGAACACCCGTTTTATATTATCGTTTACGTTGCTAAGTTTGCATAGTATTTATGCACGCTGGCCACGCTTTTAATTTGTTTCCACGTTTACTGTAAGGACTCTCGATGGCATATTCTTATACTGAAAAAAAGCGTATTCGCAAAAGTTTTGCTGAATTGCCCACTGTGATGGACATTCCCTATTTACTGTCTATTCAAGTAGATTCTTATGAGCAATTTTTGCAAGAGCACAAAAAGCCAAAAGCTCGTGAGAATACTGGTTTGCAAGCTGCGTATTCCTCTATTTTCCCAATTGAGAGTCACTCTGGTAACGCAGAGCTACAATTCGTTGAATACTATTTAGGTACGCCTGAGTTTGATGAGCGTGAATGTATTTTACGTGGCTCAACCTTTGCTGCGCCTATGCGTGTCAAAATTCGCTTAATTATCAAAGACAAAGACAGCAAAGATAAAGACAGCAAAGCGGCCATTAAAGATATCCGTGAGCAAAGCGTTTACATGGGCGAGATGCCATTGATGACCGCTAACGGTACCTTTATTATTAATGGTACTGAGCGTGTTATCGTGTCGCAATTACATCGCTCACCGGGTGTGTTCTTTGACCACGATAAAGGCAAGTCGCATTCAAGTGGTAAAGTGCTTTATAACGCCCGTATTATTCCTTACCGTGGTTCATGGCTTGACTTTGAATTCGATGCTAAAGACTTAGTTTTTGCTCGTATTGACCGTCGTCGTAAATTACTGGCATCTATTATTCTACGCGCTTTAGGCTTAAGCACTTCTGAGATCTTAGATTTATTCTTTGATAAAGTGAAAGTTTATAAAGGCGAAGAGCAATTCGAGATTGATCTGGTTGCGGATCGCTTACGTGGCGAGATGGCACAGTTCGATATCGTTACACCTGCAGGTGACGTGGTTGTTGAGCAGGGCAAACGTATTAATGCCCGCCGTATCCGCCAGCTTGAAGAAGCAGGTATGACGAAAATCTCGATTCCTGATGAATACTTATATGAGCGTATTTTAGCCGAAGACATCATCGTGAATGATGAAGTAATCGCTAAAGCAAACACCCTTATTGACCATGAATTATTGGTTAAATTGAGCGCGTTTGAAGCCAGTGAATCTATCAAAGAGTTCAGTATCTTATTCACTAACGATATCGATCAAGGCAGTTATATTGCCGATACGTTACGCGCTGATAGCACTTCAAGCCGCGAAGAAGCGTTGGTTGAGATTTATAAAGTCATGCGCCCAGGTGAGCCACCAACGGTTGAAACTGCTGAGAAGCTGTTTGATAGCATGTTCTTCAACGCCGATCGTTATGACTTATCAAATGTCGGTCGTATGAAGTTTAACCGTCGTTTAGGTCTTGATTTTGTAGATACGGATGACGCTGATATTCAGCGTGAACGTAGCGTATTGACCAATGCTGATATCGTCAACGTATTAAAAGAGCTGATTGAGATTCGTAATGGCCGCGGTGAAGTAGATGATATTGACCACTTAGGTAACCGCCGTATTCGCTCAGTAGGCGAGATGGCAGAAAACCAATTCCGTGTTGGTCTAGTACGTGTTGAGCGTGCGGTCAAAGAGCGTTTAAGCTCAGCTGAATCTGATAACTTATCACCACAAGATTTGATTAACTCTAAGCCGGTTGCGGCTGCAGTTAAAGAGTTCTTTGGTTCAAGTCAGTTGTCACAGTTTATGGATCAGAACAATCCATTGTCTGAAGTGACGCATAAACGCCGTGTGTCAGCATTAGGACCCGGTGGTTTGACTCGTGAACGTGCTGGTTTTGAAGTACGTGACGTACATGACACCCATTATGGTCGCGTATGTCCGATTGAGACTCCTGAAGGTCCAAACATTGGTTTGATTAACTCACTAGCGACGTTTGCTAAGACCAATAGCTTTGGTTTCTTAGAAACACCTTATCGCCGTGTAGTTGATGGTAAAGTTACGGATATTATTGAGTATCTATCAGCGATTGAAGAAGTAGGTACAGTCATTGCACAGGCTGATTCACCAGTGACCGCTGATGGCGCGTTGTCTGATGAGATGGTCAGTGTTCGTAGCTATGGTGAATTTGTCCGTATGCCACCAGAAAAAGTGACGCATATGGATGTGTCGCCAAGTCAGGTTGTATCGGTCGCAGCAGGCTTAATTCCATTCCTAGAGCATGATGATGCTAACCGTGCCTTGATGGGTTCGAACATGCAACGTCAGGCAGTTCCTACGCTACGTGCTGATAAGCCGTTAGTAGGCACAGGTATGGAACGTCACGTTGCGCGTGACTCAGGTGTTTGTGTGATCGCTAAGCGTGGCGGTGTGATCGAAGACGTTGATGCGTCGCGTATCGTTGTTCGTGTGAATGAAGAAGAGATGATTGCTGGTGAAGCCGGTATTGATATCTATAACTTAGTTAAATACACTCGTTCGAACCAAAACACTTGTATCAACCAACGTATTATTGTTAACCAAGGTGATGCTATTGCTTTAGGTGACATCTTAGCCGATGGTCCGTCAACGGATCTTGGTGAGCTTGCCTTGGGTCAGAATATCCGCATCGCATTTATGCCGTGGAATGGTTACAACTTCGAAGATTCAATCTTGTTATCTGAAAAAGTAGTGAAAGAAGATCGTTTTACCACGATTCATATTCAAGAACTGACCTGTGTGGCGCGTGATACCAAGCTAGGTACAGAAGAGATCACTGCTGATATTCCAAACGTTGGCGAAGCTGCATTATCAAGTCTTGATGAAGCCGGTATCGTTTATATCGGTGCTGAAGTCGATGCGGGTGATATCTTAGTTGGTAAAGTCACGCCTAAAGGTGAGACACAACTAACGCCAGAAGAGAAATTACTGCGGGCTATCTTTGGTGAAAAAGCGGCTGATGTGAAAGACACGTCTTTACGTGTACCAACATCAAGCAAGGGTACGGTTATTGACGTACAAGTCTTTACCCGTGACGGTGTCGAAAAAGATGCGCGCGCACGTGCTATTGAAAAGTCACAACTTGACAGCTATCGTAAAGATTTAAAAGAAGAGCTACGTATTTTTGAAGCAGCAGCCCGTGGCCGTATTGGTAATCTGCTAGATGGCCAAAAAGTCAGTGGTGGTTCTGGTCTAAAAGCCGGTACAGTGATGGCGTTGGCTGATATGAAAGATATGAGCCTTGAAACTTTACTTGATATCCAGCCAGTTGAAGAAGAAATCTCTGAACGTTTGACGCAAATTGCAGAGTACTTAGTCGATAAGCAAAAAGACATCGATGTGAAATTTGCTGAGAAAAAACGTAAATTGACAGCTGGTGATGACTTGCAACATGGCGTGCAAAAAATCGTTAAGGTTTATCTAGCGGTTAAGCGTCGTATCCAGCCTGGTGATAAAATGGCGGGTCGTCATGGTAACAAAGGTGTGGTATCACGCATTATGCCAGTAGAAGATATGCCGTATGATGAGCATGGTAATACTGTTGACATCGTGTTGAACCCGCTTGGTGTACCATCACGTATGAACATCGGTCAGGTACTGGAGACGCATTTAGGTATGGCGGCGAAAGGCTTGGGTGAGAAGATTGATGGCATGCTTAAATCACAAGCAGCAATTAAAGATTTGCGTGAGTTCTTAGACAAAATCTATAACCAAGTAGGCGGCGAGCAGGTCGATCTTGATAGCTTGACTGATGATGACATCATGGCTCTAGCAGATAACTTGCGTGCGGGTGTGCCAATGGGTACAGCAGTATTCGATGGTGCCCATGAGCATCAAGTAAAAGATTTGCTTGAGCTTGCTGGTATGGATCGTGATGGTCAGCAGACGTTATATGATGGTCGTACGGGTCAGAAGTTTGACCGTAAAGTAACTGTTGGCTACATGTATATGCTCAAATTGAACCATTTAGTCGATGACAAGATGCATGCACGTTCAACTGGTTCATACTCGCTAGTAACGCAGCAGCCATTGGGCGGTAAAGCTCAGTTTGGTGGTCAGCGTTTCGGTGAGATGGAAGTCTGGGCATTAGAAGCTTATGGCGCGACTTATACCTTGCAAGAGATGCTGACTGTGAAATCGGATGACGTTGAAGGTCGTACGCGTATGTACAAAAACATCGTCGATGGTGAGCAATATATGGATCCAGGTATGCCTGAATCGTTTAACGTACTGACCAAAGAAATCAAATCACTGGGTATCAATATTGAGTTAAAACAAAGCAACTAAATCCGTTGTTTAACTTAGTTGTCAACTAAAGGCAGTATGCTCATTGCTGCTGCTTTTAGTGATTTGTCTCAACCCTATTCATTGCCTTCATTCATCTCAACCGCGCTCATAATACGCTGTCAGATGACTATAAAGATAACGGAGAAGCAACTTGAAAGATTTACTCGATATCATGCAAAGCCCTACCGGCAACGGTAATCAAGAGTTTGATAGCATTCAAATTACCTTAGCATCGCCTGACGTTATTAAGTCATGGTCACATGGTGAAGTTAAAAAACCTGAAACGATTAACTACCGTACGTTCAAACCTGAACGTGATGGTCTTTTTTGTGCCAAAATTTTTGGTCCAGTAAAAGATTTTGAATGTCTGTGTGGTAAATACAAACGCCGTAAATTCCAAGGCGTTATCTGTGAAAAATGTGGTGTCGAAGTTACCACGGCTAAAGTTCGTCGCGATCGTATGGGTCATATCGACCTAGCGAGTCCTGTTGCGCATATTTGGTTCTTAAAATCATTACCAAGCCGCATCGGTCTATTGCTAGACATGACGCTTCGTGATATCGAACGCGTCCTATATTTTGAAAGCTATATCGTTACTGAGCCTGGTCTTACTTCTTTAGAGAAGTATCAATTGCTTGATGATGAAGATTACTATAAAGCCCTTGAAGAATTTGGTGATGAGTTCGTTGCCAAGATGGGTGCAGAAGCGATTCAAGACCTATTAAAAGATATCGATTTAGATATTGAGATTGATGAGCTACGTGAAGCGATTCCACAAACAGGCTCTGAGACTAAGCTTAAAAAGATGTCTAAGCGTCTTAAGTTATTAGAAGCTTTCCGTGATTCGCATAACAAGCCTGAATGGATGGTCATGACCATCTTGCCAGTACTACCACCAGATTTGCGCCCATTAGTGCCGCTAGAAGGTGGTCGTTTTGCGACATCAGATCTAAACGATTTGTATCGTCGCGTGATTAACCGTAACAACCGCCTAAAGCGTCTGCTTGAGCTGAGTGCGCCTGATATTATTGTACGTAACGAAAAACGTATGTTGCAAGAATCAGTAGATGCCTTGTTAGATAACGGTCGTCGCGGGCGTGCGATTACGGGTAGTAATAAGCGTCCATTGAAATCTTTGGCTGATATGATCAAAGGTAAGCAAGGTCGTTTCCGTCAAAACTTACTTGGTAAGCGTGTTGACTATTCTGGTCGTTCGGTCATCGTTGTTGGCCCAACGCTGCGTCTGCATCAGTGCGGTTTACCGAAGAAAATGGCACTTGAGCTATTCAAGCCATTTACGTATAACAAACTATTGTCTCATGGTTTAGCAACGACGATTAAAGCTGCCAAAAAGATGGTCGAGCGTGAAGAGCCGCAAGTTTGGGATATGCTGGCCATGGTTATCCGTGAGCATCCAGTACTCTTGAACCGTGCACCAACGCTTCACCGTTTGGGTCTACAAGCATTTGAGCCAGTATTGATTGAAGGTAAAGCAATCCAGTTGCATCCACTGGTTTGTACTGCATTCAACGCTGACTTTGATGGTGACCAAATGGCGGTCCACGTGCCATTGACGCTAGAAGCTCAGCTTGAATCGCGCGCACTAATGATGTCTACCAACAATATCTTGTCTCCAGCGAACGGTGAGCCAATCATCGTACCATCACAAGATGTGGTATTGGGCTTGTATTACATCAGCCGTTCATCGGTCAACGCCAAAGGCGAAGGCATGATTTTTGCCACGGTTAATGAAGCATTGCGTGCGATTGGCTCAAACGATTTACATGTGAACGCTAAGATTAAAGTCCGTGTGACTGAAACGCATATCGATGACGATGGTAATGAGACTAAAGAAATCAAGTTACAAGACACCGTAGCTGGTCGCTTACTGATTTGGAACATCATGCCTAAAGGTATGTCGTTTGATGAATGTAACGAAGAGATGACGAAGAAGAACATCTCTAAATTGATCAACTCTTGCTACCGTAAAGTAGGCGTCAAAGAAAGTGTTATGTTTGCTGACCAATTGATGTATCTTGGTTTTGCTCAAGCAACATTATCTGGCGTGTCTATTGGTATTGATGACATGGTCATCCCACCACTGAAAAAGCAAATCATTGAAGTGGCAGAAGCCGAAGTTCGCGAAATTGAAGACCAATTTGAGCAAGGCTTCGTAACGGCTGGTGAACGTTATAATAAAGTGGTTGATATCTGGTCACGTACCAATGACAAAGTCGCTAAAGCGATGATGGATAACTTGGCTACAGATAAAGTAATCAATGCGCAAGGTGAGGAAGAAGAGCAGAAGTCATTTAACTCTATCTTTATCATGTCAGATTCTGGTGCTCGTGGTAGTGCGGCACAGATTCGTCAGTTGGCGGGTATGCGTGGTTTGATGGCTAAACCGGATGGTTCAATTATCGAAACGCCAATTAAAGCCAACTTCCGTGAAGGTTTGACCGTACTACAGTACTTTATCTCAACTCACGGTGCGCGTAAAGGTCTAGCTGATACGGCATTGAAAACGGCTAACTCAGGTTACTTGACTCGTCGTTTGGTTGACGTGGCACAAGATTTGGTTATTACTAGCAAAGATTGTGGTACTGAGCAAGGCTTGCTCATGAAACCACACATTCAAGGTGGTGAAATCATTGAGAAGCTAGGCGAATTAGTGCTTGGTCGTGTGACGGCACGTGACGTATCTTATAACGATGACGAATCAAAAATTCTGATTCCAGCTGGTACCTTGATCGATGAGCATTGGGTTAACGTCCTTGATAACAACGCAATTGATGATATCTGGGTACGTTCGGTCATTACTTGTGATATCGAACATGGCGTTTGTGCACAGTGCTATGGTCGTGACCTTGCGCGTGGTCATCAAGTCAATATCGGCGAGTCAGTCGGTGTTATGGCAGCGCAGTCTATCGGTGAGCCGGGTACTCAGTTAACGATGCGTACTTTCCACGTGGGCGGGGCCGCAAGCTCAGCATCTGTGGACAATAGCATCTCTGTACGTAGTGCTGGTCAAGCGCATTTCGAAAACATGAAAACCGTTCAGCATACTGATGGTCATTTGGTTATCGTATCGCGTTCAGCTGAAATCGCATTGACTGATGAGCTTGGCCGTGAACGTGAGCGCTATAAAGTACCTTATGGTTCAAGCGTACTCGTGAAAAACGAAGATCAGGTTGAAGGTGGTCAAACCATCGCTAAATGGGATCCGCACACGCATCCTATCATCACAGAATTCGCCGGTACAGCACGCTTCAGTGACATTACTGATGGCTTAACTGCGACTGTGAAGGTTGATGATGCGACTGGTATGAGCTCATTTGAGATTCTAGCCACTCGTGACCGTTCAAGCTCAGCAAAAGACTTACGTCCTGCGATTATCTTGAACACGGACGAAGGTAAAGAAGTGGTTTACTTCTTACCAGCTGAAACCATTATTCGCGTGAGCGATGGTGAAAAAGTAGCAGCAGGTTCGATCTTAGGCCGTGTACCACAAGCATCATCAGGTACTAAAGATATTACCGGTGGTCTACCACGCGTTGCTGATTTATTCGAAGCACGTCGTCCAAAAGATCACGCTATCATGGCTGAGATGACTGGTGTCGTGAGCTTCGGTAAAGAGACTAAAGGCAAAAATCGCTTCATCATTACCAATGAAGATGGCGAGATTCATGAAGAGCTGATCCCGAAATGGCGTCAAATCAACGTCTTTGAAAACGAGACGGTTGCACGTGGTGAAGTGATCGCTGATGGTCCACAAAACCCGCACGATATCTTACGTCTAAAAGGACAAACCGCGCTTGCTGACTATATCGTCAACGAAGTACAGGATGTATATCGCTTGCAAGGTGTAAAAATCAACGACAAACACATCGAAGTCATTATTCGTCAGATGTTGCGTAAAGTTGAAATTACCGACGGCGGCGATTCAAGCCACTTCAAAGGCGATCAGGTAGAGTATGCTGATATTAAAGCGTTGAATGCGAAGCTGGTTGCGGAAGATAAATTCCCAGTACAGTATGAGCGTCAATTACTTGGTATCACCAAAGCAAGCCTTGCAACTGAAAGCTTTATCTCGGCGGCTTCTTTCCAAGAGACCACACGTGTCTTAACTGCTGCTGCGGTTACTGGTAAAGTCGATGAGCTACGTGGTCTGAAAGAAAACGTAGTGGTCGGTCGCTTGATTCCTGCTGGTACTGGTCTTGCTTATCATAAAGCACGTAAAGAAAAAGCGGAGCAAAAACTGCATGATAAAGATTTGAATGCAGCGTTTGATATGACAGCCAGTACAGATAGCAAAGATTTTGCTAGCTTCGATGAAGCGTTTGCTCAAGAGCTTAATCAAGGTAATCATTAATTGAAATAACGTTCAATTGTTTTTATAAATAAAAAGCCAGCCATGTTGCTGGCTTTTTTGCGCCTTTAAGAAAGTGAAGCATAACGGGTTATTTTCTTAGGAAGTTACTTAAGAAAATAGTACACTGCAATAAAGTAGCTTTATAAAACAGTCATGGCTGTTTGGATAATAGCTCATCATCATTAATAATTAAAAAGGATAGGTACATGGCTGGTAAGACTCGCGTTGCTAAATATCAAGCTGACCGTACCAATCAAAAGCTATATTTTTGTCGTCTGGCCTGTCAAGCTGCGGCAAGTACTAACGATAAGCAGCACTATCAAGCGCATTGTGAAACGGCTATTTTCCACTTATACGGTACTTTTTTAGCTTTTGTACAAGAGCTTAGTCATTTTTATAATATAACGTTGGCGGCACCAACGCTGTCAGATATTGAAGCGGCGCTCAGTAAGCGTACCCAAGTATCGCCTGAAGTGCAGCGCTTACAGCAATTGCAGCAACAGGGATTTTTAGCAAATATAGATCACGCGTATCAGCGTTGTTTATATGCCGTAGTATCCGATTCTATAATCGATGAGCAGGTAAATAGGGGTACAACAGAGTCGCCCGATCTTATTGTAAATGTCGTTACATTATCGAATCAGTGGTTGCCGGATGATGCAACAATACGTGAATGGCGCCAGCAGTTTTTGGAGCTGATAGAACAGCTACGTGCTGGTATGGTAGAGTTTTAAGAGGACAAACAAAAAGGCTTGCTCAGGAAATACTGAACAAGCCTTTTGTTTAAGGTATGAGTCTATATTGTCAGTGGTATATTTATTCTGGCATCGTTGGCATACGTTCCACAGGCGTGGGCGCTAACGGTTTTGGTTTCTGCGTTGTACTGTTACTATTAGCACTACTGTTATTAGTAGGTTTTGCTACCGGTGTACTCTCCGGCATTTCGACAGGCTTAGGAGTAGGTGGTTGACGTTGTTGTGTGGTGGTCTTGACGGGCTTTTCTGATTTGCCTATATCGGCATCTTCGTCTTCAAGATCGGTAACCCCTTCATCTATCATCTCTATAATACTTTGCTTTTGTTTTTTAGACTTAGCTCGGTTATTAATAGAGACCCACTGATGAGGTGTGTCTTTTAATTGGGCTTTCATAAAGTCCATCCATACTGGTAATGCTGCTACACCACCATACTCACGTCGACCCAACGTTGAGGGTTGATCAAACCCCATCCATACCACTGTTGCGTTGGTAGGATGGAATCCTGCAAACCAAGCATCTTTTGCCTCGTTGGTAGTACCAGTCTTGCCACCAATGTCATCACGTCCCAAAGATTTTGCTTTAAAGGCTGTACCACGCTGTACCACATCGCGTAAGATATCTGCCATCTCAAAAGCCACCCTTGGTTTTAAAATACGCGGCGCTTGCTCAGCACGTACGTACTGTATAACAGGCGCTTTTAGACGATCCGATTCTGGGCTAGCATCATAAATGCTTAGATCCATCTCTTTACTAGCTTTGGACGTACTGTCACCATTCTCTACATTTATATCACTATCTGGATTTTCATTTGAAGAGTTAGCTTTAGAGCGAGCTTTTTCATCACTAGAATCAACTGCCTTACTATCGTTTTCTTTTTTCAATTCATAATCTTCGAGGAGTTTTTTATTAACGTCGTCAAGCTGATCATTGAAACATAAGGCACAAGCTTGCTGAGGATTGGCTTGAAAGAGGAGTTTATTATTATAGTTATAAATTTGTTCGATAAAATAAGGCTGAACGCGGTGACCGCCATTGGCAAAGGTGGCGTAAGCTGTTGCCATTTGTAATGGGGTGGCTTGACCGGCACCTAAGGCCAGAGACAAAGTGGTTGGCAGCTTTTCTTTATCCAGTCCAAATTCATCCAATAGATTGCGCACATCAGAGATTCCAATCGCTTGCAGTAAGCGAATAGAAACTAAGTTACGTGATAAATATAGCCCGCGGCGTAAGGTAATATCACCTAAAAAACGACCATCAGAATTTTTAGGTTTCCAGTCACCTACTTGAATCGGACGATCGGAGACAATACTATCTGGACGATAGCCTTTTTCTAGCGCCGCAGTGTAAACAAGTGGTTTGATGGTTGAACCCGGTTGGCGCCAGCCTTGAAGGGCGCGATTGAATTTACTGTGGTTAAAATCAAAGCCACCAATCAACGCTCGAACGGCACCCGTTTCAGGATTCAAAGAGACCAAGCTACCTTGTACCTTAGGTATTTGTCCCAACTGCCAACCACCATTAGCGGTAGGTATCAGGCGAATGATGTCGTTTTTACTGACAATTTGGCTGGCATTACTAGGAAAGTAACCGATACGATCGGCAGAAATATATTTGCGCGCCCAACTCATACCAGACCAGTTGACCGTAATACTTTCACCTGAAGGCATTGTCGCCTCAAAACTACGGGAATTAACCTTAGTGACTTTAGCAGGCGACATATTGCTATAACGGCGGAAGTTTTCAAGGGGTTCGTCATTTGCTTCAGCGCCGCGCCAACCATGGCGATGCTCATAAGCAACCAATCCTGTTAGTACGGCAGCCTCGGCATCTGTCTGTGCTTTACTATCAACGGTAAGGCGTACACGCCAGCCGCCATGCATGACTTGCTCACCATAGCGGTCAACCAACGCAGAACGTGTCATTTCTGCCAAATAAGGCATATTAACATCAAGTTTTTCTTGATAAAGGTTAATGCCGATTGGGGCGTTGATAGCTTCGTCATGTTGGGCTTTATTAATGTAGCCCAATTCATGCATGCGTCCGATAATCCAGTTACGCCGCGTGAGCGCGCGACTAGGATTGGCCACCGGATTATATTTAGAAGGCGCTTTTGGCAACCCTGCTAGCATGGCCATTTCGGCAATGGTGAGGCTTTCTAGTGATTTACTATAATATTTTTTAGCAGCGGCGCGAATACCGTAAGCGCCTTCTCCTAAATAAATTTTGTTGACATAAAGGGTGAGGATATCGTTTTTACTCAGCTCGTCTTCAATTTTACGAGCTAGAAATAACTCTGTCAGCTTGCGATTTAAGGTACGTTCTGAGCTTAAAAAATAGTTTTTGGCCACCTGCATGGTGATGGTTGAGCCGCCAGTTTGGCTGTCATCGTCAGTCACTACTTCAGTAACGGCACGACCAAGCCCTTTAATGCTGATACCACTATGCTGAAAAAATGAGGCATCTTCTGCTGCCAAAAAAGCGTGGGTCAAATCTTCTGGTATCTCGTCAAAGGTAATAGGTAGTGATAGGCGATTGCCATACTGCCCAATTAACTTATCATCACTACTATATATCTGTAATGGCATCTCTAAATTTGCCGTTTTAATCTCTTGAGTACTGGGCAACGTCGGCGATAAATACATCGCCATACCATAAAATCCAATAGGTACGGCAAGCGCCAATATAACCGCTAACGCTAAACAAGCGATGAAAAGCCCCACCAAAAAGTGAATGAGACGAACGATAGCATTTTTTTTGGTCATAATCAGACTTATCAATTAAAATTTGCAACAGGTACAGCATTATACCTTGAACAAAATAAGCAAGTAATAATAAATGTGTAAGTTATCTTTGATAGACAATTTAAATACTTGAACATGTCTGTTAAGTAAAGTATTGTACTAAATTATTACAAATAACTATCAGATTGTACACTTAATATAAGGTATAGAGTTTGTGAGGCTATTTACTTCTAAGAGTCGACATTTAATTGGCGTGGATATTTGTACCACCTCAGTGAAGTTGGTCGACATACAGCGCCAACAAGGCGTTTTTCATCTAAAATCTTATGGTACTGAAATACTACCAGAAGGCGTAGTCATCGACAAACTCATTATAGACACTGAGACTGTAGGAAATGCCATAGCAAGCTTGGCTCGACGTTGCCAAGCTTCGGGTAGCAGCGCTGCAACCGCAGTCTCAGGGTCAGCGGTGATTACTAAAATCATCGATATGGATATGGTGCTCAATGACGTAGAGCGAGAAGCTCAAATTCGTCTAGATGCTGATCAATATGTGCCTTATCCATTAGAAGATGTTAATTTGGATTTTGAGGTATTAGGTCCGTCTCTTATAAACGACGACATGGTGCAAGTGCTACTCGCCGCTTCTCGCTCGGAAAACGTTGACCAAAGGGTTGACGCCTTAACGTTTGGCGGTCTACAAACTAAAGTCATGGATATTGAGTCTCATGCGATCGAACGTGCTTTTGGTTTGATGGCAGACAGTTTGCCAAATCTACCAGATTTGGTGGCTTTAGTCGATATTGGGCACAATCAAACGACTTTATATGTTGCTAAAAACGGTGAGTTTATTTATAGCCGAGAGCAGCTATTTGGTGGAAGCCAACTAACTGAGGCGATACAGAACCGTTATGGACTATCGGCTGAAGAAGCCACTATTAGTAAACGTGAGCGTACTTTACCTGATGATTACTATCCTGATGTATTGACCCCATTTATAGAAAATACTATTCAACAGATTACTCGTTCGTTGCAATTTTACTTCTCCTCAAGCCAATATAGCAGTATTGATCATGTGGTACTTGCTGGTGGCAGTAGCTCTATTGCTGGTCTTGCTGGTATGGCCCAACAGAGATTGGGCGTGCCTGTTAGCATAGCAAATCCGTTTATCAATATGACTATTGCTCCGCATATCGATAATGAGCAGCTGGCGATTGATGCACCAAGCTTAATGGCCGCTTGCGGTCTAGCGTTAAGGAGCTTTGACTAATGGCTCGTATTAACTTATTGCCCTGGCGTCAAGAAGAGCGCGCACGCCGTAATAAAGAATTTATCACCTTAGTGATGGCAGTGACTTTGCTTACTTTGCTCGCTGCATTCGCTTCTTGGAGTTATTTTAACAATGAACTCGAAGAACAATTGAACGCCAATGCGCTGATTGAGCAAGAAAATGCGCTCTTAGATAAAGCTTTAGTAGAAATTGATAGCTTGGAGCAGCGCCGTGAAGATATCATCTCACGTATGCAGGTTATCCAAGACTTACAAGGTCGACGCCCTGTGCCTGTGCGTTTATGGGATGATCTTGCCAAAGCCATTCCTCCAGCACTTTATTTAAATAATTTAAAGCGTGAAGGTGATGTGCTGACGTTGACAGGCCTTGCAGACAATCCAAATATCGTATCAAGTTTGATTCGTAATCTTGATAATAGTAAGTGGATGGGTAATTCAGCCGTTAGTAATATCCAGCAAAATATCACGGCTTATCAAGCTGCGCCTACTTTGGAAACCACGGTCACCACTGGTGAACAACCGCGTCCTATTTATCCTGAAGACAGTTATGTACAGTTTGTGGTAACGACTAAAGTACAGTCGGAGACAGCTGCACCTGTAGATGGCACTACTGGACCTGGAGGTGAGTTATGAAGCTGACCCGTAAAAAAACGCTCATTAAAACCAAAAAGACGGCTTTAAAATCAAAGAAGCAATTTGATTTAAATGAGTTTCGACGCAGTTTTGAGTCATTGGATGCTGAAAACTACGGCAGCTGGCCACTTCCTGTAAAAATTACAGTCATTGGATTTATCATTGCTTTGATCGCTGCTCTGTCATGGGCGCTACCAATTAGCAGTAAAATCGACGAAATTACCGCGGCTGAAAGTCAACAGCAAACTTTACTTGATAGCTACCGTGAAAAAGAATCACGTGCTCGCCATCTAAAGGCGTATCAAGCACAAGTTATTCAGATGGAAACTGAGTTTAATACCTTACTCGACCAGCTACCAAAAGATACTCGCGTATCAGAATTAGTAGAAGGTATCAATATGACGGGCGTGGGTAGTAATATACGTTTCCAAGATATTTCAGTAGAGCCTGAAATTGAAAATGAATTCTTCATTGAGCAGCCTATTCGTATCGCTGCGTTGGGTGAATACCATCAGTTTGGTAGCTTTATCAGTGGTTTGGCCGCTTTACCGCGCATTATCACCATGCACGATTTTGAAGTCAGTAATCCACAGCCGACCTTGGATGTTTTACCGGAGCTTAATTTGGTACTACAAACCAAAACTTATCGCTCAAAAGAAGCGGCTCCTGAAGGCGATGAAACGGTTGCCACTGCCGAAGCCGCTCCTACTGATGCTGCAGGAGGCAACTAATGACTAGCCAAAAACTACCCATGCTACTGATTTTAAGCGCTGCAGTTTTATCTATGACTGGTTGTACTGATCGTATTGGTTTGGCAGAGCAGGCGATGGCTGATGTTCGCAACCAGCCAGCACAGCCGATTGAGCCACCGCCTAAAGCTGAGCTGGTAGAAGATTTTGTCTATAGCGCCAGTGCACAGCGTAGCCCATTTTTGCCACCAAGTTTAGTGAATGTACAAGGTCCGACGACCTCTATTGATGGCGTGCGCCCTGACATAACCCGAGTCAAAGAACCGCTTGAGCAATACGAGCTATCGCAACTGGTCTTTCGCGGTATCGTTATTTCACCCGAAGGTCAGCAATACGCTTTAGTACAGCGTCCTGATGGTTCGGTTGCGAGCGTTAGAGTTGGTAATTATCTTGGAATAAATGACGGCCGTATTGTTGAAATCACGCCGACCCAGATTAACTTGATTGAAATTGTGCCAGACAGCCGTGCTGGGTTTGTTGAAAAACCCCAGTCACTGGTGTCCCCTATAAGCTAAGTCGGCAGATTTTTTGAGGAATAAATAATGACAGTACGCAATAACAAGGTAATGACGATGAGCAAGCGCGTATCTTCTACTTTTGCCATCTCAGCATTGGCAATGAGTATGGTAGCAATAAGTAGCAGTGCCTATGCCGAACAGCGCATCAATAATGTCTCTGTCGTGCAGACTGCCCCAGCTGTGACGCAAATGCGTTTGGGATTTACAGGCGCGCCAGTATTACCTGCCGCTTACCAGTTAGATAATCCAAGCCGTTTGGTGTTGGATTTTGAACAGGTGCAAAATGGGCTTGCCAGTCGCTTTAATGAATATAATATCGGTATAATCAATGACGTCACTACGCTGAACAGCGATAGTACCACGCGTCTTATTGTTGGCCTAAAAAAAGCTGGCAACTATACCACGGCTATTGATGGTAATGAGTTATTGCTGACTATTACTGATCCTAATCGTGCCGTGATTGCTCCCGTGGGTAGCCAAGTGATTACCAATGATCCTGTTCAAGATGTGCTTAATCGCAATGCTGCTATCACTACCACTGCGATTGTCACCCCAATAGTAGAGAGCAATAGCGTAGCAGTTGCTCCTATTAAGCCGACCGTAACAAAAACCCAAGTGCCTGCTGACACTATGGTAGTACGAGTCAACCCCTTGTTAAGTCCACAGCTTGCGGCCTCACAAGTTAGCAAGCAGTATAGTTATGACGGACTAAGCGCTGTTAATTTTTCAGCAGGGAATGATGGCGGCGGTAATGTAAGTATTGCCCTTGCCAATGAAGCAATTCCAGTGGATGTTCAGCGCCAAGGTAATAAACTGGTCGTACGCTTGACTGGAAGTACTGTGCCTAGAAATCTATTACGCCGCTTGAATATTAATAGCGGTCTAGTTGATAGTATTGATACTAAAAACCAAGGTCAAAATGGTGTCATCACCATTAATATGAAAGAAGATTATGAATATCAAGCCTATCAGTCAGGTAATCAGTTAAATATCGGTATCAGAAAACCAGAGCTACTACGCGAACCAACGCTTGAAGAAAAAGTTTATACGGGTGAAGCGCTATCTATGGAGTTTCAAGACGTCGAAATTCGTAGTGTCTTAGATATTTTGGCACAATTTACAGAGATGAACATCGTTGCTAGTGATTCGGTCGCTGGTAATATTACCTTGCGCCTTATTAATGTACCTTGGGATCAAGCGCTTGATATTATTCTTAAGAGTAAGAATCTGGGCAAGCGCGAAAATGGCAATGTGATTTTGGTTGCGCCCTCTACTGAGCTTGCGCAGCAAGAAGCTCAAGACCTTGAAGCACAGCAAGCCGTTGAGTCTTATGCACCACTACGCACTGAATATATTCGTCTAAGCTATGCAAAAGCAGCGGATGTTTTGACGCTTATCTCGCAAGGTAGCGGAGGCTCTTCTGGCAGCAGTAGTACAGGCAACGCAAATGACAGCAATACCTTATTGTCTAATCGTGGTACGGTAACGGTCGATGAGCGTACCAATACCTTAATCGTTAAAGATGTGGCAGCCAGTATTGAAAATATTCATAAGTTAATTGGCAAAATTGATATTCCTGTCCGTCAGGTAATGATTGAAGCACGTATCGTCAGCGCTAGCGATAACTTTAGTAAAGAGATTGGGGTTCGTTGGGGTATCTTGTCAAACGGCGCCGCCAATAACCGAAACTTGCTGGTTGGTGGTAGCAATCAAACCTTATGGGATTTAAAAGATTTTGATGTAGAGACAACGACGGTCAATGGACAAACGATCTCTTATCCTAAATACGATATCAGCCGTCCTGATAACTTAAACGTCGACCTGGGTGTTGATAATCCTGCTGGCCGTATTGCTTTTGGTCTACTTGGTATCTCTGATTTTATGTTGGATCTTGAGTTGTCAGCCATGCAAGCAGACAATCGTGGTGAAGTTATCTCTACACCAAAGATTTTGACGGCTGATAAACAAACCGCAAAAGTATCCTCTGGTACGCAGATTCCTTATCAAGAAGCATCGGCCAGTGGCGCTACCACCACCAGCTTTAAAGAAGCAGCATTAAGTCTGGAAGCCACGCCGAACATTACCCCAGATGGTAAGATTGGTTTGCAACTGTTAATCACTAATGGCACACCTACCATTATTAACAATCAGGTTGCTATCGCCGAAGACTCTATTTCAACCAACGTGATTGTTGAAGATGGTCAAACGATTGTATTGGGCGGCGTCTTTAAGAACCGTACCAGCAATGGTGTCGACAAGGTACCTTTCTTAGGCGATTTGCCTTATATTGGTCGCGCCTTCCGCAAAGATGTACGTAGCACCTCTAAAGAAGAGCTACTGATATTTATCACGCCAAAACTGATCAATGATGGCATTAGTCGCTTAGATTAATAAGCCTTTAATATGTTTTCAGTCAGAAAAAGCAAGCCTTAGTGCTTGCTTTTTTTATGGTTGTGATGATTATCACTTCTATGATTACATGGATTTTACTGACAATAATCACAGCTCATTACTAGCCAGAATATCAATGACGTTGTATCATACCTAATTTAGCTGAGTGAGTACTATGGTTGAGGAATTACCGTCGGTATTTTTGGTAGGGCCGATGGGAGCAGGAAAGACCACAATCGGTAGATTATTGGCAAAGCAGCTCGGGCGGACGTTTGTAGATAGTGACTGGTATGTTGAGTCGCAGACCGGTGCTGATATTGCTTGGATATTCGCCAAAGAAGGTGAAGCCGGCTTTCGCGAACGGGAAACACGTGCGATAGATGAGCTGACGCAGCAACCGCAAATTGTTTTAGCAACTGGCGGCGGTGCGGTTATGGCAGCTGAGAATCGTGAGTATTTAAAAAAGCGCGGTATCGTTATTTATCTCAATGCGCCTGTTGATGTGCAAATGGCTCGTACTGCAAAAGATAAATCGCGTCCATTGTTACAACAACCGAATCCTAGAAAAATACTGCAAGGTTTATATAGTGCGCGCGATCCTTTATATCGGCAAGTAGCGCATATTATCATGCCAACAGGGCATACGTATCCACGGCATATGGTCAATCAATTGTTACAGCAGCTCAACACATTTTGCGCCTCTACGTCTGTCACTTCAGAACCTGAAAAAGATTGATGTCAAAAAATGGTTGATGTGATAAATATTATCGAATACCTATTTATTTAACTTTTAATTGTAAGACTTAAGGAGACTTTCATGGCAACGCCATTGTTTCATGCTGACTTGACAGTACATACGCAAAGTCATGATTATCCAATCGTCATTACTGAAAAAACAGCCATAGACCACGAGAGTATGGCAAGCCAAATTGCCCCATATATTGTGGGTCAGCAAGTATTGATCGTCACCAATGAGACGGTTGCACCCTTATATTTAGAAGCCCTACAGCAACTATTAGAAGAACAATTTACCGTTAAGGTTTGTATACTGCCAGATGGCGAGCAATACAAAAATCAGACCAGTATTAACCAAATTTATGATGCGCTAATGGCGGCGCACTTTAATCGTGATGTCACCCTTATCGCGCTTGGTGGCGGTGTGGTTGGCGATATGACAGGTTTTGCGGCGGCGAGCTTTATGCGCGGTGTAAATTTTATTCAAATCCCCACTACATTACTGTCACAAGTGGATTCAAGCGTTGGTGGCAAAACGGGCATCAATCATCCGCAAGGTAAAAATATGATTGGGGCATTTTGGCAGCCGCAAATGGTATTGGCTGATATGAGTACGCTCAAAACCTTACCAGCGCGAGAGTTATCAGCAGGATTGGCTGAAGTTATTAAATACGCCCTCATTATGGATGTGGATTTTTTGACATGGCTTGAGCAGAATCTACCTGCGATGATGGCATTAGATTTGGCGGTACTTGGCGAGGCGGTGAAACGCTGCTGTGAATATAAAGCCAATATCGTCGCCCAAGATGAAAGAGAATCAGGCGTACGGGCGTTATTAAACTTTGGTCATACGTTTGGTCATGTGATTGAAACGCATGAAGGCTATGGTAACTGGCTACATGGTGAGGCGGTCGCTGCTGGTATGGTGCAAGCTGCTGAGCTATCGCAAAAAATTGGCTGGTTAACTTGTAATGAAGTCGCCCGTGTTAAACGCGTATTGTCCTTGGCCAATTTACCAATCAATCCGCCGCCTATAGAGGTACAGACGGCTTTAGGCTTGATGGGTCATGATAAAAAAGTGAAACAGGGACA
Source organism: Psychrobacter sp. DAB_AL62B (assembly GCF_028895345.1). Taxonomy (NCBI): domain Bacteria; kingdom Pseudomonadati; phylum Pseudomonadota; class Gammaproteobacteria; order Moraxellales; family Moraxellaceae; genus Psychrobacter; species Psychrobacter sp. DAB_AL62B. Next base: position 24,470 of record NZ_SAXC01000011.1, read on the forward strand.
AATTCGCCTTATTTTGTTAAAATCATTAGGTAAGGCAGTCTTAACCAGTGATTTTGATGCGCAGCTACTGACTGAGGTGTTGGCAAAACATCACTCGCAAGGTACGACAGAAAGCATCTTATAAATAGCTGCTGGCAAATGGGCATTCAAATTAGGCAGTTTGGTCTTATTTTTATTTGACTGTGTTTTTTATGAGCACTAAGTATAAATTCTAAGTACATCTTTACCAAGGACACTCCCATGGCAGCAACCCGCTCGACGACTCGCACCGCTAGCCAATCCTATCGCCGTCAAGCATTGATTTGGCTGATAGCGACCTTGCTGCTGGGCGTGTTTACCGCTTTAGTCTGGATGTTTAGTCAAACACCAGCGATGGGTGCCAAAATAGAAAACGCCCCAATATCAGCGCCGCAAACGTTGAGCACTGAGCTTGAACAACCATTAAAAATCGAATCATTGCATGAGCTTGATACCGATGTGCAGCCGATAAGTTTTGATGCCACCGTTCGTGATTTGCGTAGCTATCCTGATGAATTTAAAGATAAGCGTTATTTGCTCGCCAACAAAGGCAAATGGACCGTACAGGTGATGAATGTCGCTGAAAATGATGTGATTGTTAGTTACTTAGAAGGTCGTGAAGATCGCAACAAGTTTGCGTACTTCCGCTATCTTGATGATAACGAGCAAGTACGTTATATGCTGACTTATGGGCTGATGAGCAGTCCACAAGAAGCGGTCGGGGCTGCCAAGCTAATAGACTTTAAGCTGCCTGCTAATGTACGAGTATTGCCTGAAGAGATTAATCGCTACGTCAGTATTATCGATAATTATGAACGCCCTGACCCTGTCAAAGACTTAAGCGCTAAACGCACGCGTTCGGTAAATTTGCGACCAACCAAACGAGAAGTACCAGTTCGTCAGCAAACCAATAACAACACTGACCAAGCAGCAAGCAATACTGCCAATCGTAATGCTCAAGACGCTGCCAATGCTGAGAGCATTCGCCAGTCCGTCGATACCTCTGAAACCTTATCTGTCAATGAAGAGCGTATTGTCGGCACAGACGAACAAGCACCGACTACTTCAGCACCCAAGAATACCGATACCAATGCACCGAAGAAACCACCAGTGGTTGCTACTCCTAAGCCGCCGGCTGCTAGTGCTAATAACGGCAACAGTAATAATGCTAACCCTAACAGTGCTAATCCTGATAGTGCAAATGCCAATATTAAGAATCAAAATACAGGCTCGGCGAATAAAAACTCCAATAGCAATGCTAAAACTGCAGCAGCACCAAAAGATAATAGCAAGGGTAAAAGTGCAGCGGTAGCAAAAGAGAACAGCGATACTATCAAAGAGCTGATCGAAGAAAAGAGTAATTAAGTTAAAATATAAATCTGTATTAAAAAGCCCACTCAAAATTGTAGTGGGCTTTTTTTATAAATAATTTATCCATGTGTTCTTATGTTTAATATAACGAAAGATAATATAAGCGCTTACAAAATCTGATGGATAAATTAATAAAAAAACTAGATTTTTTAGCTAGCATTCAATAATATAAAGCTGGGCGATGCTCTGTATAGTTATCGTAAATAGCGCAATCCCTCTTATTATCCTTATTAGGATTATTAAGGCGCTTAGATACAGGGTGTCTGATATTCAGATGTAATGGAAAACTAGCGTTATATGAGCTGTTTTACGGGTTAGTCATCAGGTGTTGTGGCGTTCACATTGAACGTTATAACAGAGACAATACTGGCAGATGATACCGGTAGATTATAAAGCCTAAATGCTGAATAACTTGGTCTTTTGATGACTATCTCATCTTGTTACCGATGTTATTTTAGTAGCTAGCGTTAAGTCAATCGCTCTAATTGCTCTAGAATAAATGGAGTCATGATAAGTATTTTTATCAGGCTCAAAACGCTTGCACTATTTTCTCTGCCTGCGCTTTATTAATCCGGATATGTGAATATATTTAACCCGTTCTGCTTGCGGAGAATAGTTTGTGCATCACATTGGTTGCATAGACTACCGCTCACTTAAAAGGACAAGCTATGTCAATGATTTCTTCCCACACGCATTTGGCCACGCCAGATGATTTTTCTGACAATTGCGGCTTTGGTTTGATTGCTCATATTGAGGGACAAGCCAGCCATGATTTAGTAAAAACGGCCATTCATAGTTTAAGTTGTATGACCCATCGCGGCGGTGTCGCGGCTGATGGCAAAACCGGTGATGGTTGTGGTTTGTTATTAGCGACCCCAATTGCCTTCTTTAAAGGCATTGCAGCAGAGCTAGAGTTTAAGTTAACGGATAACTTTGCCGTTGGTATGGTGTTCGTTCATGATGATAAAATCCAAGCACAGCATAGCCAGCAAGTATTAAGCGAGGAGATTACCGCACAAGGACTAGAGATAGCTGGCTGGCGCGATGTGCCGCTTGATTTGAGCATTGTTGGTGAGATTGGTCGTCAGACGTTACCAGGTTTTAAGCAAGTATTTGTCAATGCACCTGATAGTCTAGCTGCGGATGATTTTAACCGTAAGCTGTTTGTTGCCCGTAAAAAAGCTGAGCAGCGCTTAGTGAGTGATGAGCTATTTTATGTTTGTTCATTGAGCTGTCAGACTATCATTTATAAAGGTTTGGTCATGCCATCCGATTTGCCTGCTTTTTTCTTAGATTTACAAGATGAACATTTGGCGTCGCATATTGTGGTATTTCACCAACGATTTTCAACCAATACCTTGCCGCGTTGGCCATTAGCACAACCATTCCGCTATCTTGCCCATAATGGTGAGCTGAATACCATCACGGGTAACCGCAGCTGGTCTGAGGCACGTACGCCAAAATTAAAATCAGCAAAACTGCCCAATTTGAATGAATTAACACCATTGGTAAATAGCAGTGGTTCAGATTCATCCAGCTTAGATAATATGCTAGAAGTGCTGATATCAGGTGGTATGAGTTTGTTCCATTCTATGTCTATCCTTGTGCCACCTGCCTGGCAAAATGTCGATAGTATGGATATGGACTTGCGCGCGTTTTATGAGTTTTACTCGCAGCATATGGAGGCGTGGGATGGTCCAGCAGGGTTAGTCATTCAAGATGGTCGCTATGCGGTCTGTATGCTGGATCGTAATGGTCTACGTCCGTCGCGCTGGGTAACGACTAAGAATGGTTATATTACCGTGGCCTCTGAGGTTGGCGTTTGGGACTACAAACCAAAAGATGTGCTCGCCAAAGGTCGCGTTGGCCCCGGTCAGATGCTGGTCATCGATACGCAGACGGGTCAAATCATGGACACTAAGGCGATTGCGACCTTACTGAAAAAGGCGCATCCCTATCGTAAATGGTTACGTGAAGAAGCGACACGTATCCGTGATGATGAGCGTTTAGAAGAAGAGCTCGCCGCGCAGGCATGTCGCGGTGAGCCGCTAAAAGCACTACAAAAAATGTATCACATCACCAATGAAGAGCGTACAGAAATCATTCGTCCTAACGCTGAAAATGCGCAAGAGCCAGTCGGTTCGATGGGTGATGATACACCGATGGCAGTGTTGTCACAGCAAATTCGTCATGTCGGTGACTTTTTCCGTCAGCAGTTTGCACAGGTCACTAATCCGCCGATTGATCCGCTACGTGAGTCTATTGTGATGTCGTTACAGACGTGTCTAGGTGCTGAAACCAATGTTTTTGCGCCATCGGCAAGAGATGCCCATCGCATTATCTTATCGTCGCCGGTGTTGTCAGCCAGTAAGATGCAGCAACTTGAAACCTTGGCTGATCCTGCATTTAAAATGGCTCGTATCGATTTAAATTATGAGCGCAATCTAGAATTGTCCGTTGCCATTACCACTATTTGTGAGCAAGTCGCTAGTAGCATTCGCGCAGGTCATACCTTAATTGTATTATCTGATAAAGACATTGCTGCTGCTAAAGTGCCCGCTAATGCCATTATGGTCACTGGCGCGGTACATCATTATCTGATTGCCCAAGGTATTCGTACCGATGCCAATTTAATTATTGAGACCGGTCTTGCTCGTGACTCGCATCAAGTGGCAGTTCTGATTGGCTTTGGTGCGACCTGTATTTATCCTTACCTTGCTTATGATGTAATTGATGATTTGGTTGCCACTGGTGAGCTGCTTGGCGATCCAATTCAAGCGCGAGTAAATTTTCGTAAAGGTTTAGATAAAGGTTTGCTAAAAATCTTATCAAAGATGGGCATCTCTACCATTGTCTCTTATCGAGGCGCTCAGTTATTTGAAGCGGTTGGTCTCTCTGAAGAAGTCGTCAGCTTGTGCTTTAAAGGCGTGCAAAGTCGTATTAAAGGCGCAACCTTTGCAGATTTGGCAGCCGATCAAGCGCAGCTTGCGGCAAATGCATTTAAACGGCGCGCGCCACTTGATCAAGGCGGCTTACTAAAATTTGTTTTTGATAAAGAATATCATGCCTTTAACCCTGATGTGATTAATAGCCTGCACACGGCGGTACGGACGGGCAATTATGATAATTATCGTCAGTATGCTGATCTGGTCAATAACCGTCCAGTGGCGACTTTGCGTGATTTACTACAGCTTAAAACCGAAAATCCTCTCGAAGTAGAGGAAGTTGAAGATATTTCAGACATTTTATCGCGTTTTGACTCTGCGGGCATGTCGTTAGGGGCGTTGTCGCCAGAAGCGCATGAAGCCATTGCCATGGCGATGAATACCATTGGCGGACGTTCAAACTCGGGTGAGGGTGGCGAAGATCCCGTACGCTACGGCACACTGCGTAACTCAAAAATTAAGCAAATCGCTTCCGGTCGTTTTGGCGTCACACCAGCCTATTTGCGCTCAGCGGAAGTCATGCAAATCAAAGTCGCTCAAGGAGCAAAACCCGGTGAGGGCGGGCAGCTGCCAGGCGGTAAGGTCAATGCTTTGATTGCGCGCCTGCGTTATTCGGTGCCGGGGGTAACGTTAATTTCACCGCCGCCGCATCATGATATTTATTCGATTGAAGATTTGGCGCAGCTGATTTTTGATCTTAAGCAAGTCAACCCAGATGCTCTGGTATCGGTCAAGTTAGTTTCGCGTCCGGGCGTTGGCACCATTGCGACTGGGGTAGCAAAAGCCTATGCCGATTTGATTACCATCTCAGGTTATGACGGTGGTACGGCAGCATCGCCACTGTCTTCTATCCATCATGCAGGCTCGCCGTGGGAATTAGGGCTTGCTGAAACTCATCAATCACTACGGGTGAATGGCTTACGTCATAAGGTTCGTATTCAAACTGACGGCGGTCTAAAAACAGGACTTGATGTGGTTAAAGCTGCGATTCTTGGTGCGGAAAGCTTCGGCTTTGGTACTACGCCGATGATAGCAGTCGGTTGTAAATACTTGCGTATCTGCCATCTGAATAATTGCCCAACTGGGGTTGCCACCCAAAAAGCCCAGCTACGTGATGATCATTTCATTGGTGAAGCTGAAATGCTGATTAACTTCTTTAAATTTGTGGCGACCGAAACGCGTGAATGGCTAGCTGCATTAGGCGTGCGTAGTATGGAAGAGTTGGTCGGCCGTACTGATTTACTTGAAGTGCTAGAAGGCACGACAGATAAGCAGCGTCATCTTGACTTAACACCGTTACTATTTAGTCATCCAGCCAGTAGCGGCAAAGCGCAAACCTGTCAAGTTACCCGTAATGAGCCGTTTGATAAAGGCTTGCTTGCTGAGCAGATGATTAAGGATATGCTACTCAATATTCGCCAAGGTAATGGCGGCGATTATAGCTATGGCGTCGGTAACTGTGATCGCTCGATTGGCGCGCGTATCTCAGGTGAGATTGCAGAAGTTTGGGGCAATCTTGGCATGAATGAGATGCCGATTAAGCTGCATTTAACTGGTACCGCAGGGCAAAGTCTGGGTGTGTGGAATGCTGGTGGCTTACAAATTGAGTTAGAAGGTGACGCCAATGATTATGTCGGTAAAGGCATGGCGGGCGGCGAGATTGTCATCTATCCACCCAAGGATTCCAGTTTCACCGCGCAAGATACGGCTATCATTGGTAATACTTGTCTATACGGTGCAACGGGTGGCAAATTATACGCTGCTGGTACTGCTGGCGAGCGCTTCGGCGTCCGAAACTCAGGCGCTCATGCGGTCATCGAAGGTACAGGCGATCATTGCTGTGAATATATGACCGGCGGTATTATCACCGTCCTTGGGCGCACAGGTCTTAACTTCGGTGCGGGGATGACCGGTGGTTTTGCTTATGTACTTGATATGGAAGGTGACTTTTTTGACCGCTGTAACCATGAGCTGATTGATTTAAATCGTATCTCAAGTGAGCAAACCGAAGGGCATCGTATCTATTTACAGCAAGTCATTGAAAACCATGTGGATAAAACGGCTAGCGCTTGGGGTCAAACTATATTGGCTGACTTTGAACATTATGCGCGTAAGTTTTACTTGGTTAAGCCAAAAGCGGCAAACATTGCAACCTTACTTAAGACCACCATGGCCGACCCACAATAACAGTCATCAGGTAAATATTGTAGGTTAAGTTTGCAATTCAAATATGTTAAGCAGAGCCGTGACAGCAACGAAATATTAGCGAGTTTTATTAATTTATCACGTTAATTCGCCTCGTATACGTTGACTGTCAAAGCTTCTTATTGAAAAGCCTTATATAAAAGAGACAGCATCATGGCAAAGCGCTTAGACAATGATTTTCAGTTTTTAGATGTACCACGGCTTGAGCCGAGCAAAAAAGATATTGCCACTCGTGCCACCGAATTCGTTGAGATTTATAAACCGTTTGAAAGTGAATCGGTCGCGCAGCAATCGCACCGCTGCCTTGAATGCGGCAATCCGTATTGTGAGTGGAAATGTCCGGTACATAATTACATCCCGAATTGGCTGAAACTGGCGGCTGAAGGGCAGATATTTCAAGCAGCAGAGTTGTGTCATCAAACCAATACTTTACCTGAGGTTTGCGGTCGTGTTTGCCCGCAAGATCGTTTGTGTGAAGGTGCTTGTACGCTCAATGATGGCTTTGGTGCAGTGACCATTGGTAACGTTGAAAAATATATTAACGATACGGCCTTTGCACTGGGCTGGCGTCCGGATATGTCAGAAGTTATTTGGACAGATAAAAAAGTTGCCATTATCGGTGCAGGACCAGCGGGACTCGGCTGTGCAGATATTTTGGTTAGAAATGGCGTCACCCCTGTTGTCTTTGATAAGCGTCCTGAGATTGGTGGTTTATTAACCTTTGGTATTCCTGAGTTTAAAATGGAAAAAGACGTCATGCGCAATCGCCGCGTGGTCTTTGAAGGCATGGGTATTGAGTTTCGCTTAGAGACCGAAATTGGTACCGACGTCAGTATCGATGAGCTACTCAGTGATTATGACGCCGTGTTTATGGGCATGGGTACTTATACCTATATGCGTGGTGATTTCGCCGGTGAAGAGCTAGAGGGCGTTTATGATGCACTCGATTTTTTGATAGCCAATGTCAATCGCTGTAATGACTGGGAAAAAAATCCAGCAGACTATATCGATCTTAAAGGTAAAAAAGTGGTGGTACTTGGCGGTGGTGATACCGCTATGGATTGTAACCGAACCAGTATCCGTCAAGGTGCTGAGCAAGTTATCTGTGCTTACCGCCGTGATGAAGAAAATATGCCTGGCTCACGCCGTGAAGTGGTCAATGCACGCGAGGAGGGCGTTGAATTCTTATTCAACCGCCAACCGACCGAAATTATTGGCTTAAATGGTAAGGTTAATGCGGTTAAAGTTGTCACCACACATTTGGGCGCGCCAGATGAACGCGGTCGTCAGCATCCTGAGCCGATTGCCAACTCTGAAGAGATTATTCCTTGTGATGCGGTGATTCTAGCCTTTGGCTTTCGTCCGAGTCCTGCTGATTGGTTTGAGGCCCAGCAAGTAACGATGGATGACTCCGGTCGCGTTTTGGCTTTAGAGAAGCAGACGTTTAGGTTTCAAACCAGTAACCCTAAAATCTTTGCCGGTGGCGATATGGTACGCGGCTCTGACTTGGTGGTGACGGCCATTTGGGAGGGTCGCGAAGCTGCTGAAGGTATATTAGACTTTTTAGACGTCTAGTTTTCTACAGCAACAGAGCGCCAAATATTAGCATATACTCATGTTTTTTGTATTATGTGCTAGCATGTTTGACCTTTAACGTCTTTTATCTTTTAATAGGTAAAAGGCGTTATTTTTTGATAATGGCTTTGTGCATTGCTAAATTTATAATCATTACTTAACGCTATTTTTATTCCTTAATTATAAGAGACGTCTTGCGTGAAACTAAATTTTTGGCAACGATTTACTGCACCGCTTATTGAGCCTTATGCACGCTATCAGCATGCTGACGTCTTGCATGCGATACGTTTGGGTAGCGCCATTCTCACTGCATTAGTGTTAAATGAGCTTACGAACCTGCCGCATGGTGAATGGACGACCATTACTGTGTTTGTGATATTGGGCTTGTTGCAGTATCAAGGGGCGATCTATACCAAGGCCAAAGAGCGAATATTGGGTACCTCACTTGGGGTGGTGGTCGGACTGAGTTTTTTATGGCTGATTCAAGATATCGGTGGCTGGTTGTGGTTGTATTATGCGCTGATTGGCATTATTAGCGGCATCATCGGTTATGTCGCGGTCAAGCAGTTGGGCTATATCGGTCTATTAACGGGCATTACCATGCTTATGATTGTCTCGAGTCCTGATCACAGTAATATCGCGCAAGATGGTCTTTACCGCGCCTTTAATATTTTGCTTGGCGCTGGGGTAGCAGTAGCAGCGACTTTAATTTTACCGCTTAAATCTACCTTGATGTGGCGATTTTTATTGGCAAGCAACCTTGAAACGTGCAGCAATCTGTATGCAGGGGTTGGAAATCATATTGATGCTGAGGTTTTGGTGCCAAAGCCGTTTAAATTTAGCAAGGCCACCAGCTTATCAAGTTTGACTTATCCTGCAAGCCGCTCTATACCTGATACACCGGTTAATAAATCTTTGGTTAAGGCGTTACAAAAAATTAATAAGCGCCTGCTAGCCGTCCGTCCACATATCGCGGCGACTGCCAGCGAATCAGGAATCGATAAAGAAACGCTAGAGACGATTCAGCGCACGCATCGTAATATTATCGGTACCATTGATTTGTTATTAAGTGCTGCGCCGCGCTTGGCTAATATTGAGATTGACGATGAAAATCATATTCTGCTCATACATTATCAACATGAATTGACGCAAGCGATGCAACATATGGCGGCAGTATTACGTAGCCCAAATGACGAAGTCTTTCGTCCCATTACCCGCATTGCGGTATCAGAATATCCAAGTATAGAAAATTTGGGCTTTGAGTGGCAAGGCTATTTTTGGCTGACCCAAACCTTACAAGTACAGTTGCAGGGGCTCAGTGACTTATTACAAGCGACTCAAGCGCAATGGTTTGCTGCTTCTGGTCTGCGCTACCAGCGCCGCGAACAACGCCGAATTGAACATAAAGGTAGCGAAACTGATTTGCATTTATAAATACCAAGTATCAATGCCAAATATCAATGCTAAAAAAACGCTGACCATTTAAAGTCAGCGTTTTTATGGGTGATATTCTAAGGTGGCTTTTGAGCTTAATAGCTAGATAATTAACGACCGGTTTTTAGCTTATCCCAATACTGCTGATAGACTTGCAAAGCCTCATCACCGACATCTTCTTGGAATTCAGCTTTTGCTAATATTTCTTTGCTCGGATAGATGGTTGGATTATTTCTAACGTCCTCAGGCATCAATTCACGTGCTGCGATATTTGGTGAGGCATAACCTATCTCTTCACTGACGATTTTAGAGTTCTCGGGACGCATTAGATAATCAATAAATTTATGCGCCGCATCGACCTGTTTGGCGTTTTTAGGAATGACGAAGTTGTCCATCCATAATATCGCGCCCTCGGTTGGGTATTTATAAACCAAGCTGGTCAGACCTTCGTTATTGGCGATGATTGCTTCACCATTCCACGTCATACCTACGCTCGTTTCACCTTCCATATAGGGCATACGCGAGGCGTCTGAGTTAAAAGTTTTTACGTTTGGCATCAAGGTCGTCAGCTTTTCATAGGCTGCTTTAATCTCATCAGGATTGCTGCTATTACCTGAGTAACCAAGGGTCAATAGTGCCATGCCAAACACTTCACGCATGTCATTCATCAGCATCACTTGACCTTTAAACTCAGGACGCCATAAGTCATTCCAACTATTAACAGTAGCAGGATCAACCGTTTCGCCGTTGATGGCAAGGCCAGTGCTGCCCCACATATAGGGAATCGAGTATTTATTTTCAGGGTCAACTTTGGTATTAGTAAACGAAGTGTCGAGGTTTTTAAAGTTGCTTAATTTAGATTTATCTAGCTCTTGTAGCAGACCTTCTTTTGCCATTTTTTCGACATAATAAGTCGATGGAATCGCCAAGTCATATTGGCTAGAATCATCAAGCAGTTTCAGCTTGGCATACATCGCTTCATTGGAATCAAAGGTGGTGTAATTAACTCGAATCCCAGTCTCTTTAGTAAAGCCATTGAGAATCTCTTGTGGCATATACTCAGACCAGTTATAAAGATTGAGCGTGACATTACTGGGAGCAGCACTACCATCAGCCGCGGCATTGTCAGATTTGCTACAGCTAGCAAGCGAAAGCCCAATAGCAACGCACAACAGCGCTTTAGGTAGCATTCGGGTAAGGTTGCTAGTTGAAAGATTTGATGATAAATGGGACAAGATGGCTCTCCTAAATAGGGCAAAAAGATAAAAGTCGGGCACATGATACCGTTATAGTATATTCATTATACGGTTATGGTTATCCTAAGTCGAAATTTAAAGGGCAACTGCTTGAATCTACTGGTTTTTAATGCTCGTATTAGTTAAGAGTAAGTGACGTAATGATATTAACTAATCATGCTATGATTGGCGCTATTGAAAATAAACGTATTTTATTTTGCATGACTACTAGTTGAATGAAAACTATAAGAGAGAAGAGATGACTAACCGTGAAGTTGCTGGAATGATTACTGCTGTGCTAGGTCTGTGTGCCATTATTGCTTTCCTTAATGCTGGTATAAACACATCGATATTTAGCTGGCCGTTAGAGGCGTATCTTGGCGTGGCATTTAGTATTGGTTGGTCAACTGGTATACCAAATTTTTTAGCGTATTTATTGGCAGCATTACTCTTCATTTTAGTTGCTGTTGGATTTTATAAGCTAGGCAGTTGGGTTTATGGGTTGGTCGCAGAGCGTGGTTGATTTGACGAGTTAAAAGCTCAGCTTAACTTCATTATAGGCTGAAAAACTAGCCGCCAAAACCGCTAGGAATGGAAGAACCATGTATGTGGCTATCAAAAAGTATTTATAAGATCATCGTCCTACTATCCATTGTTTTATATACAACTGCCTGCCAAGAAGAAAAGAGCCAAAGCTATCAAAAATTATGCATTGATAAAGACACTTCTATTAAGAACGATATAGCTGACAATGGTATTTTATGGTCACTATCTGATGCTAATCTAAAACATATTTTATCACTGGTAACAGAAGAGTCCGACCGTAATATTTATATAATGAATTCTATAACAACTTGTGATATGACGTTCAAAGATATTGAGTTGAACAATAATATTTGTGAGGTGACGTTAAACGCTGGCGCGTATGGCTATGCAATATGCAGTGATGGCTCTAATTATAGTTTTGGGTGTTATGAGAGTGAATGTATCCAATACTTTCCATTTCCATATCAAGAACAAAGTTGAAAATTGTTTTATATAAACAGAACTAAAGGTTCTTACCGTTTTTTTTGCGCCAGGCTATTCAATGGCATATCATCTTTAGTTTAGATAACGACCAATTTGTAAACAATAAAAACCCTCACTAGATACTAGCAAGGGTTTTTACGATTTTTGAACTGACTGCTAGACTACAAGTAAATGCTCAACCACTGCTTGTATTCCATATTCTTCAATCGTACCAGTGACAAAATCTGCACGCTCTATAAGTTCTGCTTTTGCATCGCCCATTGCTACGGCAAACCCGACCAAATCAAACATTTCTAAATCATTCAACCCATCACCAAATGCCATACAATCTTTCGTATCAATGGCGTAATGCTGGCATAAATCTATGATACCTCGTGCTTTGGACGCTTCTGCTGGCAAGATATCTGCGCCAATATGATGCCAATGCACCAGTTTTAAATCATCTTGTGCAAAGTCAACCTCCTGCATTTTCTCTTCTTGGTTGTTAAAAAATACCGAGCATTGATAAACCGTATTGGCCTTATGATAATCTGGGTCAAGGATAGAGTTTGGCGTTATCGCATTGTATTCACGCAGACGCTCGTTCTCATGTGACCATGCAATATGAGTTGCTGAGTCAAATTTATGGATGAGTTCACTTTTTTGGCATAACAGTACAATTTTGTTGGTCTGCGTATCTGTTAATGGGTAATGACTAATCATGCCCTCTTTATTAAAGCTGTATTGTCCATTCATACAGATGATAGCATCTAATACATCGGCATCCAGTAACGCTAAGATATCAGCAGGCAATATGGCTTTTGAGCGTCCGGTTGAAATCACCAGTTTAATATCAGTCTTAGCTAGCGCTTCAAGCGTTGCTTGGTTATGTTTAGCGATAATGCCGTTACGACTTAAGGTGTCATCGATGTCAAAAAATATGATTTTGGGGGTGGGGGCTTTATTATTCATAGTGAGTTTAACAGTCCTATTATGTTAAATATTACCATCGCTAGTGATTTAAAACGTATTAACTATAAAGAAGTAGCGTGGTTGTAATAAAATGAATTCATGTGTTTTTGTTAATGTTATGTGGCTATCCATCATATGCCATCACTTTTGCTCAGGATAAATTTTTGCTAAAGCATCTAAAAAATGTCCGCTCTCGGGAGTAAGTATATTCAAACTTCTATCTTCATCATCTTCATCATCTTCATCATCTTCATCATCTTCATCATCTTCATCATCTTCATCATCTTCGATAGCTATATTAAAATTACTGTTGCCCAACTCTTTTACTAGCCATGATAGGAAGTCACTAACACTTTCGCTAGCCACAATTTTCCGCTCTTCATCACGACCAAAGTTAATTACTTGTCCAATGGTACCGAGCTTGTCTGGATCTAAATCTATTCCTAGAAAGTTTCCGCCATGGTCGTGGGCAAATGGTACCCAAAATGGATTGCTATTAGCCTTTTTAACATAACCGTCAGGAGTTGATTTCATCCATTCACTCATCGAATTAAGTTCATCTTCTCCTAACTCTTCCATTGTCTGTTTTTCTAACTCAATACTTTTAATAATTTTTTTGATAGGCATGAATTCTAAGCCATACCAAGGACCAGTAGCGGCATTACCCATTTGTCCATTATGCCATTGATATAACAAAATAAAATCTTCTGGTAAGCTTCTGCCAATTGTTTTTTCTAACAATTGAATTTCTTCTAAAGTAGCAGGCGGATTCAAATCTTTCACAACCTCAGGTAGATGCTTTTCGAGCCAGTTCTCAAATATGGTTAAATCTTCCATGATAAGTCCTTAATTAAGATTCATTTTTTAGTAGTTATATCGCTCTAACTACCCAACCTCAACACTCGTTACATTCTGAAAGCCTCTTGGCAGCTGACCGCCACGACTGCCACGTTTCGCAGTATAGTTCGCTAAATCCATCGGCTTTAAGGTCACATGACGCTTGCCAGCAGTAATAACTAGACTGTCTTGTTTACTGAGTGGCGTGATAGTCAGCACTTCTTCATCACCTTTTAGATTAATCATCTTATTACCCTTGCCGCGTGCCTGTTCAGGCAAATCGCTCAGTGCAAAGATTAATAAATAGCCAGCATTTGTCACGACAGCGATATGGTCAGGAGTAGCGCTATTTTCGCTAGCAGAGTTGTCATTACTCTCAGAGCTTACAATCACATCAGCTTGAGCATCGATACGCGCGATAGGTAACAATCGGCTATTAGCAGCAAGGTTAATGATGTTTTTACCGGCTTTTTGATTACTATCTAAATTGCCAAGCGTATTGATAAAACCATAGCCTTGCGAGCTGGCTAAAATAATACGCTGGTCATTGTCGCCGGTTAGTAATTGCTCAAAAGTTGCCCCTGCTGGCGGTTTTAATACACTGGTGAGCGGATCGCCCTGACCACGAGCAGATGCTAGGTTATGCGCATCGATACTATAACTGCGCCCTGTGCTATCGAGCACGTAGATTCTTTCATTCGATTTACCGCGGACGTGTGCTTGATAAGCATCGCCCGAGCGATAGCTCATACCAGCAGCATCAACCTCGTGGCCTTTAGCAGCACGAATCCAACCTGCTTTCGATAGTACAGCGGTAATCGGCTCGCTTGGTACGAGGTCAGATTCTTTTAACGCTTGTGCTTCTTCGCGTTCTGCCAGTGGTGACACACGCTCGTTGCCGTGCTCTTTCATATCGGCGGTGAGCTCATCGATCATCAGAGTGGTCAAACTGTCTGGGTTGTCCAAATACTCTTGAATAATAGCGCGTTCAGCAGCCAGCTCGTCTTGCTCGCGGCGCAGCTCAAACTCTTCAAGTTTTGCCAGTTGACGCAGACGAATATCCAAGATGGCATTGGCTTGAATATCGGTTAAGTCATAGCTTTGCATTAACGATAATTTTGGATCGTCTTCTTCGCGAATAATGCGAATCACTTCATCAATATTTAGATAAGCAATCAGTAGACCTGCGAGAATATGTAAGCGCTTATCGATTTTATCGAGGCGATATTGCAAACGGCGCGTGACCACTGAACGGCGGCAAACGAGCCATTCTTCTAGGATTTCTTTAAGGTTTTTAACCTGCGGTTTACCGTTTAAGCCAATCATATTCATATTGACGCGGTAATTGCTTTCTAGATCAGTACTGGCAAACAGATGACTCATCACGCGATCGACATCGACCCGCGTTGAGCGCAGCTCTAGCACGATACGACAAGCGTTTTCGTGGTCTGATTCATCATGAATATCAGTAATCCACGGCAGCTTTTTATCGGTCATCAACTTGGCAATTTGCTCTTGGATTTTATTGCCTGAGACTTGATAAGGGAGGGCGTCGATGATGACGAGATTTTTCTCTTTAGGATCAATATGAAAGGTCGCGCGCATTTTATAGCTACCGCGTCCACTTTCATACATGGCCTGCAAATCTTTTTTGCTAGTGATGATTTCGGCAGGCGTTGGCAAATCAGGTGCTGGTATCGACTGGGTAAGCTGCTTAACCGATAGCTCAGGATTTTTCAATAGACGAATGGCAGCACGAACCACTTCATTGAGGTTATGCGGTGGAATATCCGTTGCCATGCCGACGGCGATGCCGGTCGTACCGTTTAATAAAATATTGGGCAGACGGGCGGGCAGGGTGGTCGGCTCTTGCATGGTGCCATCGAAGTTATCTTGCCAATCGACCGTGCCTTGTCCGAGTTCCGCGAGTAACGTATTGGCATAAGCGGACATCTTAGCTTCGGTATAACGCATGGCGGCAAAAGATTTTGGATCATCAGGGCTACCCCAGTTACCTTGACCGGTAATCAGCGGATAACGATAACTAAACGGCTGTGCCATGAGCACCATCGCTTCATAGCAAGCACTATCGCCATGCGGATGATATTTACCCAGCACGTCACCGACCGTACGGGCAGATTTTTTGGCTTTCGCAGTTGATTTTAGCCCCAGCTCGCTCATCGCATAGATGATACGGCGTTGGACAGGCTTTAGACCATCGGCAATATTTGGCAGCGCCCGATCCATAATGACGTACATCGCATAGTTGAGATAAGCTTGCTCAGTGAATTCCGCCACAGAGCGTGTATCCATCGGTTCGCTTGGAATTATTGGGGCAATCGCATTATCAATAACATCGGACATAAAATAGGATTCACTTATAATTTTTTAATAGGTATAAACAATCGGTTCAATCAGGTAAATAAGATAGTGCTATCGTAAAGGATATTGGCATAATTAAAAAGGTGTAAGTCAGTATAGACGACAGTGCATGACGTGCTGAGCATACCGTTTCTATTTAGCATGCCGTTTCTATTTAGCATAACGTTTTGGTTGATAGCTTTTACAAAATAAGGTAAGTATAGTTAATCTAACTGTTTTTTATCATTTTACTTGTTTTTATTATCCTATTTATAGTATTGGCTTTTTAATCACCGCGACCTTAACAAGGTTAATAATGATACAGTCGATTTAAGCAAGCTGGGTGTAGGCTAAGCGTTTATCGTTTTATTGCATACTGCTTTCAAAGCTCAATAGAATTTATATCACAATAGACGATAAATGTTTATCAATAATAGGTGGCTTATTTAGCCGTAATGAGGCTTAACTCACTGATATAAATAAAAATATGCATCGTCAAGCTACTTTGCGAACTCAAGTAGCATTTTTTTATATTGAGTAGTTTGTACAAAGTGTGTATGTTAAACAACAAAGGGCCATTTACCGCTAAATTGTTGACTCATGGCCGTACCTTTATACCGCTAGCCTCGCTCGCCATCACAGTGGTTAGCTTGTGCGCCGTGTCTTCGTACGTTTATCACATTGTGATTATTATGGGTTTACAGTAGCGCACTATTATTAGGAGCAGTAAGATTATGGAAAATCAAGGTAACCAAATTCGTCGTAATGACAAAGTATGGGTTAAAACTTACGAAAAGCTTGGTATCCAGTACGATATCGATATGCCAGCTGCCAATACCTCGTTAATCGATATATTTGAGCAGAATTTTACTAAGCACGCTGGTAAAACAGCTTTTGTCTGTATGGATGTCAAGCTCTCCTACGAAGATTTAGATCGCTATAGCAAACAAATCGCTGCCTACTTGCAGTCACTGGGACTGAAAAAAGGCGATAAAGTCGGCGTTATGATGCCAAATATTTTGCAGCTGCCGGTTGCAGTATTGGGTGTGCTGCGTGCTGGCATGACCTTGGTCAATGTCAATCCACTTTATACCTCAAAAGAGCTTGAGCACCAGCTGACAGATTCTGATACCAAAGCATTGTTCATTTTAGAGAACTTTGCCAAAACTTATGAAGATATTGGTAAAAACTTGGTTGACCATGTCGTTGTGACGTCGATGGGCGACTTGATGAGTCCGTTAAAAGGCTTTATTGTCAATATGGTCGTGCGCCATGTGAAAAAATTGGTACCTGATTATAATCTTAAAAATAGCACCAACTTTAAAACGGCACTTAATCGCTTTTCGGCCAAAAAATATAAGCGTCCAGATAACATCTGCCTTGATGATATTGCGGTTTTGCAATATACCGGTGGAACCACAGGCGTCGCCAAAGGCGCGATGCTCACGCATGGCAACTTAGTGGCTAACTTGATTCAGTGTGATACGTATCTTGGTGATGCTTTTGATAAGTTTGAAGGTATGGCTGAGCAGCCTGTCATTATGACTGCCTTGCCGCTATATCATATCTTCTCATTTACGGTTTGCGGCATGTTCGGCTTATATCGCGGCTGTATCGGTCTATTGGTGCCAAACCCACGTGACGGCGCCAGCTTAATCAAAGCTTATAAAGATTACCCACCGGCGTTTTTCCCAGCAGTCAATACCCTATTCAACGCGTTGGCAAATAGTGAGGTATTTAAAGCCTTAGATCATAGCAAGCTTGAGATGTCTATGGGCGGCGGCATGGCGGTTTTAAAAGACACGGCTGACAAATGGCAAAAAATTACCGGTAATGTGATCGTACAAGGTTATGGTCTGTCAGAGACTTCACCTGTGGCGTCAGCAAACCCGGAAGGTACCGGCGAATTCTCAGGTAATATCGGTCTGCCAATGCCTGCGACTGAGATGGCTATCTTGGATGAAGAAGGCAATGAAGTTCCACTTGGCGAGCGCGGCGAAATTTGTGTTCGCGGTCCACAAGTGATGAAAGGCTACTGGAAGCGTGATGATGCCACTGCCGAAGTCATGACCTCTGATGGTTATTTCCGTACTGGTGATATCGGCGTGATGGATGAAGAAGGTTACTTTAAAATCGTTGATCGCAAAAAGAATATGATTTTGGTATCAGGCTTCAACGTTTATCCAAACGAAGTAGAAGATGTGATGTCAGCTCATCCAAAGATTTTAGAATGTGGCGTCATCGGTATCGATGATGAAAAGAGCGGCGAAGTACCGAAGATTTATGTGGTACGTAGTGATGACAGTCTAACGGTTGAAGATGTCCTCGCTTACGGCAAAGAGCATCTAACCGGTTATAAGCGTCCGCGTTATGTTGAATTTATCGATGAGTTGCCAAAATCGAACGTTGGTAAGATTTTACATAAAGATCTACGTGTGCTTGAAGAAAAAAATCATGGTAAATAGTTTACCATCAAGTTTAGAGTAGCTTTTAGCCATCTTTATCGCTGATAGGAATGGCTATAAAAGATGATAAGGTCGCTTGTATAAGCCCTTATCATTTTTTTTATTTTTCTATTATGATTTGCTAGTATCCATAGAGAATTGTCCGCAAAACTGCTATAGTTCGTGCCGATATATTTTGATATTTAACGATAAAAGTGCGTGGTTTTCAGACTTTTTGAGCCCAAAGCCTTCACAAAATTATCGCCATAAAGCGATTGAGTAAGGTCATTTTTAACGGTCTTTATAATAAATACTAAATTTAGTATCAAGGTAATAACTTTTGATTTAAAAAATTTGTGAATGATAAAACCTATTCGCTTATGAGCGAAGAGGCTTCTTATTCACAAGTTTTTGATTTTATAAATGAGTGACTAACGACCACGGTGATTTAATTAGATATATTCTATATTTTAACGGTAATATTTAGGGAAGATTATGACGGACAGTATCAATAAAGAAACCACAGACCATAAAGCTGCGCACAACGCTCAATCAATGGCTGGAACTAACGTATTTCCTACCATGCCGACGATAGCGAGTGACAGACCATGGCTGAGTGCTTATGAGCGCTATGGTATCGAAGCGACGATCGATATGCCAGATGACAGTACATCTTTACTTGAGGTGTTTGAGCGTAACACCAGCCGTTATGGTCAAAAAACTGCCTATATTTGTATGGGTGCGTCCATCACGTTTAAGCAATTAGACTTATACAGTCGTCAAATTGCCAGCTATTTGCAGTCATTAGGCTTGGTTAAAGGCGATAAAGTTGCGGTGATGATGCCCAATATTTTGCAATATCCAATCGTCATGTTAGGTATTATACGTGCCGGTATGATTTTGGTTAACGTCAATCCTTTATATACCAGCCGTGAATTGTCGCATCAACTGCATGATAGTGGTGCCAAAGCTTTATTTATCGTCGAAAACTTCGCCAAGACCTACCAAGACGCTGAAGATAAAGGTCAAGTTAAGCATGTCATCGTTTGTAAGCTTGGTGATATGTTGGGGCTAGTAAAAGGCACTGTGGTTAATCTTGTAGCACGCCATGTTAAAAAGATGATACCCGCGTATCGTTTACCAGAAAGTACCAGCTTTAAGCAGGCATTAAATGCCGTATCAGCCAGCAAATATAAGCGTCCTGATTTGAATTTAAGCGATGTGGCGTTATTGCAATATACGGGCGGTACCACAGGTGTTGCCAAAGGCGCGATGCTTTCGCACGGTAACTTAGTCGCCAATATGCTACAGATTAGCGCGTTGATGAGTAGTGCTTTTGAGGATGATGTGGATTCGGATGATGTTATTTTGACCGCACTACCGCTATACCATGTGTTCTCATTTATGGTTTGTGGCATGTATGGCATGTATGAAGGTTGTGCTGGTTTGTTGATTCCAAATCCGCGTGACCTTGATGGTTTGATTAAAGAGATGGCTAAATATAAACCGGCCTTTATCCCAGCGGTCAATACCTTGTTTAACGGTCTAGTACATAAAGAAGGCTTTGCAGATTTAGATTTTTCTAGCCTAAAAGCCTCTATCGGTGGCGGCATGTCCGTATTACCAAGCGTGGCAAAAGAGTGGCATAAAATTACCGGTCTACCAATTGTTGAAGGCTATGGCTTGTCTGAAACCTCACCAGTAGTTGCCTTTAACCCGATGACCATTGCTGAATTTACTGGTAAGATTGGTATCCCTGCGTCCAGCACTGATATCATTTTGATCGATGATGATGAAAATGTGGTCGCACTAGGTGATCGTGGGGAAATCTGTGTCAAAGGTCCACAAGTCATGATTGGCTATCAAAATCGCCCAGAAGAAACGGCTGAGACCTTTACTGCCAGTGGTTATTTAAAAACGGGCGACATCGGTATCATGGACGAAAAAGGCTTTATTAAAATCGTTGACCGCAAAAAAGATATGATTTTGGTCTCTGGTTTTAACGTCTATCCAAATGAAATCGAAGAAGTCATGAGCGAGCATCCAGCAGTAGTAGAGTGTGGCGCGATTGGTATTCCAAATGATGACCGCGGTGAAGATCCAAAGCTGTTTGTGGTCAAAAAAGGTGAAGTTACCGAGCAAGAACTGCTTGATTTTGGCAAAAAGAACTTGACCGGTTATAAACGTCCGCGTCATATTCAATTCGTTGATGAATTACCAAAATCAAACGTGGGTAAAATCCTGCGTAAAGAATTGCGTAAGATGGAAGGTTTAGAATAACTTTTACGACTATTCTTATCCAAAACAACGGTGCGATAGCTTGTGTGAATCTTGCTATTGCACCGTTGTCACGTTAGGATAACCTAATATTTAGCGCTGTTAGGGCACTCAGTTATCATTTACTTCAAAGTATAAATTTTCTGTAAATACCGACTGGCTAACCAAATAACCATGAATATAAACCTAAACCTTTTATTTTATAACACTGCTTTTACAACCTCGTACTAGGAAATTTTATGCGTATTGACAACCGTGAGCTTAACCAACTTCGTTCAATCAGCTTTGAGCGCCATTATACTAAGCATGCCGAAGGGTCAGTATTGGTCAGCTTTGGCGACACCAAAGTACTGTGCACCGCTAGTGTTGAGTCTGGCGTCCCACGCTGGCTCAAAGGTAAGGGCAAAGGCTGGATCACTGCCGAATATGGCATGCTACCACGCGCGACCAATACCCGTAATCAGCGTGAAGCGGCACGTGGTAAGCAGTCAGGTCGTACGCAAGAAATCCAGCGTTTAATCGGTCGTAGCTTACGTGCCATGATTGATTTGAGCAAGCTTGGTGAAAACACCATTTACCTTGATTGTGATGTCTTGCAAGCCGATGGTGGTACGCGTACTGCTAGTGTGACTGGTGCAGCAATTGCGCTTATTGATGCGTTAGAGAGCATCCAAAAAACCAAAAAACTTAAAGCGGATCCACTAATTGGTTTGGTTGCTGCGGTTTCTGTCGGTATGAAAGATGGCGAAGCATATCTGGATTTGAACTACGAAGAAGATGCCAGCTGTGATACTGACCTAAATGTGGTGATGACCCAAAAAGGCGAATTCATCGAGCTGCAAGGTACGGCAGAAGAAAAGCCATTCACTCGCGCGCAAGCTGATGATATGCTGATTCTTGCCGAAAAAGGTATCGCTGAGCTTATTGCCATGCAAAAAACTGCACTCGGCTGGTAGTAATGTAGGACAGCTATACCGCTTGCTCAACGCTTTTCAATCATCCTCTCACGCTCTTTAACAGGTAGTAACCCATGCTTAAGCTGACTGATGACGGCGCTAAAATTACCTTACAAGGACAGCCCCAAGCATTAGATAATGGGTTGTTTTGGTTTGGCGCGGCGTTATTGGTAGGCGCAGTGGCCGTAGCGCTGGCGATGAGTTTGTTGCCGGTACGATGGTCTATTGGTGCGCTAGCATTGTTGATTATCGGTAGCTTCTTTTTTAATCGGCAACGCCAACAGCGCAAAAAAGCCATGACGGGTGTGATTAATAGCGGCATATTATGGGTACGTGTTGGTGAGCTGGTACATGACAATCAAGGTAAACGTACGCCTATCCAGCTGGCTGACGGCGATAAAATCAGTCTAATTGATGAGCAATTAGAAATCGTTGATGGTGATGCTAAACGTAAGTATCACATTAGCGGCTTTGATAATATCCAAGAAGCCACTGCCACCAAAGCTATCTTACAAGGTCAAGCCCTGACGAAGCGTCATGTCACCATCAAAATGAGCAACGATTAGCGCCTTTATTATTAAAGGAATTTTTAATCCCAAAAGCTTTTTCAACCTGTCTATCTTGCCTCATTCATTTACCGCTTATCCTTATAATTATACCTTTTAGCGCTTACTTAAGAGTGATAAGGCTTGCAGACCCCTGTCCAAATGGTTTATAAGTAAGATTGAAAATCTCATCATACTTATAATTGATACGGTTATCGCTACTACTGTTATTGATACTCTATTGACAAGGAGCTAGTCATGTCGCGTTTGCCCATTTGGTCAATCACAACGTCGTGCAGTGCATTATTGCTTACTCTGGGCGCGGTTGGTCAAGTTCATGCCGATAGCATGAGTAGTCTAATTGCCCAAAAGTCCGCTCAACCCGATTATAGCGCCCGCTATACACCCTCGTACCCTGCTGTCCCTGCTGCTAAAATCAGTACGCGCTCCACTATCCAACGTGCTGGTAACTATCGCTCAAATGCTGCGAATACTCAGCCAGCTGTTAACGCTGCTTATCGTTATCCTGAGGTACAAGCAAAAATGCCGACGGTATTACCGGCATTTTTATCGGGTAATTATGATAATGTCGATAGCGAGTATCTACCGCTATTGAGCAGTGCTGAGACGCAAAGTAGTCTTGCCGCTCGTGAAGTGATTAGCATTGCCCGTAAAATGGCGCTAAACGAGCGTACGATTATTCAAGGCGGCTGCTGGGATTATCTGAATGCCGTGTTTAAACGAGCAGGGGTGACCCGCGACACCATACACAAAGGCACTTACGGTCAAGGTCCTTATGCCAATAGTGGCGAGATTGAAGTCGGTGATTGGCTCTATTATATCAACCATGGCTATAATGGGGTCGAGCATAGTGGCTTGTTTGTAGGCTGGGTTGATGAGCAAGCTAAGCAAGCGTTGATATTAAGCTATGCTGGCGAAAGCCGCCGTGAGCCTGCGCGCTATCGTGTTTATGATTTGAGCAACGTCTATCAAATCATGCGTCCGAACGTTTAATGTAGATTATTAATTGCATGATTTAATACATAGTCGATTCACTATAAACAGAATACGGTATTGCTGGTATGAATTTTTCGAAGCCTCTGTCTGACTAAGTGCACAGCAAGCGAGAAGAATTTATACCAGCAGAATATTGTGACAATCGTATGTATTTTCTTTTGAACTGACTATATTTAATTTATTTAGACATAAAAAAGCGTCCGTCACTTTATTAAGTGATGGACGCTTTTTTATTAAATATTACTTCTATTAAAGCTCATGTTAGAAAGGTTTAACGACCACTAAAATAACAATAATTACTAAAGCAAAGACGGGTACTTCATTAAACCAGCGCCAAAAAACATGCGACTTATATTGTGGCCTATCGACGAGCTTTTTACGATAAAAACCGCAGGCGCCATGATAAGCGGACAATAGAACCACTAAGAAAATCTTTACGTGTAGCCAGCCTTGGGTTTTGTAGACATCCCAGCCTAAAAATACCATCCATAAACCAAAAGCCCAAGTCGCTATCATAGATGGCGTCATGATACCGCGATATAGCTTGCGCTCCATGATAATAAAGCGGTCGTGACTGACCTTGTCATCGCTCATGGCATGGTAGACAAATAAGCGCGGCAAGTAGAAAATTGCTGCAAACCAAGTCACCACTGAAATAATATGTGCTGCTTTAATCCAGTTAAAATAATCTGCCATGCTAGAGTCTCTCTGGTTATTTTTAACAATAATAAATGCGGGCAAGCTTAGCGCAGATTATCTCATAATGGTAGCGTTAAGCCAAAACTACTCCGCCCAAATCAGCCGAAATGACTTGTGATTGATGACCGCTCATAGCGTCCACAACGGGCACATGCTTAGGTGCACGAGGGGCTGCAAACTGCTTCGTCAAACCAAGCTCACGCATCAATCTATTATCACCTGATTGACTGGCATTGCCGGTAGTCAGTAGTTTATCACCATAAAAAAATGAGTTAGCACCCGCCATAAATGCCAATGCTTGCTCAGAATCGGACAAGCTTTCACGTCCAGCAGATAGGCGTACATAGCTGCTCGGACAGCAAATACGCGTCACGGCAATGGTACGAATCCATTCAAGGACTGACAGCTGACCTATTGCAAGCACGCGATCGCCAATCGGTGTTCCTGCAATAGGAACCAATAAGTTAACCGGAATAGATTCAGGTGCTTTGGGCATTTTTAGCAGCTCATGTACCCAGTCGATGCGGTCATCACGGCTTTCACCCATACCGACGATATTACCGCTACAGACATTGATACCTGAATTGCGTACGTTTGCAATAGTATCTAGACGCTCATCATAGCTGCGCGTACTGACCACTTGCTCGTAATAGCTTCTTGAGGTATCCAAGTTATGATTATAATAATCCAGTCCGGCATCCGCCAATTGCGTCGCTTGTTCGGTATCAAGCATTCCCAAAGTCATGCAAGTTTCAAGCCCTAATGCTTTCACTTCTTTGACCAGCTCAACCACATAAGGCATGTCTTTCGCACTTGGATGCTTCCATGCGGCGCCCATACAAAATCGCGATGAGCCAGTGGCTTTTGCGCGTTTGGCAGCGGCAATTACCTTATCGACGTCTATGCGCTTTTCGGCTTGTAGCTTGGTAGTATCACGGTGATGACCGGACTGTGAGCAGTAGCCGCAATCTTCAGGACAGTTGCCAGTTTTGATAGACAATAAGGTGCTAATTTGCACTTCATTGGCGGTGAAATTCTGACGATGGATAGTCTGTGCTTGTAGTAATAAATCCATTAATGGCAAATCGAATAATTGTGCAATCTGCTCGCGACTGTGTTTTTTTATGATTGTTTCAGTCGATTTAGTGGCATCGGTTGTCAATGTCGCTAAAAAGTCATTGTTAGCGTTTATCTGATTATTAAGTGTGTCGCTAGGTTCTGAGATACTAAGTAATCCTGCCATCATATAAATCCTTTTATAAACATAGTAAGCATTAACGTATAAGGTAAGTGTGAATGTATTTTATTTATTTTAATTTTGAGAAAATAAAATTTTAAGCAGTAGAATTTAAAGAAAAAAAAGGTTGCGGTATAGTATACCGCAACCTTTTCAGAAAATCAGAACCCTGCTAAATGGTCAATCAGATCCATATAGCAGCTGCCTGTTTGCTCGATCTATTTACCTAACTATTTTCCCAACTATTTTCCCAACTTGTGCTTAGCAACACCGACCCAATGGTTGGCAAACTGCTGTGCTTTATAAGCGTAAGGTTTGGCTTTTTGGATATATGGTTTATATTCTTCTGGAATGGCTGGCACGATATGTTTGGCAAGCTTATTGAACCACATCATTAGGCTATAATCGCCTTCTATGCTTAAGTTGCCTTCTTGCACGGCAGTCATAAAGGCAGGAAGATTACCTTTGGTTAAAAGCTTAACGCCTGTCATCGAGTCTTTGAAGTTAATAGTAAGGTCGGCTGCTTTAGCATGACCACTATGTTGGCTAAATTGACCATTATCGAAGCTAAAATGACGCGCAACATCAGATTCAGTACTGGCAAACTCAATCGTTACTTTACGATCCGCAAATAGCGCTTTGACATCTTCGTTATCGCTATCAGCAAGCATAGACAAACGATAACCAATCACCGTCAACAAAACATCTAATGGATCAGACTTGATATCTAAAACAGGTACAGTAAACATAATCGAACTCCTAAAGAATGAGAAATGAGACGCAAAATAATGGGTACTTTATAACAATTTTTGCGACAAATATATAATTACATTATAAACGATTGCTAGGTGTCAATTCTTTAGTAGTTACGTAGAGAGCTTTAAGTATCTTGTAACATTCGATGACGTTAGCAGGATAGGCACATTCTCAATGAAAGCGTGGCTGATAATCGTCATCATAGACAGGCGTGTGCTCAATATAGCGTGCCGCTTCCAATTCTCGCTGCTTCTTGATGGACTGACTGACATCTTCATAACGCAGCGCCCGATATAACACCCAAGCGCCTAGCGGCAGCCAACTGATACCCATTGCGACCACGTAATTGTGCCATTCTGATAACACAAACCAATGCGTTAATAAGCTATCAATGACTTCAACGGCTAACCAATATAACATCCCACCGAACAGATACCATAGTAACCAGCGCTGCGACGATAAAGCAAGCGCCACGACTGAGCCTATAAGTAGACCATAACCCAATATTGCACTTGTGCTCCACGGCTCACTACCAAAAGTGGAAAGTATCATTAATAACATTGTTCATCTCGCTCTTCATAAGGTGAATTCCAACAAGGCTATTATGGAAGTTTAAAACACAAAGCTAAAGAGGCTGAGGGCGACTTTGCGACAACAGCTGACGTTTGGTTTTTTAGATTGATTTATAAAAACACACGGTAAATTTTGCAGCGACAGCCATTAAAAAAGCGCCACAATGATGGGCGCTTTTTTAATAAAAGTAGAACAAATTTCTTAAGGACGAATACTACGGCGACCCCAAAATGCTAATGCTGTCACTAATATGGCACCCAATAGCATCAAACCTAAAGTGGTCAACCAATGCGCGCCAGTAGGATACTGCCATGGCATGACGTTATTGATTGCTTCGCTGTTTAGTGTACCTAGGGCATCGGTTTTCCATGGCCATACTTTGACTAAGGAGCCCGCGATAAAACCAATCAGCAAGGCTAGCGTTGCTTGATAATAACGCGATAGTAACCATTTGAGCATGCGGGTAAATAGCAACAGTCCCGTTGCCATACCAGCAACGACAGTAAAGATAATGGCAAAGTTCAAGGTATGTACGGCTTCAAGTACCGTATTATAAGCGCCCATTAATAGTAAAATAAACGAGCCTGATATACCAGGTAGTATCATCGCGCAAATAGCAATAGCGCCGGCAAAGAACAGATAGGGTAAGCTTGGCGTGGTAGTCATTAAAGGCAGACTACTGATGATGACAGCGCTACCCATCCCAAGCAGAAACAATAGCGCCCGTCCGATATTCCAGCGCTTAATCTCAGTTAATAACAGAAAAACTGTCGCGATAACCAAACCAAAAAAGAAAGACCAAATCATCAAAGGCTCATTGTCCAGTAAATGCTTGATCATACCGGCTAACGTTACAAGACTGGTGGCGATACCGAGCAATAAGCACAATAAAAAAGTGGCATCGACTTGTCGCCATACTGCCAGTAAGCCTTTGATACCGCCTTCTTGCCGAAATATTTGCCAAAGATTTGGACCAATACTACTTAAGGCATTAATTAAGCGCTCGTAAATACCAGCAATCAGCGCGATCGTACCGCCAGAAACACCCGGTACAATATCAGCTGCGCCCATAGCGATACCCTTGACGTAGACACCCAATAGCTGCTTTGGATTATCATTATAAATAGGCGTGCTGTCTTTAACTAAATGTTCGTTATTTAAGTGCTGTTTATCTAAAGCTTGCTTATCTAAATCATCGGAAGATGACGGCGCATCTGGCCGTGGTGATTGTGATGCCGTCATGGACATTCCTTTCTTGTTTGACAATGTAAAAGTGAGGGTAACGTTTGGCGGCATAATAGCACCAAAAACACCGTATAAAAGAGAGAGTAAACTACAAAAGCTAGGTCAATGAAAAATACATTAGCCTAGCTTATTATTAGCAGTCTGTAATCGTTATTTGCTACGGGCGAATGCCGGATAGCCAAGCGCATAAAGTGTGCCTTCAAGCCCTGTGACATTGACGGCCGCATCTGCGCGCGCTTGTACGATAGGTTTGGCATTAAAAGCCACGCCCAAATCAGCCAGTGCCATCATGGGCAAATCATTGGCGCCATCACCGATGCAGACCACTTGCGACATTGTAATACCCAAGCGCTCAGCAGTATGAGCGACGATAGCCGCTTTCTTAGCACCATTAATAATAGGCAGTTGCACATGACCGGTTACTTCGCCCTCTTCGATATCTAAAGGATTGGCATGCACTTCATCGATACCCAATTGCTCAGCGATATAACGGGCAAAATAGGTAAAACCACCTGATACCAATACCGTATGGTAGCCTAAGGCTTTAAGCGCGCTGATAGTAGTGCGAGCGCCTGTCGATAAGGTTAAGCGTGTGCAAATCTCATCAAGTACGCTGGTTGGGATGCCCTGTAATAGTGCTACACGCTGAGCAAAAGATTCGTCAAAATCCATTTCACCGCGCATCGCCGCCTCAGTGATGATTTCTACTTGCTCGCCAATCCCTGCTGTTTTTGCCAGCTCAACGATGACTTCTTGTTCAATTAACGTAGAGTCCATGTCAAAGCAAGCAAGCTTATGGGTGCGCAGCATATGACCAACCGATAGGATATGACAGTCGACGACATCCAATTGGTCGCTCGTTATTGAACTTTGAGCGTTTTTATAGTCTTCAGTCAAGTCGCGACGCAACCGCGTGGTCAATTGATCGTCAATGATATGGGCTGCTGCCGTTTTTTTAGCAGGATGCATCAAGGTATCAGTAACCGGTACCAGCAAATAGCGGAAAACTTGCACATCGATAAACGAGGGTTTGGCAAATGTTTGCGCCGTGTCTGTATCAGCAATCTCAATATCTACAAAATTTGCATCGGCATCTTCTGCCACCGTAACCAGATGCCAATTTGGCTGCTCATCGACCCATGACTGCACATATTGATGGATGTCGAGCGAGGATACATGCGTCGGCAGTACCACAATCAAGGCAAAAATGGGCAAGGATTGTAGCGCATCGAAATCCTGTAAATTAGTACCCTCTGGTAATAGCGAGGCCACAGAATCGACGGCTTGTTGCCATGCTTTGCTGTCTTTTGGTAACGAGTAAGATGTATTTTTTAGCATCGCTCAATTGTCCCTTGTATGCTGGTATAAGATTAGGAATAATAACAGTTTTACTCGGCAGCGCCTATAGATGAGGCGCAAAGTATCACAGCCGGATAGAAACACCCGTCACGTCCAAAAAGGTCGGTAGAATAAAAGAAACGTATTACTATAAATTTATGATACTAGCTAACGCCATAACCCTTACTATGGTGATATAGTAGGCTTAAATGAGCGGGCGAGTGCTTAATAAGTACTTGATAAATGCTTGACCCAAACATACTTGCACAACAAATCTACTGTACGATGGCAGCGTCTCATAAATAGTCTTTATTTAAATAAGGATTCATTTAGACGATGCGGTATTAAATTAAGCAAATATAGCGACATATTCTTCTAAAAAATGAGCCAACGCCTCGTTTTTTAATTCCATTTATCCAAAAAAGTTTAACATATCATGACCTATTTAGCGCCGCGGCAAGGGTTGTTTGCCATTATTCTTCTGGTTAGTTTTTGTTTGCAAACTCTATTGTTGGTCATCAGCACCGATCAACAGCTGAGCAACAGTCGTGCGCAAAAAGGCGAGCAAATGGTCGCTCAGCTCATTGATGAAGCACGGCTATCTTTAGAAAATAAAGACCGTGTCAGTTTGAGTGTCATTGCCAATCGCTATACCAGCGAGCAGGATGTGACCCGTATACTAATCAAAGACAATAATGGCGATATATTAGTGCCCGTCGGCAATGCGCCAATGCAGCAAGGCGACACGATTAGCCAAATCGCCACCAAAGGCGATGCGGTTATCGGTAGTGTGGCGTTGACCCTAAAAGATATTAGCAAAGGCGAAATCATTGCGATGCAATGGCCGTTTGTCATTGGAACGATGCTGCTACATTTATTGCTATGGCTCATTTATAGTTACATTGCGCGCCCTACTAGGGATCAAATCAACGCCATTAGCCGTGATGTCCAAGACTTGCATCGCGAGCAATATAAACAATTCGATCAGCGCGGCTACGATCGTGAATTGGAACGTCGTCAATCAGCGCCTACTGCTGCTCAGAAGGAAACTGGCGAGAGTGATGGTTTGGGGTATGATGTTGATAGTCTTTTAGATAGCCAGCTTAACCCTCAAGCAGATGCCAGTGCGCTACATAACCCTTTATCTAATACTCGAAAATTAGACATTCATAGTGCCGTAAATCAGTATGTAAGAACACAGCAGAATCAAGATACAGCGCTCGATGCTAATGACACTGGTGCCGATGCTGTTAATACGACTGAAAGCCATGCGATCAATCACGCAGTAGATAGTAGTCAAAACGGTGCGAATGGCATTAATAGTAGCAATCAATCTCATAATGCCTCTCGATTGTCTGCCACGCGGCCATTTGATAGTATCAGCGTACAAATTGTATTTCATGACGAATTTAATATGCTTGAGCGCTTAGCACCGTCTCAGCGCCTGCCTTATTTAGCATTATGTACGCAGCTATTGAATCAAGCGGTGACTGAATTACTCAAACAGCCATTGTTGCTGGGTGTGAGCGCATTGAATGAGCCATACTTTGATGAAAGTGGCGCTTATGTGATGCTCAAGGCAGACAATAGCCACGCAAAAGTGGCCTTAGCAGGTGTCATGTTGGGTAAGCTGTATTTGATGCTCAATAAAATCATTCATGATAAGCACATCGAGTTATCACGATTTGCTCTGCCAGCAAAAGCTGGGGTGAGTGATAATGCTCAAGTCGAGGCCATGAGTCAGCTGTTAGAAAGCGTGGGTAAAAAAGAGCAGATGCTCATCTTGCTCCCCAATGGCGGTCTCAAACAAATCAGTAATCATGTACAAGTACAAAGTGTCATGCGTCCAACGACTGTTTATGAGCGTGAGTGTGCGATATTTGATGGCGGCAATGATGCCATGATTCAGCGTTTAGCAGATGTGCGTAACGCGGTACTGATGATTGAAGAGGCAGCAGAGTAGGTGTAAATAGCTCCTTTAGCTTAACCAAAGCCTCTACAATTGCCTGTGCGATAATCGTTATCTTTATCTTGGTATTTACTCATAAATCAGTCATAGTGATAAAAAGGATTGACAACGCCTAGTAGAGACTTTATAAGGCATATATATAACGATATATTTTTAATACACTTGCCTAAAAACGATAGGAGTTTGTCATGAGTGATGCTGATATTGATGACGATTTTGATGATGATTTTGTCGACGATGACGATGCAAAGATGGTAGAAGAAGCCGAGACGAGTGTGCGTACGCGCTTAAGCAGTCTTGAAAAACGCCGTTTGATCGATAATTTGCTAGAAGAAAAACGTTTGGCTAAAGAGCTAAAAGACGATCTTGACGATATAGATAATTTCGATGAAGACGGTGATGATTGGGACGATGACGATATTTAATTCGTCATTTAAGCGGTAGAGTTTTCGCTTAAATACTCAGTAAAACCACTTCTTAATAAGTGATAATGACCTAATTGGTATTAGCTAACCATCGTTAACTAATGATCCTCAGTTGACTGTGCTAAGCTGGTTGTATTCTATTTTTGACAATGGCCTTTCAACCAGCCCTCTTCAATAAGCTTACTTTATCAAAGTTTATTTGGATTTATTTTCTGAATTCAAATAAATGTCATCCTTATATTTCCTACCATTTTGTATTTAACACATTATTTATTGCGCTTGACGCAAGCTATCCTCCAAGGACAACCACACGATGAATAACCAACTAAGTTTCGATGAATTATTAGATTATTTAGACAATGAAGAAAGTCAGTTTGTGCTCGATAGTGTCGCCACCCATGGTTTTTTGACCGCGACCGTCATTGGACGTCCGCTGCCTAATTGGTTGGAGGCATTGTTTGAAGGTCATGTGAGCGAGATTCCAGCAAACGTGATTGATGGTATTCAGCGCTGGCGTGAGTCTATTATTGCTGAGCTAAAAAACGAGACGCCTATTGAGCTGCCGTTTGGTGAAGATGCGGGCAATGAAGAAGTGGCGGTCGACTTTTCTGATGATTCAGATATCGTTGCTTGGTCGATTGGGTTCGTCGATGCGATGTATGGCGATGAAGCCAGTGATTGGATGGAAAACGAAGAGACAGCAGAAGATGTGGCAGTCTTGACCTTGCCGATGATTGTGTTGAGCGGTATTGATGACGAAGATCCAGACCTTATCGAGATGCGTAAGGATCAAGATAAAATGGCGCAAATGGCCAATAGTATTGAAGGCAATCTGACTGAGCTGTTTTTATTGTTTCATACCAACGACTAGGGCGAACTATAGACGTTGTTTTTAATCCAGATAACTCACAGATAAGGCAGTATTATGACCGTGCAACTCTCCAACCTTGAGTACTTGCCAAACTACCAGATAACAGAGCGCTTAGATGTGGTTTATGGCAGTACCGTGCGCTCAAAGCACGTCGGTAAAGACTTGTTTGCTGGTCTAAAAAACATCGTTGGCGGCGAGCTGACCGCCTATACCGAACTGTTAGAAGAATCGCGTCAAGAGGCGATAGATCGTATGGTGGTAAAGGCAGAAGCCTTGGGCGCTGACGCGGTCGTTGGCTTGCGGTTTTCGACGTCTAGCATTGCGCAAGGAGCTTCCGAGCTTTTTGTTTACGGTACCGCTGTCAAAGTTGTACGCGTGCAACAACAGTCTGCGTCGCCTCAGCCTCCGAGCGACCATTACGGTCATACGCATTATCAACAGCCAGCGCAAGCGCCTGCTCAATCACCCACTACGACGCCAGCAGCTACGGATGAATTACCACGTTTCAACCCTTTTGGTGAATGAGCCACTGCTTAAAGCACTGATTTAAAGCACTGATGTAAAGTACTGGTTTAAAGCAACGATGGTTTTTGATGACAAGAGACGTCCCATGAATAACTCTCTCAGCCAAATGCTGATGAACTATGCACCGCTTATCGTCCTGTTTGTGGTGGGTTGGTTTTTTGGTGCGCGTCATGAACGTCAGCATCTCGCACAGTTAGTACTTGCAGAAAAATCCCTAAGTCATATTATTGTATCCACTGAGCGTTTTTATCAGCCAGCGCTTGCTGATAATACACAAGGCGATCTGGTGCTTGGCAGCGTCGTTATCGCGCAAGATTACTTTAAAATGGTTATTGCTCGTGTTTTGAGTCTATTTGGCAAAAACCTAACTACTTACGAGACCTTACTTGATCGCGCCCGCCGCGAGGCAGTAGTACGTATGCGCACCCAAGCGCAGGCTAAAGGCTATAACCATATTTATGGTCTACGTTTCGAGGTGAGTAACATCAACCAATTAGGTAGCATGGTCGAAGCCATTGCTTACGGTACGGCAGTTATGAGCAGCGAGCACGCCTAGAGCATTGTTGTTTTATGGGAATTAGGCAATTTTTATTCAGATTTATTTATACTTAACATCCTGCATTAATTTATATTTCACACCAATGCTCGCCTTATAAAAGGCAATACTATGTTGCTCTTAAAAATAATTTTTGGACTCATGTTAATGTATGCTTTTTTTAGGATAGTAACATGGTTGAATGATGCTAATAATCATGAGAGTATATCGATTTGGCTGTCAGAGCATCTTGACAGTAGCGATAAAGGTGACAGCGGTTCTGATGGCAGTGGCTCTTCTAGTAGTGACAGTGGCTCTAGTGGTAGTGACGGTGGAGGCGGCGGTGATTAGAAAGTGATTACCAGCGAGTTAAAAAATCTGTAATGCGCCATTAAGAGCTTAACGCCGACGCGCATTTATCCGCGCTACTTTATCTTGCTCCTCATCTTCAGCTTGTTCTTTTACTTTTTCGATATCAAATAAGAACGTTCGGTTTTTAAGTACGGCGACAAACACCACGCCGCCTATCGTATTGCCGACCAGTACGACCACTAAAAACCATAAATAGCTCATTAAGCTGACAGTATTGCCGTACATTAAGGCAGAAAATACCTCTATATTGCCAACGATACTATGATGCAAACCCAAAAAGCCAATACTACCGGTAATCAGGGTGACTAGTACGATACGGCTAAGGGTATCGCGCGCCGAAGTCACAAGCCACGCTGCCACACCCATCATCCAACCAGCCAATATCGAGCTACCGAATATTACCCACCACTCAAAGTCTAAAACATGCTGCGCATAGGCATCAATATTAGCGACGGTAAACAGCTGCATGTTAATACCTAAGCCAATCATTAATGCTGCAAACAGACAACCGCCGACGATATTACCAGCAATGACAATTCCCCAAAGCCGTAGCAGCTTATGTAAAGGTTGGATTTTATTGAGTACCGGCAAGCTCAAAAGCGAGGTTTGCTCAGTAAATAATAGCGACTGACCAATGACGACAATAATAAAGCCGATTGGATACAGCAATGAGGCGAGTACGATGGTGTATTGACTGGGTAGCACGCCACTGAGGAGCGCAAAAGCGGATAAAATCATAAAAAAGCTAATGCCAATCTCAAGTCCTGCAGTAAAAGCACTGGTAAATAGCGAGCCAAGCGAGCGCTCAAAAGTTTCTTTGGCATCCATGACCTGCTCAACCAATATACTGGCATAGCTTTTAGGCGCGCTAAGATTATCATCGCCAGCGACTTCTTTGATAGAGGCTTTGTCTTCATCGCTAATGCCTTCAGAAAAATCCTCATCTTCTAAATGCTCAGTGGCATGTGTATCGCTGTCTGCATTATCTTTGTCTTCTTTATGAGCAGAATCATTGCTACGCTGCTGTCCATCTTCAGCATTATGATCATGGTTGGTCGCAGCACGAGTAAAACGCTTATCGTCTACATTGTCAGCCTGAGAGTTGTTCTTATGCTCGGTATCTTGGGACACGGTCAGCTCGCTGTTTATCAGATAGTGATTTTAATATAAAGATGTCGTCTATATTTTATAGCATGACTGTATTTTATAGCATGGCTACGACTGATTGTGTTGAGAGTTCAGTCGATTGGGGGTGTTAATTGTCTCATACAGTTTTTCAAAGCTGATAAATTACCTTAGCATCTAACAAAATCCTGCTATCTGCGTTAAAATCACTCTACTAATTATTTCATCTATTTTTAACTTATTTATTCGGCCACATTCATTATTAATAAAAGACCATTCTATTATGAGCAATCCTAATACCGACACTAACACTAAGACCAACCTGACCCAATCTATCCAAGCAGCGCTAAGCCAACTTGAACACGCCTACAATCCTGCAGAGGTTGAGGCTGGCATGTATCAAGGCTGGGAAGAAAGCGGTTATTTTAAGCCGAGCTTTGATAAAGATGAGTCTTTCTCTATCGCCCTACCACCGCCAAACGTGACTGGTTCGCTGCATATGGGTCATGGCTTTAATAATGCCATTATGGATGCGCTAACGCGTTATCACCGCATGGATGGCGACAATACGCTTTGGCAACCGGGTACGGATCATGCAGGTATTGCAACCCAAATGGTCGTTGAGCGTCGTTTGGAAGCTGAAGGTATCAAACGCCGTGATATGACTCGTGAAGACTTCATCGGTAAAGTCTGGGAATGGAAAGAAGAGTCGGGCGACAATATCACCCGTCAGATTCGCCGTTTGGGTAGCTCGGTCGATTGGTCGCGTGAGCGCTTCACTATGGATGATGGTTTATCAAATGCCGTTAAAGAAGTATTCGTCCGTCTTTTCGATGATGGCTTAATTTATCGCGGTAAGCGTTTGGTCAATTGGGATCCAAAGTTCCAAACCGCACTATCGGATTTAGAAGTCGAAAACCATGACGAAAAAGGCAGCTTGTGGCATTTCCGTTATCATTTCACCGATAAAGATATCACTACCCAAGATGGTAAAAACTATCTGATCGTCGCAACCACACGCCCTGAAACTTTATTGGGTGATACCGCTGTCGCGGTCAATCCAAGTGATGAGCGTTATGCACATTTGGTTGGTAAAACGATTACTTTACCAATTACTGGTCGCGTTGTACCTATCGTTGCTGATGATTATGTCGAAAAAGACTTTGGTACAGGCTGTGTAAAAATCACCCCTGCCCATGACTTTAATGACTATGAATTGGGTCGTCGTCATAACTTGCCACTCATTAATATCCTTGATGAGCGCGCCAATATTTTACCAGCGATGGAAGTGTATCCCGACCTGCAAACGCGTGAGCCAGAGCTTGAAACCACACCAAGTGAATATGCTGGACTTGAGCGTTTTGCCGCGCGTAAAATTTTAGTGGCGCAAGCAGGCGAGCAGGGTTGGTTAGAGGAAATAGAAGACTACGCCCTTAAAGCACCGCGCGCTGAGCGTGGCGGTACGATCGTTGAGCCGTGGTTGACCGATCAGTGGTATGTGGCAGTCAATAAACTTGCTAAGCCTGCGATTGATGCAGTAGAAAATGGCAGTATTGAGTTTGTGCCGGCGCAATATAAAAACATGTATATGTCGTGGATGACTGATTTGCAAGACTGGTGTATCAGTCGTCAGCTCTGGTGGGGACATCGTATCCCAGCTTGGTATGACGACGCGACAGGTGAGATTTATGTCGCTCGCGATGAAGCCGAAGTGCGCACAAAATATAATCTAAGCGACGACGTAAAATTACGCCAAGACGATGACGTACTTGATACGTGGTTTAGTTCCGGTCTTTGGACGTTTAGTACGCTTGATTGGGCGGACGTCAACGCTGATCCGCGCGTGCTGAAAACCTTTCACCCGACCAGCGTGTTGGTTACCGGTTTTGACATTATCTTCTTTTGGGTTGCACGCATGATCATGATGACCATGCACTTTGTGAAAAATGAAGATGGCACGCCGCAAGTACCGTTTAAAACCGTTTATGTTCATGGTTTGGTACGTGATGGTAACGGTCAGAAGATGTCCAAATCTAAAGGTAACGTCTTAGATCCAATCGATCTTATCGATGGTATTGATTTGGAAACGCTGGTTGAAAAACGCACCAGCAATATGATGAGTCCAAAAGACGCGGCGAAAATTGAAAAGCAAACCCGTAAAGAGTTCCCTGAAGGCATTCCAGCATTTGGTACCGATGCGCTACGCTTTACCTTTACCTCGCTTGCCAGTACCGGTCGCGATATTAACTTTGATTTAAAGCGTGTCGAGGGCTATCGTAATTTTTGTAATAAAATCTGGAACGCCAGCCGCTTTGTGCTGATGAACTGTGTCGACAAAGAAGACAATGCCCAAGCGATTGACCAAGCCGCCAATCCAGAGGTTTGGGAATTACCAGAAAAATGGATTATGAGTCGTTTGAACTCAACGGTTGCCAATATTCATCAGCATTTTGCCCAGTATCGTCTCGATATGGTCAGCCATGATATCTATGAATTTATCTGGAATGAATACTGTGACTGGTATGTTGAGCTTGCCAAAGCCAGCCTAAATGATGACTCGGTGTCAAGCGAGCGTAAAGCGCAAATTCGCTATGTACTGTTGCATGTGCTTGAGACGGCGCTACGCTTTAGCCATCCAATCATGCCGTATCTGACCGAGCAAATCTGGCAAACCATCGCGCCGTTATTGGGTCGCAAAAATACTGATAGCATCGTGATCGCTGATTATCCACAAACCGATAATGCACAGATTAACGCGCAAGTTGAAGCCGATATGGCGTGGCTACAACAGCTCATCGCTAGTGTGCGTAATATCCGTGGTGAGATGAAACTGGGTAATGCGGTACGTCTGCCAGTATTGCTACAAAATATCTCGGCAGCGGAAGACGCGCGTCTATCGCGTATCGCCAATCAGTTTAAGGCGCTGGCTAAAGTAGAGAGCCTAGAGATACTAAAAGAAGGTGATGACGTGCCACTATCATCATCTAGTATGATTGGGCAGCTGCGCGTCCTTGTCCCAATGAAAGGTCTGATTGATCCTACTGCTGAGCTGGCTCGTCTGGGCAAGTCATATGATAAGTTGAAAGGTCAAGCTGAAGGTATCTCACGCAAATTAGGCAATGAAGGCTTTGTCAGTAAAGCACCTGTAGAAGTAGTCGATGCTGAAAAGGCTAAATTGGCTGAGCTAGAAGGGCAGCTGACGGCGATGACAGCGCAGATGGAAGAGTTGAAGGCGTTGTAAAATCAAATAAGCATATTAATACCTGTAATTTTATCCTAAAAACACCATCATAAATCTATGATGGTGTTTTTTTATCGTTTATACGACTGGCAATAAATTTTATGTCTCAGGTTGTTCTTTGTATTCAGGATTTAATCAATTAAAAATACTATATAAAATAGTAGATCATGGGCGTTACTAATTAGAATCAATATGTGTATATTGCATATTGTTTTAACATCTTTTCAAGTCTTGTCTAAAAAATTGAATAATTTGAAATGCTATTTTAAGGAACGTTATGTTATCTGCTTATCGTGAGGATCATTTTTTTCTTAGCTGCGCACTGCCTATTCTAGGTATATTGGCAATTATTTACGGATTGTTATGGGTATTGGCCGTTCCTATTAATGCAGTAGTCTTAGCTATTGTACTAATGGTGGTATTTTGTCTGATCAAAATTCCTGTTGCAGTTTCATTACTTTCTGCTGCTTTGCTTGGTGGCCTCCATGCAAGAATGGCATTTCCTGATATCTTACAGGTATTAAATGACAATCTACTCAGTGGCGCACAGGTAGGTATGACCTATATCATGGTCGGAGCGTTTGCAGTTGCGCTTGCGAGAAGTGGTATTCTCGATTGGGTCGCGCAGAAAATGGCCAGTAGCTTAAATCGTGATGGGGTTAATGTACGTAAACAAGTTAAATGGATGCTGTTTAGTTTATTTATTGTTGCCTCATTGCTCTCGCAAAACCTAATTCCAGTACATATTGCCTTTATTCCAGTACTTATTCCACCGTTGCTTGGGCTGATGAATCGTTTGAAAATTGATCGCCGTGCTGTTGCCTGTATTCTTGCATGTGGAATTAGTGCTTCTTATCTTTTACTACCGTTTGGTTTTGGTGCTATTTATCTGAATGAGATTTTGCTAGAAAATTTTAATAGTGTTGGCGCAGCGTCAGGATATGCTGCTACTGCAAGTATGGCTCCTAAAGCGATGTTTTTTCCAGTGATGGGAATTCTTGCTGGAATGCTATTTGCAGTCTTGATTACTTATCGTAAACCACGTGATTATACGCAGCCAGAAAAACTAGATACGTATGTAGCACCTGTTCAAGAAAAAATCGAGATTGGTTTGCAGCCATTACTATTTACCGCATTAGCGGTTGTGGTGGTGTTATTGTTCCAAATTTATTTTGATTCACTATTTATTGGGGCAATGATTGGGTTTATGATTCTTGGTTTTTCTGGCATTTATCGCTGGCAGGCTCAAGATGATGTTTTTACTCAAGGTGTGCGTTTAATGGCTGAAATCGCCGTGATTATTACTATTGCTTCTAGTTTTGGCGCGCTATTAACGGCCACTGGCGACATAGATCCGCTAGTACAATCGGCTACCCAGTTTTTTGGTGATAATAAACTCTTTGGTGCGGCAGTAATGTTAATCGTCGGTTTATTTATTACCATTGGTTTTGGCGACTCGTTTGCTTCTGTACCAATCTTAGCACCAATTTATATTCCGTTAGCCTTTGCCCTTGGTTTTTCACCGTTGGCGGCGCTAGCGATGCTTGGCGCTTCTGCTGCATTAGGCGACGCTGGTTCTCCAGCTTCTACTCTTACACTTGGCGCCACCGCTGGTCTAAATGCCGATGGACAGCATGATCATATAAAAGACAGTGTGATTCCAACTTTTTTCCATGCCAATATTGGTATGTTGCTCTTTACTTGGGTAGCGGTAGTTTGGTTATTGGGTTAATTTAAAGACTAAGACGCTAGATTTTAATATCATTCATTTTAAACAAGGACGTTTACTATGCAAATAACATCAACTGCCAAAGCTCTTGCTTTAAGTGCCTTATTTCTAAGCCTAACCGCTTGCGTTATCGTTTCACCGCCAACTAATGAAGACACTTTGACAGATACCGATCTTATTCGAGCTGCTGAGCAAAAAGAATCAGCGCCAACCGAAGGCGCACAGCAGTGGGTCATCGGCTATCATCACGGCATTGCAGTAGTTAAGTCATTCCAGTGCTCAGACCTCTGTCCGCAGAATACTTTGCGCGTGATTTATTATGACGTACCCACCGATGCCACTTGTGAGAGTATCGGCGGCGTGACCAAATCAATATTAGTGCCAATCGCTATTACTGTAATGCCAAAAGACTATTGTTTCCCAGCCGTCATCGCCGACTATTGGGAAAGTTACCCCTGAATTAAATGAGCAACGTTTTTAAGTCGGATTATATAAGCTGACTTGAAGAAGCACGCGAAATAGGATTGATAGTGAAATAAGTCAGAATCTTATCGTTAAAAATAAAACCGCCTACAATTTAAACTGTGAGCGGTTTTTTTATGTTAGTCACCAAACAAAGCAGGCTACTTGCTAGTTACTAGCACTGCTACGGCAAACTTTGTATTAGACATTTTGTTACAAATCAAAGCGATAGGGCTGCTAAGATAAACATATGAGCATTAATTATTATGAAATCTTGAACTATATAAGAACGAAAATACAAAAAGTAAAATAAACAGAAATATTCTATCGAATCTTGTAATACACAAGATATTTTTAAATCAAGTCTTTCTAGGTTTAGGAATAATTATTATGATAAAGATAAATATGTATGTGATATTTTGGATTGCCCTGTCGTTTTTTACCTTCCTTATTGCTATGAGTAATATAAAAGGTCGTAAGTTAATCCGTGATAATGGCGCTATGCCAAAAGCACTCAGTAGCGATAGGCTCGATATTGAGTCTAGTTTTTATAGAACGGATGCAACGTGGCACGATATTATATTTTTTCACGCGTCTGCATCAGGTGTGGCTATCGTACTATTGGTTTTGATTATCAAAGGCGAGGCGTTGTTCCCTGGAACGGTTGTCTTCTTTGGCGCGCTGTCTTCCATCGCCATATTCACCATTAGCATAGTGCTTCTGTTATTAGCATTTTATTTCTATACCATCTCGATTTTGAAACTTGGCAATACGTTAGCCAGCATGCAGATCAATGGTAAAGATATTAAAACCATGTATGCGATTATGGCTGTCTTTGGCTATTTTTTGATATTTGCATTACTGGCGTTGATACTGGTCTAGTATTAGAAATAAAACCTAGCTGTCGAGAACGTTCCATACAGTCAATAAAAACCGCGCACCATCTAAACTGTGAGCGGTTTTTTTATCTTATTCATTTCACTTAAAGCCAAGATGCTAGCTATCCAAAATATAGCGAAATACACATGTTATTCGTCTCAGAGCTGATACTAATTGCCATGCTAAAGATAATAATTCTAAAGTATTTAGTTGTACTCATTTACTCAACCACTAACCAAACATACCCATCAGTAGCAAAACCCTGCAAAATCAGTCTTGAACTGCGTTATCAACTTCTTTATCTTTGATAGCTTATATAGGTAGTCCATACCTAATGACCTAATGTCTAACACTGACTGATAAAACTCTCATGACTCAATCAAAGAAAGCTTTTTATTATCGACCTAAGACCAATCAACATAACAGTCCAACCGTGCGTTGGATGTTTTTGATATTTGGCTGGCTGTTTTTCGCCTTGGGTATCATTGGCATATTGTTACCTGTCATGCCGACCGCACCTTTTATATTACTAGCGGCAGGTTGTTGGGCGCGTAGCTCACGACGCTTTCACTTTTGGCTGATTAATCATAAATATTTTGGTAAATATGTCCGTGACTGGGAAGATCGTCATGCTGTACCCTTATATGGTAAGTGGTTAGCAACCATAATGATGGCAATATCGACAACGATGTTATTTTTTAGCATTCCTGCCGATATGATGTGGGTGGCATGGTCGGTAGCCTTGGTATGTAGTGGGGTAGCGATATATTTGTTCCGCTTGCCAAATGCCTAAAATTATTGCAATTAGGGCGAAAAACAGCCCATATCTAGCTTCAGTTACACGAAATCTGAGATAAGGCTTGCGATAATGAGATGTTGCCCTTATAATACCTCCAAGCTTAAGAGCAGTTCTGCACCAAATCATTACCTCGTAGTATTAGTTATAATCCTTCGTTTTAATATTTATCGTTCAGTAGCTATTTGCAAGCGTTACCGGTCACTAGGCCATTAATAAATTAAAAAGTAGGATTATCGATATGTCAGATACTCAAAAAGGTACAGTTAAGTGGTTCAACGAAGCTAAAGGCTTTGGTTTTATCGCTCCAGAAACTGGCGCAGACGTTTTTGCTCATTACAGCGAAATCACTGGTTCAGGCTTCAAAACTTTAGCTGAAGGCCAAGAAGTTGAGTTCACTGTAACTCAAGGTCAAAAAGGTCCACAAGCTCATAACATCGTTGCTATCTAATTTGTCTTTATAGACAATTAGAGCAAGATGAATAAAAAACGAA
This sequence comes from Psychrobacter sp. DAB_AL62B, assembly GCF_028895345.1. Taxonomy (NCBI): domain Bacteria; kingdom Pseudomonadati; phylum Pseudomonadota; class Gammaproteobacteria; order Moraxellales; family Moraxellaceae; genus Psychrobacter; species Psychrobacter sp. DAB_AL62B. The sequence continues at coordinate 66,941 of NZ_SAXC01000011.1, forward strand.
CCTTCGGGTTCGTTTTTTTTCGTCTGTAATTTAATATAAATATCCTAATATTAAAAACTTGATGTTAAAAACTTGATGTTAAAAACTTGATGTTAAAAACTTGAGCTTTAAGATAAATAGTTATTAAATCAAACTATAAACAAAAAAATGCCTACGTACTATTATTATAGTCGTAGGCATTTTTGGTTTTAGATGAAGTAGAGGGTGTTAAGTCATTTGGCCTCTTAAATAAAGCTAATGCCGATATTAATCAATCCACCACCAACGATTAACCAAGCAAACATAATCGCACCTAATATCAGTGGTTTGACTCCAGCTTGTTTGATGGCGCTGAGATGGGTGGTTAAGCCAAGCGCAAACATCGCCATGGTTAACAAGACATCGTCGAACATTATCATACTACGCTCAAAGCTCTCAGATATATTTAGCCAAGTATGCAACAAGACGATTAGGATAAAAATAAAGGCGAACCATGGCACTTTAACTTCTTTGATACGGCTCATAAATGAAGCGGTTTGACCATTTTCGCTATTGCCTTTAGTTAGTGCAAAAGACAGTACCAATAAGAAAGGGGCGAGCATCATGACACGAATCATTTTGGTGACGACTGCAGTATCGCCAACGTCAGCACTGACGGTATTACCAGCGACCACCACTTGCGCGACTTCATGAATGGTCGAGCCAGTATAGACGCCATAATCTTGCGCGCTTAGCCAAGGCTGTAACCAGCCAAGATGATAGAGAAACGGATAAAGCAGCATAGCGATTGTGCCAAATACCACGACCGTTGCGACTGCGATAGTGACTTTGTGCGCTTCTGCTTTGACGATTGGATCGGCAGCGATGACAGCTGCTGCTCCACAAATACTAGCGCCTGAGCCTATCAATATCGTGGTTTCTCTATCCACTTTTAATAATTTGGTGCCTATCCAATAGGTTAATAAAAAGGTTGATGTGAGCACCAACGCATCGCTCATCACTGCTGGTAGACCGACACTTGATACTTGGGTTAAGGTCAATTTAAAACCATAGAACATAATGGCGAGTCTTAGAATTTGCCCTTTAGCAAAACCGACCCCTTCATTTAAGCGCTCAGCGAAATTGGTATAGACCGTATTGCCAAGTATCATACCGATTAAAATCGCTAGCGTGAGCGATGACAGTCCCACGATGCGCCCGTTTGTCCAAGTGTTCAAACTGCTATTTAACCACAGACAAAATAAGCTGCCAATTAGCACGACGATAAGCCCTGCGAGATGGCGTTTGCGTGGAAAATAGCTATTTACTGACTGCATTAAGGCGTTCATGACGGGCTGTCCTATTGATATGTTTTGGGTAGTACTGCTAATCTTGATAAGATTGGCTACTCTCGTTAATCGCAAATAGCATAAGCTTATGACTAGACATTATAATGCAGCGTTATCTATAATAAAAACAGATTAATAAGATAGAGATTATCGATTTTATAGGTTATTAAATTAATTTCAGTTATTTCTTAAATTGAGAATGAAAAGGTTATTAAAACTACATAAGTAAAAACAGACATAAGGGATAGATGTGCTCATGAAAAAAGCCGTACAGACTATACCGAAGATTACGCTGCGGCAACTGGCCGTATTTGTCAGTATTTATCAAACAGGCAGCACCAGCCGTGCTAGTGAAGTGATGCATTTGTCACAATCAGCGGTCAGTAGTGCGCTGACAGAATTAGAAACAAGGTTGCAGATGCCACTATTTGAGCGGGTCGGGCGCAGGCTTAATCAGCATCCCAATGCCCATCCTATTTATATACAGGCGCAAGCAATCTTAGGTCAAGCATTGACGCTTGAGCATTATCATAAATCGCAAGTAGGTCAGATTCATATCGGTGCGAGTACCACCATTGGCAATTATGTATTGCCGCCGCTGCTTGCCAAGCTATACGAGATATTGCCAGATGCGAATGTCGATATGTATATTGCCAATACCCAAGAAGTGGTCAATGAGGTTGAACAATTAAATATTGATATTGCTCTAGTAGAAGGCATGCCACGGCCGACGGATATGAAAGCGATTGAGCAACGAGCTTGGCGGACAGACACCTTGATGGTATTTGCTAAGCGCGATAGTAAGTGGCTAAAAGAGGTTGCAGCGTATAACGATGCTGATCATTGCTATGAGCTAAGTACTGGGCAACTGGCAAAGTTGCCATTACTAGTACGTGAAGCGGGTTCGGGTACACGGCAGATTATTGATGAGCAATTATTGCAATATTTACCTAATGCAGAAATTATTATGGCGATTCAGCAATCTGAAGCAATTAAGCACATGGTCAGTGCTGATATTGGACTTGGCTGTTTATCGCAGCACGTCATTCATGCCGAGCTAGCCAAAGGACAGCTGGTGCAGGTGAAAGTGGCGGGTATAGATTTGTCACGGACATGGTGGTTAGTCTGGCATAAAGCCCGTCATCAAAGCCCGATTTGGCAGACGTTTATTGATATTATTGAACAGGGTTAAGTTTAAACTTGACAGGCAATCGCCGTTTTAGCTAAAAGTAAAAAAGCGCCGTGTCAATAATGACGCGGCGCTTTTTAGTAGCTGACTATATAAGACAATAATAAGCCTACGGTTATTTTGAGACAGGCTTATCGAGTCTCACCACTAAGCTATCGCAAGGTACATTGGGTAAGATATTATCTGCGGTTGCGCCGCTTAACCAAGCGGCAATACCGTGACGCTCATGACGGCCGATGACCAATAAATCGACGTCATGCTTGTGGCAATAGTTGACGATACCTTCACTGTTTGAGATGGCGGTGGTCACTTCAGAATTAACCACGTTTAATTCATTGCGGTCTAAAAATTGTGCCAGTTTTGCGCGCGCTTCTTGGCAGCGCTCATCATCAATCTCATCATATAAGCTTGAGGCGGGCACTAGCTCATAGCCGAAGCCAACCATGGTATCTTTGACAATATGTAGTACCGATAGTTTAGAGTTAGGACGATTATCGACGATACGTTTGGCCTTTTGGGCGACCACATCGGCATCGGACATTAGGTCTGTAACCAGTAATATATGTTGGTAACTCATGAGCGGCTCCTTGTGACAGATGATTTTAACTATAACACTACTAATGACTACTGTTAAGTGGGCTTTGTGAAATGCGCATTATCTTTATACGTTATTCTTTATTACTAATTATCTTTCTCCATGCACTGTCTTGACTTATCACCGTATTAGCCCCATCTAACTTCGTTAGGCAAATTCTTTTTAGCTTATAAATACACAAAGCGGTAATGAGTTGTTATTGCTCATTATGTCGCTGCTATGCCTTTATAAACGCCATTTAATTTGAAGATTACCGATAATATTTTTATCAAGCCGATATTTTTATAAATATAAATTTCACTATTTTCTATGATTTACCCTGATGTCATCCATTAATGACGATGATATCAAGGTAATCGATAAGGACAACTATGACTGACACGCCATTTACTGCTGATTTAACCCTGCATCCAGCCTTTGAGCTGCTTGAGCACCGCCACATTGATGCATTATCAATGGATGTGTTGATCAGTCAGCATGTAAAAACGGGAGCGATGCACTATCATTTGGCGCATCCCAGTGATGAAAATGCCTTTTTAGTTGGCTTTCGCACCCAACCGATGGATTCAAAGGGCGAGGCGCATATTTTAGAGCACGTCGCTTTATGCGGCTCGAAGAAATTCCCAGTCCGTGATCCGTTCTTTTCAATGATTAAGCGCTCATTAAATACCTTTATGAATGCGATGACGGCGGCTGACTGGACGGCATATCCGTATGCCACGCAAAACAAAAACGATTACTTTAACTTGCTTGCCGTTTATCTTGACGCGTCATTTTTCCCCAATATTCATCCGCTTGATTTTGCCCAAGAAGGTATCCGTGTTGAATTAGACGAAAATGATAAGCCTCAGTTTAAAGGTATCGTTTTTAATGAGATGAAAGGCGCGATGAGTGGCGAGATTGATCAGCTATATCATACGGTTGCCCATCATTTATTCCCAACGACGACCTATCACTATAATTCGGGCGGTGATCCTGCTGATATCCCAGACCTGACTCATAATGAGCTGGTTGAATTTCATCAGAGCCATTATCATCCGTCGAACAGTGTGATTATGAGCTTTGGTAATATTCCAGTCGCTGAGACCCAAGCAAAAATTCATGACGATGCTTTGATTGAGTTTGAAGCCGGTAAAAAACACGTATCGCGTCCAGAGCAGCGTTTGTCTGCGCCGATTAGTGCCACTGATACTTATACCGCTGACGAAGCTGGTCCTGATCAAACGCATCATGTGCTTGCGTGGTTATTACCATCGATTACTGATCCGAAGCAGCGTTTGGCACTGCGTCTATTAGAAGGCGTGTTGATTGAACATGCTGGCTCGCCGTTACGTGCTTATTTGGATAGCCATCCATTAGGTAAAGCGCCAAGCCCACTATTAGGACTCGATGACAGTCATTATGAAATGGTCTTTTATACTGGGCTACGTGGCTCTAACCCTGAACATGCTGAAGCAGTAGAGCAGGGCATTATTGATTTGCTGACCAAGGTCGCAAGCGCGCCAGTCGATGATGAGACCATTGAAACCATCTTGCATCAGATAGAGATTGATCAGCGCCATATCGGCGGCGATAGCATGCCTTATGGTCTGAACTTGATGCTAGAAGGCTTTAGTACCGCGATTCATGATGGCAATCCTATCGATGTCTGGGAAGTTGATGAGCATTTACAATGGCTACGTGAGCAAGTAAAAGATGAGCAGTGGCTACCGAATTTAATTAAAACGCACCTGTTAGATAATCAGCACCGTGTGCGCGTCACGATGACGCCAGATAGCGAAAAAACAGCACGCCTTGCGGCAGCTGAGCAGACGCGCCTTGATACCATTGCGATGGATTTGACCGCTGATGATAAAGATATCTTGAAGAAACAAGCGTTAGATTTGGCAGCGCGCCAAGCAGCGCCTGATGATTTAAGTTTATTGCCAAAAGTTGGTTTAGAAGATGTACCAACCGATATCAGCTTTAAACAAGGGTCGCAGAAGCAAGTACAATTAAGTGGCAAAGAAAGTACGTTATTTGAATATGAAGCAGGTACTAATGGCTTATATTATTATCAAATAATTGTGCCATTAACTGATGAGATTGGTCAAAATGTCAATAACAATAACAATAACAATAACAATAGCAATGATGAGCTGCCCGTTAATGAGGTGATTAATCATCCATTACTGCCTATTTATTTAAGTTTATTGTCAGAGCTAGGTACGGATTCGCTAAGCGCCCATGAAATGCAAGCCAAGCAAGCGGCGCATTCATCTGGTGTGACGGCACGTATCAGCCAACGTACCAATGTCGATGATAGCCAGTCGATTAGTAGCTATTTTGTGGTAGCGACGCGCGCGCTGAATCGTAAGCCTGAAGCGATTGATTTACTGAAAGAAGTGATGGAACACAGTGTATTTACTGAGCATGCACGCATTAAAGAGATCTTGCAGCAGCGTCAAGCAGGCTGGCAATCAAATCTTGCCGGTTCAGGGCATTCATATGCGATGCAAACGGCCAGTCGTGGTATGAGTCGTCAAGCGCAGTTAGAGTATGTGCGTAGCGGTCTACCAGCTTTAAACGCGCTAAAAGACTTCTTGAGCCATGCCAGTAACGACGACGCACAATGGGATAAGCTGGCAACCAGCTTGATGGACTTACATCAGCGTCTCATCAGCTTGCCGAAGCATGCGGTGATTATTTGCGAAGCGGAGCAAACCGAACGCTTAAGCAATTTGATTGTCGAGAGCTGGAAAGACAGCCAAGCGCCGGATATTGCTGAAAAATTGAACCGTTCTGATGCTGGTATTGAAGCAAATATTCCAAGTGAGTTTACGGAATTATCGCTAAATGCTGCATTGAGTGGTGAGAATGATGGCGCTAAACTAGAAGAAGTTGCTGTAGAAGATTTGGCATGGTTGGTTCCGACCAACGTCTATCATAACGCCAGTGCTTATACCGTACCAGCGGCTGACCATCCTGACACGGCAGCCCTCATGGTATTAGCGCCTTACCTGCGTAATGGCTATCTGCATAGCGCCATTCGTGAGCGTGGCGGTGCTTATGGCGGCGGCGCAGGCTACGATGCCAATGCTTGTGCCTTTAAGTTCTTTAGTTACCGCGATCCGCAGTGCGCTGAGACCTTTGCGCACTTCGATGCCAGTATCGAATGGCTATTAAATGAGCCGCAAACGGATGAGCAATTGGAAGAAGCTATCTTGGGTATTATCTCAGGTATGGATAAACCTGGCTCTCCAGCAGGTGAGGCGATAAAAGCATGCTTTGCTGACTTACATCATCGCGGTGTAGATTGGCAGCGTAAAATGCGTGCGGCCATCTTAGCCGTCACGGTTGCTGACTTACAGCGCGTGGCCAAGCAATATCTGCAAGGGCAAAAACATGTACGTGCCGTATTAGCACCTTATGATAAAGAAGCGGTGGTAAAAGAGTTAGGCTTTAACGTTTGTAAAATTAAAAGCTAATTGTTAGATATAGAAGATTCAATTTAAAAAGATACATGGATATACATAAGCCGCTGGTATAAATTTCTCTTGCTTGCGGTGTGCTTTGCACGACAGAGGCTGCGAAAAATTCATCCCAGCAGCGTTGTATCGGTTTTAAAGTGACTCGACTATGTGCAATCGCTGAACTGCTATATAAAAAAACCGCCGCTTCCATTACTTATATTGGAAACGGCGGTTTTTATTTTTACGCTTGTTTAAGCACTGCACCTTTACACAGCTACTTTTTAATTAAGTAATTTGCCACCGCTTTATAAGCTGGAAGCGACGTTGGGTCAATTTTACCATTACTGGCTTCAGGGTATGAGGCAAAACGGACGATGACCATGTCGGCTGCTGGGTCAACATAGACTGTTTGACCGTGGACGCCGCGCGCTGCATAAATGGGAGTAGGGTTATTAAATAGCCACCACATACTTTTGTAGCTGCCATTATTGAGCTGTTTATAACCAGCTTTTGCAAAAGCCCCTTTATCACCGCCAGCCTCGATATGATCTACGACTGACATTGGGAATAAGCGTTCGCCATTGATTTCGCCTTTATTTAACATCAAGCTGCCAATACGTGCCATGTCATGCAAGCCGGCACTAATACCGCCGCCAGCAAAGGGCGTACCTTTAGCGTCGACAGTCATATAGGCACTTTGTTCGGCACCGATTTTTTGCCAAATGCGCTCAGAGAGTAAATCATCGACCGCCTTGCCAGTAGTGCGTGAAATAATCCAGCCTAACGCATCACTATTGATTGTTCGATAGTTAAACTCTACGCCATGTTCGCCTTTCTTCTCAACCGTTTGCAGGTATTCAAAATAGCCATTAGGTCCGCTATAGCCTTTGGGTTTTGGTAACGGGCTTGCCGCTTCTGAATATTTCCAGATATCTGCATCAGGATCCGCATAGTCTTCGCTATAATCGAGCGCCGTGGTCATATCCATCACTTGGCGTACCGTGGCATCGCCAAAGCCACTTTTTGCTAGCTCAGGGATGATAGTAGAGACTAATGCCTTATCATCAAGCTTACCTTCGGTGACGAGGATTTCTGCCAGCAGTCCAGTCATTGATTTGGTCATCGACATCGCGGCGTGATTACCCAGCTCATTAAGACAGCCGTTTTGGCGCTCATAAACCACTTTGCCATGATGCATGATCATAATACCGTCAGTATAATTGGCATCGAGTGACTGACGCCATGTCATTTGGCGTTTGCTATTGGTTGGGGTAAAGGTGATGGCATCGATATTTTTATCTAACTCATAGTTGAGTTTAGAGGGTGCGCCGATACCGCGACTGACTTCAGTGGTCGGCATCAGCTCACGGATATGACAGACCGTCCAGCGCAGTTTAGGAAAACTAAAAAAGTCAGACTGGGGTTGTGATATCAGTTTATCTTTAGGCGGTGGAAAGCCTTGCATCCAGCCAAGGGTTTGCGGGTCTGATTCTTGTGCGGTTAAAGGGGTATTGTCAGCATGACTACTTATACTCGTCAGCCCTAGGGCTAAAGTTAGCGGTAGTAGCGCAAAAGAGTGTTGCAGTGTCAGCATGATATCCTCACAATTCGAATTAAGTGGTTAATTTTAGGCAATAAAAAACCGTTGATGAGATTTGAGCATAATTCTTATCAACGGTTTTTACTACTTGCTTTTGTAAGTCACTCGCTTTAGAAAGCTAGCGCTTAGCACTTAAAATTTAACTCTCAAAACTTAGCCCTTAAAAATTAGCGCTTTAATATTAGGGCGTGTCCCTAATTGGAAAAAGCATATATAGGCGCTAAAATAAGGTCTATATTTTAGCAATCGTTAGGTATTCAGGAAAGATGGCCAGACAAGCATTAACCGATAATCTCTGGGAACAGCTAC
>NZ_SAXC01000012.1:0-71784 GCF_028895345.1 Psychrobacter sp. DAB_AL62B
TGATTGTGATTATGCTAGGTCTTGCTATCGGTGCGATGTTTGTGCGTTCGATGACGATCTTCTTGGTAGACAAAGGCACGCTGGATGAGTTCATCTATCTTGAACACGGCGCGCATTATGCCATCGGGGCTTTAGCCATTATTATGCTATTGTCAGTAAAATTCCATGTGCCAGAGCTTATCACTGGCCTTATCGGTATTACCTTTATTGGCTGGGCATTCGTTGCGTCACTTAATTATCGTAAGCGAGAAGCAAAGTCGATTACTTAATCTTAGTTTGAGTTTTAGTAATAACGTCAAATTAAGTAAAAAGTGCTTTGGTAGAAAATCGTAGTAATGACAGGTTATATCAAACAATTGGTATAACCTGTTTTTATTTTCTAAGATGGCTCTTATTAAACCGCTTTTATCCAATAGCTTTTAAAATTATAAATAGCGCTTAAGAAAAAGCTGTTAGAGAATCATTCTTATAGTTAATTCACTGTAAAACCGATACGAGTGCTACTGGAATAAATTTTTCGCAGCCTCTGTCACGCTTGCGAACAACCAGCAAGAAAATTTTATAACAGTAGCACGTGGCTACCAACGTATCGATTTTATGTAGAACTGCCTATAGTCTCTTCAAGCTTTTCGCACTACCATCTATCTATAGCAGCTGATAATTAACTCACTTCGCTTTTAATAACAATACCTTACTTACTATAGCTTAGCGTGTTAAAAAAGTATCTGCTATACAAGGCTTTTATGTTGCTTAGTAAGCACACAAAATTCACCTTGCTTACTATCAATCTGCTTAGTATAGTAAAACGTAACGATATGCAGGACGTGGCTTAGCATTCATGTAATATTGTTTTTGAGCTCAATTCTCATACTATTAAAAAATAAAATCATTTAATTAATAAACCAAAGGACATTCATATGGCTATTAGCTTAACGAAAGGCGGCAACGTAAACTTATCAAAAGAAGCGCCAGGCTTAACCAATATTACCGTCGGTCTAGGCTGGGATCCACGCGCGACCGACGGTCAAGATTTTGACTTAGACGCTATCGGCTTCTTGGTTGATGAATCTGGCAAAGTCCGTAATGACCAAGACTTTATCTTTTTCAATAACTTAAAATCAGACAACGGCGCGGTTGAGCATACCGGTGATAACCGTACTGGCGAAGGTGACGGCGATGATGAAGCCATCAAAGTCAATTTAGCGAGCATCCCAGCTGACGTTAGCAAAGTTGCCTTATGTGCCATCATTTATGAAGGTCAGACCCGTAACCAAAACTTTGGTCAAGTTGGCGATGCTTACATCCGTGTCGTGAATGACAACGGCGCAGCTGAAATTGCCCGTTATGACTTATCAGAAGATGGTAGCACTGAAACGGCCATGATTTTTGGTGAATTATACCGTCATGGTAGTGACTGGAAATTCCGCGCAGTGGGTCAAGGCTTTAGCGGCGGTCTAGGTCCATTAGCTGCTTCTTATGGCGTCAATGTCTAAGTTTGATTGAGCTAAAAAATATCCTATAGTAAACGGATACAAGCAGACGACTGAATGTATCCAATAAGCTATCAAGTGTGCTCTACTATCACATTTGATGGCTTTAAAATTAATTGGCTATCGAAATTATATGTAAAAAACATATTAAAGAATTAAAATAAGGATTTGCACCCCATGGCCGCAACATTTAGCTTAATCGGTACGATTGAACCCTTTTTACATTGTAACCTTAAAAAAGGTGATTCGATATATTGCGAAGCCAATGCAATGGTGATGATGGAGTCGAACCTTGAGCTTAAAGGTAAGCTGCAAGGGGGATTAATGCAATCCTTGATGCGGCGCTTTGCCAATGACGAATCATTATTTCAGCAACAAATTGAGGCTGTGAATGGCGAAGGTGATTGTCTACTTGCACCAACGCTCGATGGTGATATGCAGATACTCGATGTTGGCTCACAACAATATACACTCAGTGACGGCGCATTTGTAGCAGCACAAACGGGTGTTGATGTGAAAGCTAAGATTCAGCGCAATCTAGGCGGAGCTGTATTTGGCGACACCGGCGGCTTTATGGTGATGCAAACTCAAGGTAATGGTCAAGTGGTGGTGTCAGGCTTTGGCTCATTGTTCGAGATTGATGTCGAACCCGGTAAAGATGTCATCATTGATAATGGTCATGTGGTCTGCTGGGACTCGCGTTTGGAATACAAGCTATCGGTCGCAACCAGCAAGAAAAAAGGCTTTATGGGCAATATCATCAATTCGGTCACCAGTGGCGAAGGTATGGTTTTGAACTTCTCTGGTACGGGCAAAGTTATTATTTGCTCGCGTAATCGTGACAGTTATCAAGGTTGGCTACAAAGCATCTTGGGTACTAGCTCAGGTGGTCGCGGCGGCAATAGCGGATTACTTGGCAATATTCTATAGCACTTTTTTAAATAACTATGATTTTTAAATAACTATTATAAGGACAGTCACATGGCAGTTAGCTTACAAAAAGGTCAGAAAATATCCCTAAGCAAAGAAGCTGGTGGTACGCTTACCCAAGTAAAACTAGGTCTTGGTTGGGATGTTGCGCAAGGTCCACAAGATAAAAAAGGTGGTTTTTTAGGTAAATTATTCGGCGGCGGTAGTGGTGGCGATTCTATCGACTTGGATGCCTCTTGTATCATGTTTGATAGCAATAAGCAGCCGGTCGATGCTATTTGGTTCAGTCAGCTTAAGTCAAAAGACGGCAGTGTCGTGCATACCGGTGATAACCGTACTGGTGACGGCGATGGCGATGACGAAGTGATCAACGTTGACCTATCGAAAGTGCCAGCTAGTGTGGTGTCATTGGTATTTACCGTTAATAGCTTTACCGGACAGACGTTTGAGACAGTCGAGAATGCATTTTGCCGTATCGTTAACGCCAATAATAATAGTGAAGTCGCGCGTTATAACTTATCGTCACAAGGTACTCATACGGCGATGATTATGGCAAAAGTTTATCGTCATAATGACGAATGGAAAATGCACGCGATTGGCGAAACCGCTTCAGGTCGTACCTTTCATGACTTAATGCCTGCTATTACACCGCATGCTTAATTAGCTTAATAACGTTTATAAGCACTGTTAGTTATCAATAAGCAATCAGCCCCTCTATTATTAGTAATAGAGGGGCTGATTTTTTGGTTTTAATACTTTACTTTGACATTAATATCGAAAAAATTATTTACTACCACGCTTCCAGCTAAAGCCCCAATTAAAGGCCTTATCCATCTCTTGGTGTCCTTTAAAGTATTCGTTAATACGCTCAACGTTAATACTACCATTTTGATTGACCAAACGAGCAATGGCACACATAGGCAAATTACCCGCACCTTCTGTCAGGCGTGTTTCAATCGGTGGCTGTTCAGGGACATGAATAGTGACCACGCCATCCGTTTGCGCCCAATTGGGTGCGCCTTCATAAATGAAAGCAAAGATAAAGACCTCTTCAATCTGCGACCACTGTTGACCATTAATATCCAGCCATTCGCCGCCACTGGTCTGCCCCGTTCTATCATCTGCGCGCAAACACACATACGGCGCTGACGTTAAACTACCAAAGCGATTGCCCAATGCTTGAATGAGTGTTTTCTCACCATTTTTAAGATGAATCATCGCGCCAACATCAAGATCAATCCCGCCAGCTTTGTGTTGTTTAAACAAATCGCCTAATAAGCCTTTTTTAGGTGCCTGCTTGCTGGTATCTGGACGCTGATTCCAGTTAAGATTGACAGAGATTTTACCAAAGTCATCACGCTTAGTTAGGTTAATACTAGATTGATTTTTAGTTAAGGTGATTTTGCTTAAGTTAATCGAAGATGCGCTGGTATTACCAGCAGGAATCGGTGGTGGACTGCTAGCTTGCCCTGTACTCGCTGGCTTTTGCGTATTGATAGACGCATTATTAGCGGGCGACGCTTGAACCGGAGCCTCATCAGCAATTTCAACGCCGAAATGCTCCGATAACGGCTTAAGACCGCCTTCAAAACCTTGGGCAATAAAACGAAATTTCCAACTGCCCTGTCGGCGATAGCATTCTGCTAGGATAATGGCTTTTTCGTTGCGACCAGCAGCATTAAGCTGACAAGTCAGCAGCACTTGACTGCCTTGCAAGACTTGGATATCAACATCACCCAGCTGCGCTAAAGTTTGACTGCTAGAGAATGCTAAGGCAATCTTGTCAATAGCAGCAGATTGTGCGGGCAAATTAATATCAAAAAAACCGTCGCTATCATGACCACGGAAGCTGACACTACCATCATCACTACGTGTCTGACCATAAAAAATCATATCGCCGTCACCGCGAACGCGACCAGCTGTCGTCAAGCGGTAGGCTGCGCAATCGATAGAGTTTTGGCTCATAATTCGGATACTGATATTATCGTTCGGTAGCGGTGCGTTTGCTCCGGCAATCAAGGTTTGGCTCATTATTTATCCTTAATATTAATTATAATTTGTTATGTTGACTATCGCCATATAGTAGCATGGATATTGGCTATTTTTTAATCGGTACTGTGGCTAAGACAATCCTATTACGCCATTAACGATATTTCTGACAAGTATTTATATCTTGTCGCATTTGTATATAATGGCGATCATATAAAGTATTGAAAGAATTATCAAAAAAATATTTTTACTAATAACTGACGATAGCGCTGAGAGAATTATGGATAATCAAATCAATAATAATAGCAATGATAATGGAACTGGAACTGGAACTGGAACTGAGAATACCCGCACCAGTAACCGCCAAATTAATCCATCAGCGGTTTGGTTGGCTGAGGGTCAGTCAAGCCAGCGCGATATGCTAGCCAGTCTACAGGCACTAAAAGCCCAATCTAATACACCCTTTACCATCATTGCTTCACACCGCCACGATAGACCGGAGATTTTTGAATTTGCGGACAAAATTTATTATGAACCTTCTAATACTGTCGCTGATAGCGATGAATATTTAGGCATTGAACCGCCAATTTTACCTACAGCAACGATACCGCGCTGGCAGTTCGTATTAGAACAAGCTAAGCAAGATAAGGTCAAAGTATTATTAACGGGACGCAATGGTATTGATTATGAAGCCCATCGTGCGGTATTTAGCGCAGCTGGCATTCGCTTATTAACAGGTGCGAACAGCGTTGGCGCATTAGAATCGATAGATGATAAGTTTGCCTTTATGCAGCAGTGTCATCAGCACGATATCCCTGTCGCAGATGCTTGGCGCTTTGATAATGTCGCAGAGCTTGAAGCATTACTCGCTCAGCATGGTCATCAGCCATTGTGCGTTAAACCAGTCACAGGTATCTTTGCACAAGGATTTTGGCGTTTGGGCAAGGATAAGGAAGCGGGTAAAGAAACAGGCGAGCAATACGATAGCTTTGAGCATTTATACTTTACTGAAGAGAAAAAAATCAGCACTGCTCAGTTTATAAGTGCCTATACAAACAGTCAAATGGTCCATGAGCGCCCTATCCCCATGCTACTGATGCCTTATCTGGCAGGGCAAGAATACTCTATCGATGTGGTGTGCGAATATGGTGAAGTATTGGCCGCCATCACTCGTTATAAAACAGGGAAAATCCAGCATATTGGCTACGAGCAATCGGTCATGGATGTGGTCATTCCACTCATTAAAGCATTCGGCTGTGATGGTATCGTCAGCGTACAGACCAAGGCCGACGATGACGGTCAGCACCGTGCGCTTGAGATTAACAGTCGCCCCTCTGGTGGCATCGATTACACTACCCATAGCGGTGTGGACTTAACGCAAGTAGGATTTGGCTACTGGCTGGGCTTAACTGATAAACCTAAGCTAGCAGACATCATTCAGCAGATTATACCTTGTCAGGTACGCTCAGTTATGGTGAGTGTAAAGATTGAAGAACAATCTATAGAATGAATCTATTAGATGAAGTGATGAGTTGAATAAAGTTATGAAATAAAACCATTAATTACTATCAATCGTAATCAAGATAAAAAATCTATAGTGCCTAAAATCTTCTCATTTCACATCGTATAGCATCGCTAGATGATGTGAAAATTCTGACCCACGCCGTTTATAAAACCGTTACTATAAGCGTATATTAACAGTACTACTCACCAGAGTAACCACTAAAAAACCTTATTATAATATGGCATAATATTGACTAGAGGCCGGGCGATGACAGCACAGACGACGTTAGTGTTAGGCGCGAATACAATTATCGAGCAAGCGCAATGTTCAGTCGCCTTTGCTACTACAAATCAGCTAAAATTTGGTCAACAGCTGGGGCTAATATGGCTACCTTTAGATGAGCAGCGTAAGGCTGCCTGTAGTCCAGCCTACTTGCATGAACCCAAAGACTGGGCGCGTCTTGATAGTACCGACACACCGAGCGAATGGCAGCTAAATTTGCAGATGCTGTTCGGTACACAAGGCATCAGTTTTTTACAATTAATAGTCTATGTCTATGCAGAGCCAAGCCTCAACTTGCCTGCGGTCGAACTAAATGCTGTTAGCTTGAACCTAAATAATAGCGCTATCTGTTATGACTTTACCGCGATGGAACGTCATGTGAAAGCCGCTATCGTGCTTGAGATATACCAGCGTAACGGCCAGTTTAAATGTCGTGCTCTTGGTGAAAGCTCGACCCAAGGGCTGGTAAGTTTGGAGCATCGGGTGCAAGTTAGCCTTGATACCCGTCCACCAGATACCCATGCACTGATTCAAGAAGCCCAACGTCAACAAAATCAGCAGGGACAAAATAATAACGAATCACGCCCTCCTCGGCAAGTACAAGCCGGTGAAACATGGACGGGCACTGCCTTTGCCATAGACGCTTATCACCTGCTAACCTGCTATCACGTGATTGAATCAGCCGCGATGATTGGTATACGTCAGCAAGGACAGCCTGACCGTGAGGCACAAGTAGTGCTCAGCGATATCGGTAGCGACTCGGCGATTATTAGGGTGAGCGAGCCGCTGTCAAGTTATCTACCATTGGCGCAACAGTGTGCTGATATCTTGGGCGAGACCGTGACTACCTTGGGTTTTCCGCTATCTGGCGTGAGCAGTCAGTTACAGGTAACTCAAGGCTGCGTCTCGGGTCTGACCGGCTGCGGCGATGATATTCGCTATATGCAATTCACCGCGCCCATTCAACCCGGCTCTAGTGGCAGTCCTCTGCTATTACCAACGGGTGAAGTTGTCGGCATGGTAACGGCGAGCCTTAATCATGAACATGCACAAAATATGAACTATGCCGTGAAATTTCAGTTATTATCTGCGCTCTTGACCAGCGCCGGAATTAGCCTTGCTGATTTAACTAATAATCAAAACTCGTCCTCAATGGTTGCAAGTGTGCCATTGTCGACACCACAGCTCAGCAAGCAAAGCCGCGGGGCGCTATGGCTGGTCGGCTGTCAGGGTTAGTAGCTGTTAGTTAATAATTTTGCTAACAATAATAACAACACCTAAAATAATATGAGAACAGCGACTTCGTCAGAAGTCTGTTAAGGAATATGAATGTCTAATGAAAAATACACTGCGACCATCACCCTACCACGCGGCACTCTTGATCTAACCTATCAAATAAATACTGCCACCAAACGAATAGAAGATGAATCATACCAGCTAGAAGACCTGCTTGGTTTTGCCCAGCGTATTAACCCCAAACGGGCGTTTTTGTTTGTCTCAAAAGTACTAGGTCGTCATATTCCAGTTGCGCCCAGCACCATGCGTAGTGCCTTTACTGATTTGGCTGACTTAGTCCCTAATGATTTACCTGAGCCTATTTTGGTCATTGGTATGGCCGAAACTGCCGTTGGCTTATCTGCTGGCGTTCATCAAGCACTTCAGACGCGATACCCGAATGCATTACTGCTCAACTCTACTCGTCACGCACAGCATAATGACAGTGATATCGATGCTTTATTGACAACTTTTAGCGAAGACCACAGCCATGCCAGCCAGCATTTAATTTATCAAAGTAAAGATAAAGTCACCCAAGCGCAACTACTTGCCAGCAAAACCCTTATTATGGTCGACGACGAAGCATCAACAGGTAATACTTGCGTCAATGTCGTCACTGCGCTACGTAACGCAGGGCTGACGCAATTGGAGCAGGTGCATTTAACGACATTGGTTGATTGGTCACTAGCTCAGAATCAGGGTGAAGCCGACGCGGATGATGCTGTGTCTGATCAAGTCGCGAAACGCTTGCCAAATATTGATTTTTATCGTCATCATCTGCTATCTGGCGCTTGGACATGGACGGATGCGCCCAATCCTGAGCCAATTACCATGCCGTCGGTCGATACGACCGAAGCTGGCAGTCACGCTTTAGGTAATACCGGTAATTGGGGACGTTTTCCAACGCTAAATAGCAAAGATGGTTTTGATAATTATCTGGCGAATTTTCAAACTACATTTGAATTATTTAACAAACAAACGCCGTTTGATAAAGCTCAGTTACCAAAAAAGATATTAGTATTGGGCAGCAATGAATTTGTTTGGTTACCATTCTTATTGGCTGAATGGTTAGAAAACCAAGCAATAGCGCAATCTCAAGACTCTGGAACTATCTCTATTGTTAATTTTAGTGCGTTGACGCGCTCGCCGATTGCCATTGGTGGTGCGATTACCACCATGTTAAGCTTTAGCGATAATTATGGACTTGGCATGACCAACTTTGCTTATAATGTTGATCCCAATGAATGGGACTTAATTGTGTTGTGCGTAGAGACGTCAGCTGATAGCGTCGATGGCATGTGGAAAGGTTTGGATAATGTGTTGGTGGTGAGTCCTTAGTCTTAAGTCACGCTCTAATCTTTCAACCCATCATTTACGGACAACTTAATGACTACCCCATTTTTCCAACCCAATCCAAATATCATCAAACCTTACGCACTAATGGATTTGGACGATACTTTATTTCAGACCCAGCGGAAAATTGACGCATGGGAATTACCAACGACTGAGCCTAAAAACTTAGTTTGCGCCACAGTCAATAAACAAGATGAGCCGTTAAGTTTTATGAGTCAGCGCCAAGCAGTATTTTTTAACTGGCTCCTTGCCAGCACAGAATTAATAGCCGTCACAGCACGTGATCGTCATGAAATTAAGCGTGTTAAGTTGCCCTTTAATAGCTGGCAAGTATTGACCCATGGCGCAGTAATTTTAAAGGCTGATGGCGCGTTACTAAACACATGGCAACAGCATATGTATAGTGCCCTTGCCCCGCTACAGGATACCTTAAATCAGCTGACTGATTGGATTCATAAGTATAGTCAAAAAAATGATCTTGCCAATGATGACTTAAAATTTACGCCGCATACAGATACTTTTGTTGACCGCGAACTAACCATTTATCTGGCGATCAAACACGTAGAAAAAAACCATCAAATATTGGCAGATCTGGCCGAACAGTTACCAATATTTATACCAAATTTTGATGAACACTTTTATGTGCATGTGAATGCTAATAATTTAGCGATATTGCCGCATGGAGTTCATAAACGCCATGCAGTACAGTTTTTATTAGAACAGCATTTGGACAGTCAGCGCCCAAGCTTCGGTTTTGGCGACAGTCTGGCAGACTTACCATTTTTGCAATTACTTGACTGGTACGGTATGCCCAATCATGGGCAGCTCCATGAGCAATTTTAAGCTTAATAATATACCCTTTATTCTCATTGCAATCATACCGTCATCACCATTCCATCATATTGTCATTAAGTGAGTGCTAATATTTCTACCATGACCTCAAATAACCCTAATACAAAAACAGTCGATTTAAAACGTTACGGCTCAGGTAGCTATCTTGCCAGCGATGTCACTGTGCTGCTCGATATTGTCGATAAAGACGCCGTTGCCGATGTGCCTGTTAGCCAAAAAGAAGCGTTAATCCAAAGTGGTCAGCGTCATTATTCTGATATGTTAACGTTAGAGAGCTCACCAAGTGCCATGCACGAGCAGCTATATATCGAGGCGTTAGAGCAAGGCAAGATAAGAGCAGCGACTGATATTGCCAATTTGGCTTATACGCTAAAGCATGTTTTTCAGAAAACAGTCAATAATGAATGCCCGTTAATATTGGTTAGCTTAGTGCGAGCAGGTTTGCCGATTGGCGTATTATTACAGCGCGCGTTGGCAGATATTAATAGCAGCTATTCTTTACCAAGTGTGCATTACGGCGTCAGTATCATTCGCGATCGCGGTCTTGATCCAGTTGCTTTGCAGATGATATTGGACAGACACCCAGACAGTCCCATCGTATTTATCGATGGTTGGACCGGTAAGGGAGCCATTTATCAAGAGTTAGCGCATAGCTTAGAAGCATTTGCCGATCCTAGCCATACCAATTTTGCCAACATTTTCCATCAAGGGGCTGCTGATCAAAGCAATCCTGATAATACTGCGGTTATCCCGCTGCTTACCCTTGCTGATCCGGCTGGTGTTGTTTGGCTTGCCGCTAGCGAGGAAGACTGGTTGATTCCATCAGGTTTATTAAATAGTACGGTGTCTGGATTGATCTCACGTAGCTTATATACCGAGCCGCAATCGGGGCTACATCGCAGTGTCTTTTATGATAACTTAATAGAGGTAGATCATAGCTTAGCATTCGTCGATCATATCGATGCCGTAAGGTGTACATTGAGCACGCCTTTACAATGCTTGCCAACATATAAACAACCTCGCTACCAGACCGCGGACTTAATCGATAAGCTGGCAGCAGAATACAACATCACCAATCGCAACCGTATTAAACCGACCATTGCCGAGGCGACAAGAGCGATATTGCGCCGCGATCCAGAGCGTATTTTGCTGGCCAGCGCTGAGCATCCCGATACCGTATTATTACGACATTTATGTGCGCAACGACATATCGCTATCAGTGTATTAGGTGATAAAATACTACCCTATCAAGCAATTACCCTTATCAAGCAGCGCGCCACAGATCGTTAATAATTTATCGTCTTAGCGCTGGCGTTTTTACCGTATCACTTTCTCTCTCTAATCATTCATTTATCACTATTTACGATGCCCATTATGTCAGACATACCAAACAACGAGTCCAACCTTTATCAGAATACCCAGTCTTATGCGCATCTCATCACTGAGCGTCATGCCATGATCAAGCCTCATGCGCATCATCCGTACCAGTTGGGCGCCAGCTTATATATGCCAGCGACGCGCCAAGATATTTGGCAAGTGATTAAGCGTGATAAATTACCGACGATTAACAGTATTATTATCTGCTTAGAAGATGCCGTCAGCCACAATGATGTTGAGCTGGCACTCATGCGTCTGCAAACCTTGCTGCATACATGGGCGGCGCATGTCGATAGCATCAATGAGCCATCAAAAGAGGCGGATATTCATACCGAGCAACCAACCAGACCATTGGTATTTGTGCGCCCGCGTCATCCGGCAATGTTAGAACAGCTATCGCATTTTGCGCATATCGATTTGATTGATGGTTTTGTCATGCCCAAAGTCGATATGTATAGCTTGTCTAATTGGCGTATGGCTTGTCAGAATTTAAATACTGACATGCTATTGATGCCGACACTTGAGACCGCAGCGCTATTTAATCCGCATCATAATCAAGAGTTGGCCATTGCTTTTAAAGAAGCATTTAGCCAGCCCGTATTTACCTTGCGTATCGGTGGCAATGATTTGTTTGCGGCGCTGCGTTTGCGTCGTCCTAAGAATAGCATTGTCTATGACACGCCCGTTGGTACGCTAGCCTACCAGCTACTTGGCTGTTTTGTGCCGCATGGTTTTTATTTGTCTGCACCGGTATTTGAATATTTGGATGAGCCAACGTTATTTATGCAAGAGCTGACCCGTGATGTGAGCTTAGGACTGGTTGGCAAAACCGTTATCCATCCAAGCCAAATTGCTTTGGTACAACAAGCCTATTGCGTACCGCTTAGTATCTTAGATGAGGCGCAGGCAATCTTGCATAGCGAGGCAAAAGCAGTATTTAAATATAATAATACGATGTTAGAGCCTGCTACGCATCGCGCTTGGGCAACTGAGATAGTTAATAGAGCCGACGTGTTTGGCACCATTAACGATGGCAATAATGACTATACTTCGCGGCTATAACTCAAAGCTATTAGTCGAATCTATGAATTAAAGCTTTAAAACCCCTGAAAAAAAGCCGTTATCAAATCAATGATAACGGCTTTTTTCTAATAAACTTTACCTATACTGATAAATGCTGTACCGATAAATACTATACAAAATTTGCTAAGAATTTATTAATGACTTTATTCACCTGTTCAGGTTCTTCGACTGTCGCCGTATGCCCAGCGCCTTTAATCACCACCAACTTAGAGCCTGCTATCGCAAAATGCATGCGCTCAGCTTTTGCATACGGTGTTGCTGCATCTTCATCGCCAACGATAATGAGTGTGGGCGTTTTAATATCACTTAGCTGATCATAAGTTGCCGTGCGCTCAATGACACCCGTGGTCGCCTTAATGACCCCATCTTTACGGTTGCTTTGTAATATAGACAACCATTCTCTACGGTCAGCCTTACGCGACTTATCAGCTAAAAAACTGCTGCCAAACATAATAGGCATCACTTTTTGGCTGACACGCTTCATACCCAACCAACGAATGGCCTTCATAAGCTTGCGGTACTGTGGCACGTTTTTTGGGTCTTCAGGATCGGCTGATGTTTCAAGTAGCGTGAGCGATAGCAATAATTCAGGACGTTTTAGAGCGATACGCTGGGCGACAAAACCACCCATTGACAAGCCTAAAAAATGACACTTATTGATATCTAGCGCATCCAGTAGCGCAAGCGTGTCCTCCGTTAGTGTCTCCATATCATAGCCAGACTTGGTAATTTCAGACTGACCTTGTCCACGAAAATCAAAGGCAATACAGCGGTAGCCGGCTTTAAAATATTCGACTTGCTTGTCATACATACTCGTATTCCATAGCAAACCATGAGCAAACACCATGACTGGCTTTTGCTTGTCATTGGGCGCACTGTCTTCATAATAAATATCGACATTATTCACATTAATCGTTGGCATAACCACTTCCTTGTTTGTTTAATAAATTAAAAATAAGCACATTATCGAGCAAGTCCCTCACCCTTATAACCTACAACCCTTTAAAACACAGCCTTTTGAAACACAGCCTTTTGAAACACAGCCTTCTAGCATAATTTAACCACCCTACAGTTAGTAGCCTTATTTTTGAACGGTAAGGTTTTATACCTTTATCAATAAATATAACTGCAAATAAAAAAATTGCTTTAAGCGTGTCTTCAGCGCCCACAAAACCAGCTTTTATAATAATCCCAAACTGCTATAGTAATCAGCATTGCATTATTTGTCACACTTATTGCCAACCTCTATTTTTTACCAACAACGTTTATATAGAAAATTTAACTAAGGATATCGAAATGTCACAAGCTCTCGTTGAATACCAAGCAGAAAATCATATCGCTACCATCACGATGAACGACCCAAAAACGCTTAATGCTTTTAGCACTCTACTCAAGAATGCGATGGTAGATGCGCTTAATAAAGCAGATGAAGATGAGCAAGTACGAGTCATTATTTTACAGGGCGCAGGTGGTCATTTCTCAAGTGGCGGTCATATCGGTGAGATGTTAGAGAATGGCATGGAAAGCGACGCATTATCTGACAAGCTAAATTTTATGGTCGGTGAAGTGGCTGAGATTAGCTTAAAGCTGCGCAATATTCATAAACCAATTATCGCCAAACTAGAAGGTGCTGTCGCTGGCGCTGGTATGAATCTTGCCCTTACTTGTGACTTTCGTATCGCTGCTGATAACGCTAAGTTTGTACAAGCTTTTGTTAATATTGGTCTCATTCCAGATGCTGGCGGTATTTATTTATTGAATCAGTTGATTGGTGTGGCAAAAACCACTGAGATGGTCATGCTCGGTGATAAGCTTAAAGCGGAAGATATGGCACGCTTAAACTTGGTCAATGAAGTCGTCAGCGCAGAGGATTTGGATGCAAGTGTACTGGCTTTAGCAACACGTCTAAGCAATCTACCTGGAAAAGCATTGGCATCAATGAAGCATATGATTAACACGCATGCGTATATGGGGTTGAATGAAGCGCTCGATATGGAAGTGGATCAACAAACCATGCTCGCCAAAACAGATGACTTTAAAGAAGGTATTACCGCCTTTATGGAGAAGCGTAAGCCGGTTTATCAGGGTAAGTAAGACCTTAGTTAAGGTAATACTGGCGCTTCCTTAACGCCAGTATTCAACTTTTTTTAATTAAGTAATTTACTATGTGAAAACTCACTCGAACCCAGTTTCTTTATTTTGGTTTATTTTATATTTAAATGATACAGATGATTTTTCTGCTCCATGGCTTCTAGCTTTTATATTACCAAATTTAATAGTAGCAAAAAAACCACTTCGGTTGACCAAAACAACAAATTCACCTGTTTTAGGGGTTATTGAATCTGATGTATAATCAAACGCTAAAGCATCATTTATATCTGAAAAACAACTAACTCCATATGCTAAAGCTAGGCCTTCTATATTTGCTGGATTCTTATAAACATGTATTGATCCATTGCTTGCACTAGAAAACTTTAACTCAAATTGCATATTACCCGCGCCAATTATGTAATGACCATTATTCTTGTCATAATCAAATTCAACCACACCCCTAAAATTCGGATTACAATGTTGGCTTTTACTAATTTCAATCGAAGATGCTATTTGACTCTCAGATATTTCAAAAGGATTATTACCTAGTGCCGGACGAGCTTTAATGGATTCTCCATGTATTTCTTTTATCAATTCGATATACTTTTTTTCGTAATCAGTTTCATTACGAAAATCTAGATAGTTTTTCGTCTGAAGAAATACTGGAGTAACTTCAATTGCAATATTATTCTTTATAAGAGGTATGATTTTTTCAGAGTTTATATTTTTCATCAGTCCTGATGTTAAAATCATTTTTTCGTAGCCAACACCACCAGAACTCATATTAGCTTTTGAAACATACGTCTCTGTACAAACACATATCACTCGATCTACTTCAGTTAATCCACGTTCCATAAAAAATGGAAGGTCACCACCTAATCTCATATCCCATTGATCTAGTATTACATCTACTCCGTTATTTACTAATCTTGTAGCAAGCTTTAATACCCATTCTTTATGAGCCTCATCATCATGGGAATACGAGATAAAACACTTTGGAATTAGATTCATTTATTTCTCTTTTTTCATAATAGTTGATAGAAGAATGATGCACTCAGAAACACTTTTTGTATTGCCATACATTTTACTCCATAAAAAACCCCGCATCATGACGATACGGGGCTTATTTTTAAAAACTAAAAACGTTTAAATTAACGGCTTAGGTTAACTGAGCAACGTTGATTTTATCCGCTTCTTCAGTATAGGTTTCCATACGGTCGAAGTTCATGTATTGATACACTTCTTCGCCCATGCTATCAAGCATACCAGCGTACTGCTGATATTCTTCGTTGGTTGGTAATTTACCCAATACCGCAGCGACAGAAGCCAATTCAGCAGAGGCTAGATAGACGTTAGCACCTTGACCGAGACGGTTCGGGAAGTTACGCGTTGACGTCGAAACGGCTGTAGAGTTCGGTGCGATACGTGCTTGGTTACCCATACATAATGAACAACCTGGCATTTCAGTACGAGCGCCGGCTTGTGCATAGATGTTGTAGTAACCTTCTTCCATCAACTGACGCGCATCCATTTTGGTTGGTGGCGCAATCCATAGACGAGTTTGCAAGCTACCTGCTGGAACATCTTTTAGCAATTTACCAGCAGCGCGGAAATGACCGATATTGGTCATACATGAACCAATGAATACTTCATCAATGGTATCACCAGCCACATCTGCCAATGTTTTTGCATCGTCTGGATCATTCGGGCAGCAAAGAATCGGCTCTTTGATCTCAGACATATCGATGGTCATATCGATGGTATATTCTGCATCTTCGTCAGCGCGCATCAGGCTTGGATTAGCCAGCCACTCTTGCATACCTTCGATACGACGGCTAATAGTACGCGCATCGCCGTAACCTTCTGAAATCATCCATTTTAACAAGGTGATGTTCGAAGTCAGATACTCGGCAACTGACGCTTCAGATAGAGTAATCGTACAACCAGCCGCACTACGCTCAGCTGAGGCATCAGATAATTCAAACGCTTGCTCAGCGGTTAAATCCTCTAAACCTTCGATTTCTAGAATACGACCGTTAAACTCGTTGATTTTACCTTTTTTATCAACGGTCAACAGACCTTCTTTAATCGCTTGGTAAGGAATGGCATGAACTAGGTCACGTAGCGTGATACCAGCTTGACGCTCACCGATGAAACGTACACGGACAGACTCAGGCATATCCAGTGGCATAACACCAGTCGCAGCAGCAAAAGCAACTAGACCAGAACCCGCTGGGAACGAGATACCAATTGGGAAACGCGTGTGCGAGTCACCACCAGTACCAACGGTATCTGGAAGTAGCATACGGTTCAACCATGAGTGAATAATACCATCACCTGGACGTAAGCTCACGCCGCCACGATTCATGATAAAGTCAGGAAGCGTATGCTGAGTTTCGATATCAACTGGCTTTGGATAAGCAGCGGTATGACAGAATGACTGCATCACTAAATCTGCTTGGAAACCTAGGCAAGCTAAGTCTTTTAGCTCATCACGGGTCATCGGACCAGTGGTATCTTGACTACCGACAGTGGTGATTTTTGGTTCGCAGTACATACCAGGACGTACGCCTGCTAGACCACACGCTTTACCAACCATTTTTTGCGCTAGGGTAAAGCCTTTACCCGTATCTGCTGGCTCTTCTGGCTTAGCAAAGACGTCTGAATGACCTAGACCCATATATTCACGAGCACGATTGGTCAAACCACGACCAACGATTAATGGAATACGACCACCCGCACGAACTTCATCAAGCAAGGTTGGTGAGTTTAGTTTAAACATTGACAATACTTCGTCAGAATCATGCTTAGTAATTTTGCCATCATACGGATAGATATCAAATACATCACCCATATTTAGGTTATCAACCGCAACTTTTTCGATTGGTAATGCGCCAGAATCTTCCATAGTATTAAAGAAGATAGGTGCAATGTTATTACCTAATACTAGACCGCCACCGCGTTTGTTTGGCACGTTCGGGATATCATCGCCCATCAACCATAGTACTGAGTTAGTCGCAGATTTACGGCTAGAACCGGTACCTACCACGTCACCAACATAAGCAAGCGGATGACCTTTTTCTTTTAACGCTTCGATCTGCTTCATTGGACCAATTTCACCCTCAACATCGGCAGTAATGCCGTCGCGAGAGTTTTTATGCATGGCTAATGAATGCAATGGGATATCAGGACGGCTCCACGCATCTTGCGCAGGAGACAAGTCATCGGTATTGGTTTCGCCCGTTACTTTAAACGTCGTATATGTGGTCTTTTCTGGTACTGCAGCACGGCTCAAGAACCACTCAGCATCAGCCCAAGATTGAACGACTTCTTTGGCGATAGTATTGCCCGCTTCGGCTTTTTCAGTCACGTCATTGAACGCGTCAAATACTAGCAATGTTTTTTTCAAAGCTTCAGCGGCTTCTTGTGCGACTTCTGCGTCATCTAATGCAGCAACGAGTGGCTGTACATTATAGCCACCTTGCATAGTACCCAAAATTTCGACAGCTTTTTTCTTGCTTACTAATGAAGAGGTCGCTTCGCCTTTCACGATAGCAGCTAAAAATGCCGCTTTAACATAGGCAGCTTGGTCAACACCGGCAGGAATACGATTTTCTAACAAATCCATTAAGAACGCATCTTCGCCCGCTGGTGGGGTTTTAAGTAGCTCAACCAATTCTGCTACCTGCTTCTCATTTAGTGGAAGTGGTACAGTACCTAGCTCAGCACGTTCTGCGACATGTTTACGATAAGCTTCTAACACAATAGTCGTCCTCGTCGGTTGGTGACCAGTACATCACGTGAGTAGTCAGGATGACAGCCTACATCGATGTACTGCATTGAATAATTATTCGTGCAATCATAGCTTAAAACGCTCAAAATGTTAATGGCTCAGCCAATAAAAGGCTCAGAATAGAGCCATATTGGACATTTATTATAAAAATAGTGCCATAAATAATATGACTAATGGTGCCTATATCATAAATTCTGAAATTTTCATACTGAGGATTTATTTTGCCGCTCAACATTCAAAATATATGTTCGTAGTAAAGTGCTGTTAAGACCGTTTATTCACTTAAAAAAGAATACGGCATTGCTACTTTAGGACATTGTTATTGTTACACGTTGTTATCGCTGTATGAAATAAACTATATCTCGATTAACAGTTAAATAAAACGCGCTCGACTGGTATACTATTTAATAACTAAACCTCAATGAGGCGCACTATATTTACTCACAACATCAAGGATGATAATGGAAAACAAAGAGACGGAAGCTAATAGTATTAGTCACAATGCCAATCAAAGCACCAATCAAAATGCCAATTATGAAAACGGTTTAAAAGTTCGCACCGAAGTAATGGGCGCAGAGCATGTCAAACGCTCTCTTGACTCAGCCACAGCGTTTACTCAACCCTTGCAAGACTGGATTATTGAGCACGCTTGGGGCAGTACGTGGCAAGACGATTCAGTTTTACCGCGCAAATATCGCTCCTTAATCACCATCGCTTTTTTAATTGCACAAAAGAGCCCAAGTGAGCTAAAAGGGCATATCCGAGGTGCGATTAATAATGGCGCCAGTGTCGCTGAGATTCGAGAAGTCTTGATGCATAGTTTGCCTTATTGCGGCGCACCTACCACTCAAGAAGCGTTTCGTGCCGCCATAGAAGTGCTGAATGACTTAGATATTGATATCAATAATTAAAACTACGCTAAAGAGTTCATCCATAGTAGCCTTAACAAGGTCGCTCTCATACGATTGTCTAAAAATTACTGACCTGATATCTGCTATAATAACTCGATTCATAAAACATTCTAATAATGCCATAAACCCTTATCCTATCAAGGGTTAAGAGATAATTTGATTATGACAAACGCCGCCGTACAAACGCACACGCCTGCTGCTCGGGCAAAACCAAAAAAAGCCATCCAAGGTGAAAAGCTACGTGGCTATGATAAAGTTGCACGCATCCCAATTAAAGTAATCCCGACCATCGAGGCGAAGAAAAAGCCAGATTGGATTCGGGTTAAGCTGTCCTCACCTGCTGAAGTAGCACGTATTAAAGCCACCTTACGTGAGCAAAAGCTCTATACCGTTTGTGAAGAAGCCGCCTGCCCTAACTTAGCGCAGTGTTTCTCTGATGGTACAGCCACCTTTATGATTATGGGTGATATCTGTACGCGTCGTTGCCCGTTCTGTGATGTCGGTCATGGTCGCCCAAATGAGCTGGATAAAGATGAGCCGCGCCATACTGCCGAAACTATCTTAGGTCTCAAGTTAAAGTATGCGGTTATCACCTCAGTTGACCGTGATGATCTAAAAGACGGCGGCGCGATGCATTTCGTCGAAGTGCTGAATGAATCTCGCGCACTTAGCCCAAATTGCTTGATTGAAATATTGGTGCCAGATTTCCGTGGTCGTATGGATATCGCCTTGGACTTATTAACCGAAACCGCGCCGGATGTCTTTAACCACAATATCGAAACCGTGCCTCGTTTATATAAAGCCTTCCGTCCAGGTTCTGATTATCAACATTCATTAGACTTGCTAAAAATCTATAAAGAACGTCGCCCTGATATCGCTACAAAATGCGGCTTTATGGTTGGACTTGGTGAAACCGAAGAAGAAATCTATGCACTACTTGATGATCTAAAAGCGCATAATGTGGATATGATTACAGTCGGTCAATATTTGCAACCAAGTAAAAACCACGCACCAGTCGACCGTTATGTGCATCCTGATGAATTTCAGCGCTATATGGACTATGGCAAAAAGATTGGCTTCTTTAACATTTGGGCGGGCCCTATGGTACGCTCAAGTTACTTTGCTGATCGCCAGTATTATGGCGAAGATTGCCCTGCACCAATTCGTAGCAAAAAAGCACTGATTGCTGAAGGTAAACTTGGCTGTTAAAATCATTTAGCAAAAACTTGTATCACTATAAAAAAAGAGGCTTATGACAGCCTCTTTTTTTATTCTTGTTTTTTATCTTTACTTTTATATCGTTAAAACGCTGTAAAATAGCACCGCTAACAATACCAACAAACATCAAAGGGAATATCATGAAAAAATTACTTATTTCAACGGCGTTAATGGCTACTTTTGCCCTAGCTGGTTGTGCGACAACCGGTGGAAACACCAATGCAGGCAATACAATGGGTACTGCAAGCGAAATCGGTATGAACGTTTTTAAGGCTGCTATTGATAATCAATGTCGCAGTCAGATTGAAAACCAAAATGCGTGGCGTATTGCTAGTGTCGCTATGACAGACGCCCAAGAAGAAGCGGTAAAAGGTAGAGTTTGTGGTTGCGTAAGTGAGCAAGCACCACAGCAAGTGACTCTCATTGAATTGGGTAATGCAGCCATAGATCCACAATATCGTACCCAATTGGTGACCAGAGTCGTCGCCAAATCACTACAAAGTTGTTACTCTAGTATCGTTAAATAAGTAGTGGCTTTAAAAAGCTGCCTCGTTAAGCATGACGGATAACTCAATCAAAAAGAGAACGTTATTAACCATAACGTCCTCTTTTTTTATCAAGCATAATAATACTTATTCATTTATTCTTTAACTCTTTATAAGCCCCCACCACTCGATAGGCTCTGAGGCACTGCTACCGGTAGAACTCTGCGGTGGAAATATTTAGATTTACCATCAAGGATTTTATTCACCTCTTTGACCAAGTCATGAATGATGTCATCATAAATTCCGTGATTCAGTTCTGTCTCAAAAGCAGTAAATGGATGCTTACGAGCCGCTGATCTCACATCCGTGATTCCTTGCTTAGTGTAAAAAATATTGACTCGACCATCACTGTTTAAGATGCATTTTAATTGACCATCATCAACCATAATCTCTATACTCTCAGGCATGAAAATATAGTCATCCACATCGAGCAATTCTTTCTCTATCCCTCTTTTTAATAATGCTTTGATATCAAACATGGCTATATCCCTTTCAAAAACTTATAAACGTAATTAATTCAAAATAGCTGTCAAATAGGCCATCTTTTATTAATTTATACTACACAAAGTAGGTGTCTATTTTAAGTTAGAAAGTGTAAAACTACGTGTGATATTGGCAATTATGACACTCAGGTCAGTATCGAAACAAATAAGGCGAGCTAACTATCCGTTAACCCGCCCTACTGTTTTTACATTCTACACCTTACTTTCTAAATCAAATGCGCTTTTAACTCTAGCACTTTATCGCGAGTTTTTGCTGCATCTTCAAACTTCAAGTCACGCGACATTTGCTTCATCAGCTTTTCAAGGCGATTGATTTCTTTGGCCAGCAAATCAGGACTGCGTAAGATGCTGATATCGACATCAGGCAGATTGCTCTTAATGGGAATCATCTGATTATCGTTGGCATCATGGTCATCGCCTGTATCAATTTTATCTGTGATACTACGGCGCGCGCCTGTTGGCGTGATGTTATGTTCAAGGTTAAAGGCGACTTGTTTTTCACGGCGACGATCCGTCTCATCGATCGCTTTTTGCATACTATTGGTAATGCGGTCGGCATAGAGAATGGCTTTACCATTAATATGACGCGCAGCACGACCAATGGTCTGAATCAAGGCACGCTCAGAACGTAAAAAGCCCTCTTTATCCGCATCAAATATCGCCACCAATGATACTTCAGGCATATCAAGACCTTCACGCAGCAAGTTAATACCGACCAACACATCATGCACACCAGTACGCAGCTCATGAATAATCTGCATACGCTCAAGAGTATCAATATCCGAGTGTAGATAAGCGACTTTGACGTCGTATTCTTTTAGATAGCTGGTCAAATCCTCTGACATACGCTTGGTCAAGGTCGTTATTAATACCCGCTCATCTTTTTCACGGCGTTTGGTAATCTCCGATAGCACATCATCGACTTGCGTCAATACCGGGCGAATCTCAATCTCAGGGTCAATCAGACCGGTTGGACGCACGACTTGCTCGACCACTTGCTCGCTATGTTCAAGCTCATACAATGCAGGCGTAGCGCTAACATAAATAGTTTTGGGCTTGATACGCTCCCATTCTTCAAACTTCATCGGACGGTTATTCATCGCACTTGGCAGACGAAAGCCATAATTCACAAGGTTCTCTTTACGCGATCTATCGCCTTTATACATCGCGCCAATTTGCGATACCGTTACATGCGATTCATCAATGAATAGCAGCGCATCTTCTGGAATGTAATCAAACAGCGTCGGCGGCGCTTCTCCCGATGGACGACCAGAGAGATGCTGTGAGTAGTTTTCGATACCGTTACAGTAGCCAAGCTGTTGAATCATCTCAAGGTCATACTGAGTACGCTCTTTAAGACGCTGTGCTTCAATCAGTTTATTATTGTCGCGGAAATACTCTAAACGTGGCTCAAGCTCAGCCCGAATCGTATGACTGGCAGCCTCTAATTTATTGCGCGGTGTCACATAATGCGATTTTGGATAAATAGTAATACGCGGCACGCTACGCACCGTTTTGCCTGTCAAAGGATCAAACCACGTGATCTTTTCCACTTCATTATCAAATAAGTGCACACGCACAGCTAACTGCTCAGACTCAGCAGGATAGATATCTAGCAGCTCGCCGCGCAGACGATAAGTACCACGCCCAAAGTCCAGCTCGTTACGCGTATATTGCATCTCAACCAGACGCTTAATCGTCGCAGTACGGTCTATTTTGTCACCGACCACAACATGCAACAACATTTTTAGGTAACTTTCTGGATCACCCAAACCATAGATACACGATACCGAAGCGACGATAATCGCATCACGACGCTCAAGTAATGCACGTGTGGCTGATAGACGCATTTGGTCAATATGATCGTTAATGGCACTGTCTTTTTCGATAAAGGTATCGCTGGCAGCAACGTAGGCTTCAGGCTGATAATAGTCATAATAGCTGACAAAATACTCAACCGCGTTATTAGGGAAAAATGATTTAAATTCACCATATAACTGCGCAGCAAGCGTCTTATTATGCGCCATAATAATGGTAGGACGTTGGCACTCAGAGATGACCTTGGCCATGGTATACGTCTTACCAGAACCGGTCACCCCAAGTAATAGCTGCTCATCCATCCCAGAATTGATGCCGTTAACCAGCTTTTTTATCGCTTGCGGCTGATCGCCTGCTGGCTCAAATTCGGTAATCATCTCAAAGGCGCGACTTGAGATTTGTGTCCCTGACGCATTAACACCACTAATTTCAGCTTCGCCTTGCAGCTGAGTGGCCAATTGGTTTAACTGACGCGACGAGCGCGGTTCAGGCATTCGCATAATGGCTGTCTTCCTGGTATTTATAAAAGGTTAGATTTATAACAATATGGGGTTAAATCATTATTTTTAAAGGTCATTTATTAAGTTAAACGCCCACAGATGGATGCAAAAACACTCAATAAAAATCATAAAAACTCAGGTATAGTTCAATGACAATTAATCAAGGAACGAGTTATGAAAGGTCACTGTCTGTGCGGTAACGTCACCATCGAATTAGAAGATATCAATACTTTTGAGGCGTGCCATTGTACGATGTGTCGCCGTTGGGGAAGCGGACCATTAATGGCGATACATAGTCACTCAAAACCTGATATTCAGGGCGAAGACTCAATGACGGTCTATCCCTCTTCTGCATGGGCGGAGCGTGCGTTTTGCCATAAATGCGGCACCAACCTATATTATCACCAGCTTGGCTCTGAGACTTATGTACTATCGCTTGGATTATTTCAAGAAAATCCGAACCTTAGTTTCGAGAGCCAGATCTTTATAGACAAGAAGCCCGACTATTATGAATTTGCCAATGACACGGTAAACTTAACCCAGCAACAGCTGTTTGATAAATTCGCAGAAAAAGGTATTAGACCAAAAGACAAGAAACTTTAAGCCGATTAAAACCCACATGTCTATGTTAAATAATCGTAAGTTAAATACGCCTAAGTTCAATAAGGTCAAAATATTGGTGTGTTCACCGATTGTTATCAGATCGTCCATTTTAACCACTATGTTTACAAAGGTTTTCACGATTAACAAACTCATTACACGACCTCTGTATAAAGCCTAAATGTCAGGGTTTCATCTCTTGTTTAAGCTGTTATTATCGATAGTGAATTCATAAGTAGTCAGCAACAACTTAATAAATAGAAACTTAAAGAGCTGTTGATAATAGTTATTAATTGAAACTCAAATATCAGTAAAATAAAATAATGGAGCAAAATATGAGAGAACGTTACGCAAGTGGAATAGATGATGCAACCGCAAAAAAAATGACTGATCTGTTAAACGCCAACCTAGCAAACGTCATCGACTTGACTCTAGATGGCAAGCAATGTCATTGGAATCTACAAGGTACTGGCTTTATCGGTGTGCATCAGTTACTAGACGATACTGCCGAGCGTATTCGTGAGGTTTCAGATGCGATTGCTGAGCGTATTGTCATTTTAGGTGGTGAGCCAAATGGTACAGCCCGTCGCGTGGTAAAAGATTCTATTTTAGATGACTACCCGACTGATATCACCGAAGTGGAAGATCATGTTCGTGCGATTACTGATCGTTATAAAAAAGTAGCTGTTAAATTGCGTGAAGCAATTGAAGCTGCAGGTGATGCTGGCGATGAGGATACTGCTGATCTATTCACCGAAGCAAGTCGTATCATTGATAAAGACGCATGGTTCATCGGTGCCAATGCCCCGAAAAAAGATACGTCTAAAAAATAAGACTGTAATAAATAAGATTAACTTATTTGCTAAACATAAAAAAAGGTCACCTCTATGGTGACCTTTTTTTATGTTTGCTTATTTTTAAGCTGGCTTCAAAATATCGAATTTAAAAACGACTAAGTTGAAAATAATTAGGTTAGCAGCAGCAAGCTTAGAAAATACCTTTCACGATTTGCTTCATCTGCGGCAATAGCTCGCCTAGTTGGGCTTCAGTTTCAGTAGTATCATCAGGTAAAGAGTGCTTCAAAAAAGCAGCAGTAATTTGTGGCTGTTTTGCTAAGATGTTTTGACCGACAGCTGTATCATAAAATTTGATTTGGGCATCAACTTCCGCTTGCGTGTAGTAAGTTTTGGCTGCACTGATATAGGCTTGTGTCAAGGTTTGAATATCTGCCGCATCACCAATACCGTTGCTCATGATTTTGGCATACTGACCTAAAACGTTTTGAATTTGATCTTGTAACTCGCGTTGACGCTTGTTTAATTGCTTATCGTTTACTTGTTGATGACTACGGCTTTGAGCTTGACTATTAATCGCCTCAATAGCAGCTTGCTGTCCATTGACGATAGATTGTATTTGTTCATCAATATGCATCACCTGCATAAGCTTAATAATAGAGATATCAGTAGGTAACAGGCTGCTGACACTTTGTGCATCATCAATATTATTCACGCTATAAGGTACTGACTTGACTGTTTCTGATTGTTGAATTTGATTTGCGTCACTGTGTACGATTAATTCTGCATTGGCTTTTACAGCAGTACCTGCCATCAGAGTTGCTACTACCAATGCCAGTAAAGGCGACACTATTTGTGTATGATGGTTGGGATTTTTCGTTAGAAGTTTTAAAGGAATTTTCATATTATATTCTCATTATTATTATGGATTTTCAGTGTCAGGCAAGCGTAATATTTCGGCATTAGGGACCGACAAGGTTAAAATAGCTTCTTGGAACAACGCCTGACTACGAAACTGATTTTCTATACTTTCAAACTTGTGCGCAATTTCTTGCTCATGCTGATTGCCAGCAATATCGACCGCCGCGACCATAAATATTTTCTTAGGACCTACCCACTCTAAATGCAAGTAAGAAACGCTATCGATATCTGGATGCTTGAGCAGTTCTGCTAAAATATAATCGTGCATTTTTTCTGAGACTCTATAGCCCACTAAAAAATCGCGATTACGACTGATTAAAAAGACTGCCACAACGGCAAGCAATATACCAACAATGATAGACCCAAGCGCATCCCAAAATGGCTCACCAGTATAGGCATGCATTGCCATCGCAGCTGCCGCCACAACCAACCCGATGACTGCCGCCAAATCTTCAAAAAATACTCCACGCAAGGTAGGATTAGACGTATCAATCACATAACCTATGGCACTGACATTAATCGCTTCGCCATGTTTTTTACTTTGCAAATACGCCTGTGTTAAAGAAAATCCTTCTAGTACAAAGGCGACTGCTAAGATAATAAAACCGATGGTATAGTTGGTTTCAGTCTCAGCTGCATTCCACTCGGTAATACCAGTATAAATAGAAACCACTGACCCTGCCATGAAGACGCCAAACGCTGCAATCATCGACCATACATACGACTCTTTACCGTAGCCGAGTGGATGGCTTTTATCAGCAGGTTTGATTGACTTTTTTTCTGCAATAATCAACAAAGTACCATTGCCCGCGTCTGCCCAAGAATGCGCAGATTCCGCTATCATAGAAGCAGAGCCTGTCATAAATGCAGCGACTGTTTTGGCAATGGCAATAATGAGATTGGCACCAACTGCAATCAGAACCGTTACCAATGAGCTCGATTTTTTGTCATCAGGATTAGGCACAGATCTAGGTTGGTCAGAATGAATGTCATCTGGAGCATTGAAAGGATTTGGAGCGCGAGGGCGACCAATGCCGCTCGTATCAGCGTGCGGCATTGGCTCGGATTTTGCATCAGATTTTGACGGTTTTAAACTCATCTGAGCCTCAATAAATGAATGGTTTAAGGTATAAAACCAGACTAGCTATATATAGTCGCTAGCTGATTTTATTAGACACTTTAGCTTTCATTTAATGTAGTCAAAAACCTTGTATATATCAGTAATGTTTTGGTGAGAGTATGTTCATTGTCTGCATTAATGAGCAGACTCTGCACTTGCTACTTTATTAGTGAATTTACTGATGTCGCAGCTGATACGTTGCGAGCCTTCCATACGCAGCTTTTTACGCTCTAAGCCTGCGTCAAAGCGGCATTGTTGCAAGGCATCTTTAATCTCAAGCTCAGGGATTAGCGTTGGCTTGCGGTTCTCATCAATCGCCACCATCGTAAAATAGCAGCTGTTGGTATGTCGAACGGTACGTGCACGTACATCCTCTGCCTCTACTCGAATACCGACTTCCATCGAGGTTTTGCCGACATAGTTCACACTAGCCGCAAACGTCACTAGCTCGCCGACATGAATAGGTTCACGGAACATTACTTGATCGACTGACAGTGTCACCACATAACTACCGCTATAGCGACTGGCACAAGCATAAGCGACTTGGTCCAGCATCTTGAGCAAATCCCCACCATGAACGTTGCCAATAAAATTGGCCATATCTGGCGTCATAAGCACTGACATATATAGCTCATGGTTTAATGGGACTCTTTTAGCGGTGGAGCTGGTATTGTATTGCGACATAGTGTTCCTTAACGGGTGTAAAAACTATTTAAAGTGTTATTTATACAGCAGCAATTGCCACAGCGCAAATATAGTCGATTCACTTTAACTAATAGATTAGCTTAACCAATGAAAACGATAAGCAAGCCAAGCCACGATAGCACTTACTGAACCCGTTAAAATGCCGCCCCAAGCAAAATCGACCAAAGCGGTGTCCATAGTAAAACCTTTATACAACGCTAAACTGGTAAAATCATAAGTGCCGTAAGCCATCAGTCCTATTAAAGCGCCCAATAAGAAAATATGGTGAAGCGGCGCATTTGCTTTGATTTGTGGGTATAAAATAATAATACACAGCGCCAGCAGATAGAACATATAAAACACGCCAGCTGCAATCATATTGGGCTCATCGGCGAGCAAATGCCCAATACGCTTTTCATAAAAAAGACCAGTCATTGTCTTGAGCCAAACCGCATCGATGCCCAAAAATATAGCAACGGAAGCAAGATAAATATATATATAACCCATGATAATATCCTTTTATGATGCTCGCTAAATATGAAATATGAGTTACATATATGCGATTCAAACTTATTGTTTGATTAAGCAGTTATGCTCTCGGCACTTGGTAAATCAGAAAAATGTAGTGTATCGATATTGTCTGGCTTAACCGCCGTGACTTGTACCACGCCAATCGTCCGCTCCAAGAATCCGCCTTCGCAGTAGCAAAAATAAAACGCCCACAAGCGAATAAAAGCCTCATCATAACCGAGCGCTTTAATCTCTTCGCGCTGCGCCATAAATGCTATGCGCCAATCTCGCAAAGTATGTGCGTAGTCAAAACCATAATCGTGCAGCTGCTTAATGACCATATCTGTCTGTTCTGTGAACTGTGTATTCAGCTCTTGATTGGACAGCAAGCACCCACCTGGAAAAATATGAGTTTGGATAAAATCCACCGATTCTATATAGCTTTTATAGTTTTGATCATTAAAAGTAATTGCTTGCAGCACCATCAAACCCGTTGGTTTGAGCAAGCTATTACATTTAGCAAAAAACGTCGGCAAATATTCATGTCCGACCGCCTCAATCATCTCAATACTGACCAATTTGTCGTACTGCCCTGCCAGCTCACGATAGTCTTGCTTGAGTAGGGTGATTTTATCAGAGAGTCCAGCCGCTTCAAAACGGCGCTGCGCCTCTTCGTACTGCGCGTCAGAGATAGTCGTCGTCGTTATTTGACAGCCATAATGCTTGGCGGCATAGATAGCAAAACCACCCCAGCCTGTCCCAATTTCTATTACATGATCTTCAGCTGTAAGTTGTAGGCGTTGGCAAATAAGCGCCAGTTTATGCTGCTGCGCCTCAGCCAATGTCGCCTCTGGGTTTTTATAGACCGCTGATGAGTACATCATCGTATCATCTAAAAACCGCTGGTACATATCATTACCCAAGTCGTAATGCGCTAGAATATTGGACTTTGAGCCAGACTGATCGTTACTACGCAGCTTATGATTTGCCCTCTCAAAGGTTTTACTGATCCCAGCAAAGCGGTTCTCTAATTTATTGAGCACGGCTAAGTTACGCGCCGCCAATCGAATCAATCCCGTTAAATCGTCCGTATCCCATTCGCCATTGATATAGCTTTCCGCTAGCGCAATAGAGCCACCAAACAGTAATTGACGATAAACGCTACTGTCATGAATCATGAGCGTCACGTCTAATGGATGACGACCAATGGCTGAGCTACTTTGGGTGTTAGAAGATTTACTGCCAAAATGATGAGTCTTGGACGGCTGTCCAGCAAAGTCTTCAATAATAGTGATACTGCCAAATTGAATATGTTTTAGAGCACGAAATATGGCTTGTTTTGCTAAATAACTCACGCTGTTGGTTACTGGTTGCAAAATCGTACTGTCATTGACCGTTCGGCGCATGCTCGCGGTCATTTTTCCTAGTTTTGAAGCGGGTGCTCGATCGGTCGGTCGTGCTGACATTATTTATTCATCCTTGTCTAAGTGCTCTAAATTAAGCGCTCTAAATTTTGGCATTGAGCTG
Source organism: Psychrobacter sp. DAB_AL62B (assembly GCF_028895345.1). NCBI lineage: Bacteria > Pseudomonadati > Pseudomonadota > Gammaproteobacteria > Moraxellales > Moraxellaceae > Psychrobacter > Psychrobacter sp. DAB_AL62B. The sequence goes on from NZ_SAXC01000012.1 coordinate 29,671, forward strand.
GCGGTGGCTAGCTGTTGAAATAGTTATCTAGCCATTATCTAAAACTCTAACTATCAAGAAATATCCTTTTGAGTACTCTCATTTTGCTGTTGGCTATCAGCTAACTTTTCATCGTAATTAATATAAGGTACTTTTTTAATCGCGTAGAGTTTAAAAGCATGCCAATAAATACGTGTTAAAGAAGTCACATTCATCAGCGGGTTTTTACGCAAGCTCTCGCGGATCGTCGTCGCTGTCATTGGAGTACCTGACATCTTTATGCCGGTTTTTAATACCTCACCGCGTTCATCACTGATATTAATAGCAATACGAACTTGCAAGCCGTTATCTGACTGTTTTTTATTCTCATTTTTGACTGTATACTTCACTGCACTTTTTATCGCCACTTGCCAGCAATACTGCTGGTCAATAGGATTAAAAGGTGACACATGAAAGTCTTTATCGTGACAAAACTCAGTATTCGCGCCATCTAATAAAAACCCATAATAATGACGTTTATCCCATGGCGTATTCGATACTTCAGCCAATAAATGGGTTGGCTTTTGCTCCATATCAAAACCCAAGTAGAAGTTTACTGGGCTAAAATAGATACCGGCATTGCGGCAAACAACCATACCAATCATATCGCCTGCTGGCGCACTACCTGTTTGTTCAATAAATGCTTGGCTCAAACGATGGTTAAGTGCTTGAATAGGGTTTAAACGGCTATCGTCATTTTCATTATTACTTAGGCTATTTGGTTGTTGTACATTTAGCCCTTGTAAATAATCACCAGGATAAAATTGCTGCAATGCTTTTTTCTTTGCTGAAAATAACGGCAATCCTTTTGACAGCATTTTTTGTGATAAGAGATTTTTTGCTAACAATGCATTTAACGGCAATTTTCTTAGGATTTTATGACTACTAAGGAATGCCACATTTACTTCTGGAAGTGCTTGTCCTGCTACTAGCGCACTAATATTGACGCCCCAATAGCGATAAGGATAAGCAAATTTATGCATACTCGGTAACAGCCGACTATGCCATGTCGTTCCATGAAACAGTTGGTGCGGCAAGCTTACATTATCATGAGGCGACGCTTGCTTTAATATCCTGTCAGACGGAGGCGTTGAACCAGTCATAGTGCTCTCTCCCATTAATTCTGCTATATATTTTTGGCTTTACGACGAGCAAAAAAACCCAGTTTTTTCTTATTAAATGCTTCAGCATCTGGCTGTAAAGTCGCGATATATTCCACCAATTCTTGATTAGTAGTGGCAGTCACTACCTGACGTTTTTTGAGTTTGCGCGACTGTTTGTCAGCTTTTATCGGCAAGTCTTTATAGCGAAATGGTGTATGCGCACTCTCGGCATCCGGCAGATGGCTTTGGTCAACGCTATCCTTAATATCAATGTTGCATTTTAATGCCTGACAAACACGCAGAGCGCTGCGCACCCCATCTTCATGAAAGCCATTAAACCAATAAGCACCGCAAAAATGAGTATGCAAGCCAATACCAGAAATACGCGACCACTGAGCTTGCGCGTCAATCGTCTCGTTGTTAAATACAGGATGGCTATAGTCAATTCGCTTGATAACTTGACTCTCATCCACCTCGTGATTTAGCGTCACTAAGTAATTATGCTGCTTGGTTAAACGCTGCAAGATATTCATATGATAGGTCAATACTGGTTTCACTGAAGCTTGCGTCTGTCCTTTGATATTTTGAGTAGAATTTTTATCATCAATTAAATAGTTCCAACTTGCCCATGCAAGTGGCTTTTTCGGCAAGACGGTCGTGTCGGTATGCAGGACAGCGGTATTATTCGTAAACTTGAAATGACTCAGTACTTCCTGCTCAGCAGGACTGGCGTCTTTTATTATTTTAAGCGCCGTATCCGCATGACAAGCAAAGATAACTTCATCGAAAATCATTTGTTGCACAGATTTATTGTCTTTAGTAACGGCCTCATTACTATTAATGACGGTCAAAGTGACTGTCTCATCATGACGAATAACAGACTGCACCGGACTGTTGACTCGAATGCTGCCGCCAGCTTTCACAAAGCGTGTTACCAGCTTATTCACGTACTGTTTGGAGCCGCCTTTTATCGTGAACCACTGCGGACGATTGACTACATCCAGCAAGCCATGATTATCAAAGAATTGAGCAAAGAAAACCAAGGGGAAGTCTTGTACCTCGCTCAAACTGGTTGACCAAATAGCGGACACCATTGGTAATAGATAATTATCGGTAAACAAATCACCGAATTTACTGATATTAAGATAATTGCCTAGCGTTTGCTCGGTAAAGACACTGAGATCGTGTCCTTGCGCGCGAGCCCCATCATAATCTTGGCGCAGCTGACGAACCTGTTTATTGAACCGCAAAATATCAGTGATAAATGCCCAAAACTTAGGGTTAAGAATATTTTTGCGCTGCGATAATAAAGTATTGAGTGTATGACCATTGTATTCAAAATTACGCGCGGTATTTTTAACTGAGAAACTCATATCCGTTGCTTGAAACGGTACTTGCAGCTCGTAAAGTAAACGAAAAAAGTTAGGATAAGTACGCTCATTAAAGACAATAAAGCCAGTATCTATCGCACTTTTCTCTACTTTGCTTGGCTTTGCCTTTTTACCCTCTTGTAGCGTCACATCGATGGTATTCACGTGGCCACCAATATAATCGTTGGCTTCAAACACTGTGACATCATGCTGCGGCGCTAAATAATGAGCACAAGTCAGCCCTGACACGCCAGAGCCAATGATGGCGATACGCTTTTTCGCTTGAACGTTGGAAGAATCTTGTAAAACGCTGCTAGATTTTTTAGCCATTATTTCTGTATTTTTACGTTTACGGTGGATAAACGACATAAAGGCGTTCCTTGTTATTTTCTTTATTACGTTATTTTTTTACTATGTTCTCGGATCTATCACGATTTATTGTTTTTTATTCATTTTTTCACTGACTTGCTTCCAGACCAAATCTGGTAACGTCCCTAATACTTTTAAGGGTAAGGTAAGTTTTTTGGGGAATTCGATGACATCATGACCGCTCTTTATACCATCTCGAATCGCTTGACTTGCCTGCTCTGGCGTTTGGATAAATGGCATCGGAAAGTCGTTTTGTTTGGTCATCGGTGTTTCGACAAAACCGGGTACCACCAAGCTGACCGACACGTCATACGGTGCCAGGCTAATCTGTAAGGTTTTCATTAGATAATGGATGGCCGCCTTCGAACTACCATAAGCTTCAGCACGGGCAAAGGGCACATAGGCCGATGCGGAACCTATACCCACCAAACGACCTTTTGAAGCAATCAGCTTTGGCAGCACTCCTTCAATGGCATGTGATAACGTACCCATATTCACTGACATAACGTTCATAAAAGCACTGCTATCGAAGTTTGGCATATCCAAATATTCACACATGCCCGCGCCACAAATTGCCAAATCAACGTCACTAATTTTGTCAAAAGCGGCAATCACTTTATCTCGATCCATGAGATCTAAATTTATGGTTTCTGCTCCTAATGATTTTAGCTCAGACAATGCGTCCTCATCACGACCGACGGCATAAACATGCTGCCCCTCTTGCAGATAGTCTTTTGCCAACTGATAACCAATGCCAGAGGTCGCACCAGTAATAAGAATGTGCTGTTTTTTAAGCGTCGCTGTCATCGTAAATATCCTTTTATTGACTTGCTGTCTTATATACAATTTGGTTTTGATAAATGCCTATTTAATCTATCTTTAGTCATTAAAAACTGACGATCAAGAATAATCGATTATCACTGTTTAATTAACCAATAGCTTCGTTTATTTATCAAATCTAAATAATTATAGTATAACTAAGCATCTCAATTTGTTGTTACTTCGCAAACGGGCATATAGATAAAACGGTAGACAAATTTGGTGTATAAAATATTTTGTCATCGTTTATCGCAGTATCGACGTTTTTATAAAAAAATATGCAAATAAAGCTTGACCTATTTTTTATCTTTGCTAGAATACGCCCCACTTAGCAAGAACTCGTTAGAGACTTCCTAAGCTCGTTGTAAGCAATTAGACACTTACAGCTTATTCTCCAATAGCTCAGTTGGTAGAGCAACGGACTGTTAATCCGTGTGTCCCTGGTTCGAGCCCAGGTTGGAGAGCCATATTTTAGTAGTAAATTTTTTGAGTCATCTTTGATTCGATTATGGCATTTGCCAAGACCCTCATCACTTTGATGAGGGTTTTTTTATGGCGGCTGTTTTTGTAATATGGGCTTAAACTACTTAATGAGAACACTTATTTGAACCAGATTAATGCACTAATGTTGCTAGAATCTATAATTAAATTGGTTGTGGCTATAACTTACCCCTATAATGACGCCATAAAATATATATAATCTATCTCATCGTATTCTTAACCATTCAAGGACTGGATTCTTATGAGTAACTCTGAACAAATCACCTCCTCTGATAATACTCATTATCTACATCACAATTTTTTTGAGCCAAGTGATAGTGATACCACTATTACCGCCACCCTGCTGATAGTTCACGGCATGGCAGAACATAGCGGTCGTTATGCAGATTTCGCACAGTTTTTAGCCGATCACGGTATCGCAGTTGCCACTTATGATCAGCTTGGTCATGGAAAAACTGTCAAATCTACCAAAGACTTGGGGTTTTTTGGGCATGAGCATCCTGTACAGTCGCTATTAAAAGATGTCATCATCATGGCAGATAGCTTAAAAGCTCGTCATCCAACTGTTCCTCACTTTGTGATGGGGCACTCGATGGGTTCGTTTATTGTACGCAACGTACTTAAGCACCATGCACGAGACTTTACAGGCGCAATCCTCATGGGCACAGCGGATGCCAATCCATTGACTAAAGTATTACTACCTGTTAATAAGCTACTGGCAAAAGCCGCGCCTAAAAAGCCAAACACCATACTTGCTAATGCGATGAACAAAGTGCTCAATAGTAAGCTTAACAATCGTATTTCTTCCTCACAGTTTGCGTGGCTAAATGAAGACCCCGCCGCCGTCGAAGCGTACGAAGCCGACCCATTAAACGGTTTTACCTTTACCAACAACGGTTTTATGACCTTGTTTGTCCTAATGGAAGCTGGTTTAAATAAAAATTGGGCCTCAACGATTGCCAAAGACTTCCCAATGTTACTGATAAGTGGAGAAAATGATCCTATCGGTGATATGGGCCGTGGCATTCGCAAAATTGCTAGCCGTTTAGAAAAACAGCATTTTAGCAAGGTATCTGTAGAGCTATACCCTCACATGCGCCATGAACCACTCCATGAAAAGAACAATAATGTGGTCTATCAAGATATCTTAGATTGGCTAAATAGTAATGCCGCAGATAATTAATAGCAGCGTTGTCGCTTAACGTTTTTGCTAAAAGTTGCTAAAAGTTGCTAAAAGTTGCTAAAAGTTGCTAAAAGTTGCTAAAAGTTGCTAAAAGTTGCTAAAAGTTGCTAAAAGTTGCTAAATCAGCGACTTTTAGCAAAAATAAAGCAAGCAATTTTTAGTCCAGACCGCGCTAATTACAATATCTATATTTATTTACCTTTCATCAACTTTAGGAATGTTTATGTCATTACAACAGACTATCGAGCAAGCTTTTGAACACCGTAACGAATATAGCCCAAGTACTATGCCGCAAGAGGTACGTGATGCTATTGAGCAAGTGCTTAAGCAACTAGATAACGGTACATTGCGCGTTGCAGAAAAAAAGGATGGCGAATGGGTCGTTAATCAGTGGGCAAAAAAAGCCGTACTACTGTCTTTCCGCCTAAATGATAACTACGTCATGGCAGCTGGCGAACATGTACAGTTTTATGACAAAGTTCCGACTAAATTTGCTGACTGGACTCAAGCACAATTTAAAGAAGCAGGCGTACGTGTTGTGCCACCAGCGGTTGCTCGTAAAGGCTCATACATTGCAGCCGGTGCAGTATTGATGCCGTCGTATGTCAACATCGGTGCTTATATTGATCAAGGCGCCATGGTAGATACGTGGGCGACTGTTGGTTCATGCGCCCAAATCGGTAAAAACGTCCACCTATCTGGTGGCGTAGGTATCGGTGGTGTTTTAGAGCCAATACAAGCCAACCCGACAATTATTGAAGACAACTGCTTTATCGGCGCACGCTCTGAAATCGTTGAAGGGGTTATCGTAGAAGAAGGCGCTGTTATCTCTATGGGCGTTTATATCGGTCAGTCTACCCGTATTTATGATCGCGAAACAGGTGAAATCCATCGCGGCCGTGTACCAGCTGGCTCAGTTGTCGTTCCAGGTAGCTTACCGTCTGAAGATGGCACACACAGCTTATATGCTGCTATTATCGTGAAAAAAGTCGATGCACAAACCCGTGCTAAAACATCAGTAAATGAGTTATTACGTTTAGCCTAAATGCTTAGTTACTATATTTAGTTACTACATTTAGTAACTATATTTATTCAATACATTCGCTGTTTTGAATAATAAAAAGATGCTGGGGTTTACTCCGGCATCTTTTTTGTTGCTGAATAGCAGCTTAATAACAGACATTACGTTATAATCCTGTTCTTGTTTTAGCCTTATTCAGACATAAAGCGACACGTACCACAAACCGCCTTTTTATTACGATTGATAAAGGCTTAATCACCTTGTCAACATCTAATTGTATTTGAAATATTATGAGTGAGTTATCTTTACGCACTTCTGCGATTCCTGTCACTGATCCAGAAGCTGGGTTACGTTTGACCGAGATTTTTTATTCCTTGCAAGGTGAGGCGCTGACCTCAGGTTTGCCGACCATATTCGTCCGCCTAACTGGCTGTCCACTACGCTGCGTCTACTGCGATACCGAATATGCTTTTAGTGGTGGCGAGCGTCAGTCGCTTGAGACCATCATGACGACTATCGCAAGCTTCCCGTGTAAGCGTATTTGTCTAACTGGTGGCGAGCCTTTAGCCCAGCCAAATGCCATTGAATTGATGAAACGTTTGCTGAATGACGATTATGAAATCTCACTTGAAACCGCAGGTGCACTGACGGTCGAAAACGTCCCACCAGCGGTCAGCAAGGTGATGGATCTGAAAACCCCAAGCTCAGGCGAAGTTGATAAAAACTTATGGTCAAACCTTAATTATCTGACTCAGCACGATCAGCTTAAGTTTGTCATTATGAATCGTGAAGACTATGACTGGGTAAAGGCCAAACTTATCGAGTATAAGCTAGATAAGCTGGTCGGTACGGTTTGGTTTTCACCGATGTTCAATGTCGCCGAGAATGACAGTAGCCCTGATGTGCCTGTATTAGCGCGAGAGCTTGCTGAATGGATATTAAGCGATGCCTTGCCGGTACGTTTCCAGTTGCAATTACACAAAATTATTTGGGCGGATGCTAAAGGTAAATAACATCCAAAAATCCGAATAAACGCTCCAAATAAATAATCTGTATGGATAATATAAATAAATAGCTAGGCAGCTATAAGGACACATGGATGGTCAAACTAATTTTATTGGGCTTATTGGCCGGTGCGTTCTTTAGCTCCACGTTTATCTTAAATGAGCTGATGAGTAGTGCCGGTGGCCATTGGTTTTGGTCAGCGAGTCTGCGCTATTTATTTATGTGGTTAATCATCACCGTCATTATTACGATGCAGCATGGCTTTGGACGCATTAAAGAATTGAGCGCCATCTTCTTTCAGCATTGGCGATTTTGGTGTACTACCGGTAGTATCGGCTTTGGTGTATTTTATACTGGCATTTGTTATGCTGGCGACCATGTTGCCGGCTGGGTCGTCGCGGCGACCTTTATGTTTACCGTAGTTACCAGTCTGTTGGTATTATTGGCATTTGGGCAACGCTTTGATAAAAAATTCATTCTTTATGCGCTGCTGGTCTTTATTGGCGTCGTACTCGTCAACGTCAGCGAGGGATTACGTGCCTCTGCCCTAGCCGATATCAATACCGTTCCAATGGCTGATATGCTGCTATATGGCGCTCTGCCTGCACTGGTTGCGGCGTTTAGCTACCCCATCGGTAATCAACTGGTTTGGCAAGTCTCCCACAACTCTCGCAAACATACTGCTGAGCGACAACAAGCAAGAGAAAGCGCCGACCATCAAAATAATATCGATAATCATAACCAACCGCTCATATCAGAAGCGTATGATTTATCTACCGTAAGCTATGATGCGACTAACCTCGATGCTAATAAGTCTCACCAACAAACCAATACATCTATAGCTGAGCCGACATCTGCCTTACAGAATCTAATCGCTCGCATTCCTGCTATTGAGACAACCTTACTGCAAAATGCCTTTAATAAAATATGGCTAATGACCCTTGGTAGTTTACCATTTTGGCTAATTTTAGGCCTGATAGTGCGCCCTGAAGCGCCTGCTACCTCGCAGCTATTCAATACTTTGCTGGTGGCTTTATTGGCAGGCGTTGCGGCGACAAGTATATTTTTATATGCCCGTGAGCAAGCAGTGACGTCAAGTGAAGTCGCTGGCGTGGACTCTACCCAAGCAAGTGAGGTTATATTTGCTTTAATTGGCGGTATATTACTGCTAAATAATGCGATACCTTCGGCATTGGGCTTAGTCGGTATCGGGCTGATTATGCTAGGGCTGATATTATTTGCAAAAGATGGGTGAGGCTAAAAAACATCAATGATAAATAGTTTCATTTTCCCCGATATTCTACTATATTTATTAGATATGGTTGGGGTGATTGCTTGCGCTATCGCTGGTACGTTGCTCGCTCAGCATAAAGGCTTTGATGTTGCGGGCTGTATCCTAGTGTCTATGGTCAATGCCATTGGCGGTGGTACGCTACGTGACATGGCGCTCGATCGCCATCCGCTATTTTGGATGACCGATCTTAACTATGTGATTGTTATTACCCTCACTTCGCTTATCTTACAAATATTTTTTCATCTGTATCATAAGATTGATAATGCGCTCAAACTCTTTGATGCCATTGGTTTGGCAGCATTCAGCGTTATCGGTTTTAAAGTGGCATTGGCGCAAGATATGTCACCGGTTATCGCTGTCATGATGGGGGTTTGGACTGCTATTATCGGTGGCTTATTACGTGATATTATCTGTAATGAAATACCTTTGTTACTCCAGCGTGAGATTTATATCACTGCCAGTGTCGCAGGGTCATTGACGTATTTGGTGCTCGACTACTGGGGTTTTGACGCTATAGCAAACGAATTTACTATGCTGTTTGTCATCTTTGCCGTGCGCATGCTGGCATTGAGATTTGATTGGCATCTTCCTTCCATTCGCTTAGTAAGTTAACAGGTGACTAAACGCTTAGCCGCCTGTTAATTTACTAAGCGAATTTTCTGTGTGAATCCTTATGATCAGTATTATGAGTGTCAATGTCTATGCGTGGCTGAATGCCTGCTGTATTACTTTATTTGGTCAACCTTTTGATCTATTGTTCGCCGCGCCCTTAAGCGTGACTGCTACCTCTAACATTGCTGCTACTGCCACTTCGGCTGTTAATGCAGTAACGCAGAATCCGCTTGCCCTCACCCCTGAGTTTGTCACACGATTTGAGCCAACCTCATTTATGTTTTGGCTGGAAATGTTTGGCATTTTTGCCTGTAGCGTCTCAGGAACGATTTTAGCAAAGCATAAAAACTTTGATGTGTTCGGCTGCATTTTAGTAGCTATGATTGCCGCTATTAGTGGTCCTACCGCACGTGATATTATTCTTGATCGCTATCCATTATTTTGGATGGTCAATATGAATTATCTATTAATCATTACTATTACTTCCGTTGGCTTTCAGATATTTTGTAACCCAAAGGCGCGCCATGTGGATGGCTTATTAAAACTCTTTGATGGCTTGGCACTAGCAATTTTCACCTTAATTGGTATACAAGTGGCGCAAGAAATGGGTGCAAATATTCCTATCTGTATCTTACTTGGGGTATTGAATATTTTGTTCGGCGGTGTCATTCGTGACATGCTATGTAATGAGATTCCATTAGTATTGCAACGTGAGATTTATGTGACGGCAGCGATTATCGGCGGGATATTGTATTTTGTCATGGAAAGCATGGCTATTACGCCTTGGATAAAAGAAGCGTCGACGATGATGACTATTTTCGTGATTCGCATGCTAGCAGTACGCTATGATTGGCACTTCCCAGATATTAGTCTGATGAAAAAACATTCGCTTTAATATAATTAGTTTTATATTAAAAACAACAAAACGTAAAGTCAGAAAAAGGGCATTAATCTTTATGATTAACGCCCTTTTTAGCTCAATAGCGACAAGAAATAATTTTAGACCTCAGTAATAACCGCCAAATCCTTAACCATTAATTGCAAGCTTTGTTTGCCATTCCACTCATTGATGTCCAGCTCAAACAATATATGCACTTTTTCGGCGCGGTAATCCCAAGCACTGCTATCAAAGTTAAATTGAATGGCCTCAATTGGGTACTGCACATCGGGATAACGCAGAGATAACTTAAGATGTTTGTCTTTTAGTATTTTAAAGTTTAAGACTTCAAATACACCATCAAATATCGGCGGCGCGAATCCATGTCCCCAAATGCTGGCATCCGCTAAATGCTCAGCGAACCATAAGCTAAAGTCGCTTGCTTGCAAAGGACCATCGGTAAATTTCTGCTCGGCGAATACCTCATCATCCATCTGTGCCAGTACGTCGTTAAAAGCTGTCACAAAGCCATCAAAGTTACCACGTTTCAACGTCAACCCTGCTGCCATCGCATGACCACCAAAATGACTGATTAAGTCAGGATTTTGCTCGGCAACTTGTTCAATCGCATCGCGAATATGCACGCCTGCGATAGAACGCGCCGAGCCTTTAATAGCATCATCGTCACCCGTGCGCTTAGTATCCGCTGGCGCAAAGACAATACTAGGCAAATAATGACTCTCTTTTAAGCGACCTGCAACGATACCGATAACGCCTTGGTGCCAGTCATCTTGATATAACACAATACTGCGATTGTGATTATTAACAACCGGTTTCTCAGTTTTATGCTGAATAATCATATCAGCGCTTTCGTGAGTATCACCATTGGTATTAACATTAGCATCGATATCTGTAGCAGCAGTAGCTAACGCTTGGACGATGCTATCCGCTTGCTCACGCATCTCGCCTTCTACTTGGCGACGAGTACGGTTAAGTTGCTCAAGCTCTTGCGCCAATCGTTGCGCCGTCTGCCAGTCATCCGCTAGTAAACACTCGATACCGATGCGCATATTATCCATACGACCAGCAGCATTGATACGTGGACCTAAGACAAAACCAAAGTCTTGCGCCTGTAGTTTTTTGGGATCACGACCTGCTTGCTCAAGTAACGCCAATATCCCCAAAGAGCCACGTCCTTGTCGAATGGCGTTCAACCCATGATGCACTAAAATACGATTGTTTTTATCGAGTACGCCAACATCAGCAATCGTCCCAAGTGCCACCAAATCTAAATATTGGCTTACTTGTACGGTAGTTTTACCCGCTTCACGGCGCAGTTTTGCCAGTCGTCCAAGTACATAAAATGCCACCCCAACGCCCACCAATGCTTTACTAGCAAAGTTGCAATCAAGCTGATTGGGATTGACCACGGCTTCAGCAGGTGGCGTCTCTTTAGTCGTGAGGTGATGGTCAGTGATAATGACAGTGATACCATCAGCCTGCGCACGCGCCACACCTTCATGGCTTGAGATTCCATTGTCTACCGTGACGATCATTTGCGGCTGATAAGTCTCAATACCCAATTCGACAATCTCTGGCGTTAGACCATAACCGTATTTAAAACGGTCAGGCACCAGAAAATCAACCTTGGCACCCATGGCGGTCAGCGCGCGCATCATTAGCGCCGTACTGGTTGCCCCATCGCAATCAAAGTCGCCAACGATAAGAATACGCTGACCCTCATCAATGGCGGCATCTAGTAAGCGTATAGCCTCAGTAACGCCATGCAAGCCTTCAGCAGCTAACAAACTGGATAGCTGAGTCTCAAGCTCAGCAGGCTCAGTGATACCGCGCCCCGCATATAGGCGAGCAAGGGTAAATGATTGGGCGGCAAGTGGTTGCAACGCGGCGGGCAACTCGTCGATACGAGCGCTGGTATAACGGGGGGTTAAATTTAGCATATCGGTATTCTACTGGCTTTGGCAGGCGGTCACAATGTTAATTTTCAGCACGTCAGTATAGAGTTATTAATTATTTAGGCGGTCACAATGACGTAACTTATAGCATAATTTAAGCATATCGCCTCATTTACAAAAACTGTTCACAGTGACCGTAATTTTATGCATTTTGCTACAAAGCAATGATTGTATGGCGCTTATAAATCCATAAAATGGTAAACATCTTATAAGCACATCAGATGCTTGCCATCTAATTTAATATTTGATGCTTTATTATTCACTGTTTTTCTTTTAATTGCTTTTTCTTTTAATTACTTTAAGGATATTTTATGAAAACCACCCCCGCTGCTGAAAAACTATCCAATACTATTGATCCAAATTTAGATCTTGAGCAAGTCAAAAAAGAATGTATCGCTATGGTCAAAAAACGCGCCAGAATCTCTGCTGGTGTTGCCATCGTTCCTGTGCCATTTTTTGATGTGGCAGTTGACGCTGGCATGCTGACGATGCTGCTACCTGAGATTAGTGAGCGCTTTGGTTTGCTTGAGGACCGTAAGGCTGCTGTAGATCTAGAGTCACGCGCTATTCACTGGAGTGCGCTAAAAGATCGTACGGTTGATTTTGCAGGACTGATGGCAACTCGTGGTATCGTTAAAAAGACCGTTCAAGGCTTTGGTGGTCGTATCGCTGCGAAGCAAGTTACTAAGTTTATCCCATTAGGTGGTCAACTGGTCGCAAGCACAATGGGCTATATGATTTTTAAGAAGATTGCTACTGACCATATCAATGAATGCTATAACTTAGCAAAAGATATTCAGCAAAAGCAACACGGTAAGAATGTTTAAAAGATATTTAATCAGGGCTTGAAAGCTTAATAACTTGCTAATAATAAACCCCGCTAAGAATTTCTTAGCTGGGTTTTCTCTTTATTATTCAAGCATAACAAGATATCGATAAACACTTTCTTTCACGTATCTTTTAAGAGACTAACCTACTCAGTTTGTTCAATCACAATAAGTATATGTGGTGTTTCATCCTCTCTATCAACGTGCACGATGGCTTGCCAGCCACTATATAAGAGTATTCTCTCAGCAAATTTTAGCGACGAACGTTTTTCTAACGTTTGTAACGTTTTTAGCTGCTTAGTATGATGCGCTAGAGGTATGAGAGTCTTTAAAACCTCTGAAAATACCGGTAATGACTTGCCTTGTTGTGGATTAATATTGTATGAAACACTACTTAAGTCGCACCCTGATAACGTCGCTTCAATACTTAGCCCATTTGCCTGAATGGATTCAGTGATCACTTGGGTATAGTCATGTATATCAATATCTTCATGACTCGTCCCACCAAGACTAAGGTCTAACAAGCTCTTATCTTTGATACGAGATAGTCGGCAATTATCCCGATAAACACTGCTAATAGGACTGCCCTTTTCCCAATTTACCGTAAACTCAAGTACCGGCTCTAGCAGCTCACCATCCTCATATGCTTCAGGATGCGAGCGATAGTTAGGCACTGCGCTATAATAAATTTGTTTACCCTTCACTTCGTACTCAACGATATGCTCGCTAAAGGGTGCATAGAGCAATATCTCATGTTCATTGATAATGCTCTTATTCTTAGTTAATAGCAGATAATAAATCGTACTATTGGAATAAACACTCCCTCCCAATGGACCCATAGATTCGACTTCTAAAGCTATATCTTCAATGCCATCACGATTAAAATCCTCTTTTATCAATGGCAGTAAGCGCAGACTATAATCCATGCTCTGCTCGTCACCATCAGCATCTTCGTACTTATCTGAACAGCGATACTCAAGAGCAGGACTTACTTTGGGATTAGGCTTTGGTGAAGAACAGCGTTTTTCTACCAATTCAACAATGAGCTTTTTGGGCAGCACAATATTATTAGTCTTGTTGCTGGTATCATTACTACCTTTAGTACTTGCCTCAGCCAGTGATAGCGGCATGATCGATAGCAAAAGCAAAACACCTAAATAGCGTAACCCTACATAACGTAACATGGTCATCTCCTTTAGCCTGTGAGCGATAAAATTAGAATAGCATGGCTGTATAAACTAAATGGTAAATATAGACTATTCTAGTGATATCGAATGAGGTAATCGACGTTGTCTTCTATAACATCATGAATTCTCAAAAGACTAAATGATCAAAGACTTTTAATTAGCCAATAAAAAAGCCCTGCATTGAGCAGAGCCTTTTGTTTTTACAATATTTTATTAATGAGCACTTTATTGATTTACATTTTGTTAATCATTCACGGGATTATCAGGTTGGTAGTTTGCATGTGATGGCTTTGCAAAAGCAAACTTGACCACCTGTAACGCCACACAAACCGCACCAACGATAAAGATGACGTCAGCAAAGGTACGAATCCAGCGTAGTGTTTGTAAGAAGTCCTGTTGTAAGAAGCCTTCACTACGAGCGTACCATAGGCCTTCAGTCATTGAAGCGTACGCTTGGTAAATACCAATGGGTAATAAACTGGTCACAAGCATCAATACCAAGCCTATATTTAGCGCCCAAAAGCCCGTTTTAATGAGGTTTTCATTGAAGATATAATCTGGACGAATATAACGCATGACCAGTAAGATAAAACCAATCGCTAAGAAGCCATACACGCCAAATAATGCAGCATGAGAGTGAGCTGCAGTCGTATTTAAACCTTGTAAATAGAACAATGACACCGGTGGGTTAATCATAAAGCCGAGCACACCTGCACCCAACATATTCCAGAATGCAACGGCAACGAAGCACATGATAGGCCATTTGAGTTTGTTCATCCATGGCGCTTGACGCTGTAGCGACCAATGCTCATAGCCTTCATAACCTAATACGACTAAGGGTACAACTTCTAGCGCGCTAAATGAGGCACCGATTGCCATCACTGGGGTGGTAGTACCAGAGTAATACAAATGATGGAAAGTACCGGGTACACCGCCGAGCATAAATAGTGCCGCAGAAGCAATGGCGGAACCAGTAGCAATCTTTTTATTTACCAAACCTAAGTTATAGAAAATGAAGGCAAGCGATACCGTAGCAAATACTTCAAAGAAGCCCTCTACCCATAAATGTACCACCCACCAGCGCCAGTATTCCATAATGGTTAAGTGCGTACGTTCGCCATAGAACAAGCCTGCACCGTAGAATAAACCCACGCAAACCACAGAAGCAAAGAATATCGCCAGTAAGTTCTTATCGCCTTCTTGTTTAAATGCCGGTAAACAACCACGGGTCATTAATACCAACCAGAATAAAATACCGACCCATTTTAGAATCTGCCAGAAGCGCCCAAGGTCAATAAATTCATAGCCTTGATGACCAAACCAGAAATTGTATTTTGCTGGCATGATACCGGCAATGGCAAAGTATTGGCTAACAAACGAACCAACGACCACGATAATGAGCGCAAACCACAGTATATCAACGCCCAGTTTTTGATATTTAGGATCTTTACCGCCATTGATAAATGGCGTCAAGAACAACCCTGCCGTTAAGAATGCGGTGGCTATCCAAAATAATGCGGCCTGAATATGCCAAGTACGTACGAGTGAATAAGGGAAGAAGTCAGCAACTGGAATACCATAAAACTCTTGGCCTTCGACGGTATAATGCGCGACAAAGCCACCAATAAATACTTGAAAGACGAACAATGCGACGACTAAAACCCCATATTTTGCTAACGCTTTTTGCGAAGGCGTTAACGCAATCCTAGTTAATGGATCAGTATCGGGTGTTACTTGCTTCACGTCTTCTTCTTTACGTAAGAAAGACCAACCCCAAATCAGAAAACCTACTCCAGCGATTAAAAATACCACACTAGCGATAGACCACATGATATTTTCTGATGTCGGAACGTTATCAATAAGTGGCTCATGTGGCCAGTTATTGGTATACGTGGCATCAGTGCCAGGACGGTTAGTAGAAGCCATCCAAGTCGTCCAAAAGAAAAAATTGGTGAGCTTTTGTCTGTCCTCAAGATTTGGCAAAGTGTTGTTCTTCATTGCAAAGTTTTCACGCGACTTTTGTAACGAAGGCTCATTACCATACAAACCTATATAGTACGGTGCAATCTCATTCATCGCGGCGATCCGAGTATCAGATAACACCACTTGGTCTTTATCATTGACAGCACTACCACGATATTCTTTCTTCAGCTGCGCATTTAGCACCGCTTTTTGATCGTCAGTAGCAGCAGCAAAATCATGCCCATAGAGCTCTTCTGCTCTGATATCTAACCATGCTACAAGCTCTCTGTGTAACCAGTCCGCTGTCCAGTCGGGGGCTTGATAAGCGCCATGACCCAGTACAGAACCAAGCTGCTGACCACCAGTACGCTGCCAAGCAGACTGCCCATCTAAGATATCTTCTTCTGTGATTAAAACTTTCCCATTAGTATCAATATACTGATCAGGTATGGGGGGTGCGGTACGATAGATTTCTACGCCGCCCCAGCCTAGAAAGGTAAAGGTAATGATGAGGACGGCAAGTAAGCCGAACCAATACTTCTTATACTCGCCCATATCTTGCTCCTATTGGCTAGATAGATTGAACCCCTTAAAGGTATATTTAAAATGAATGTTTGTAAATATAATCATGCTTCCAAAATTAACAATAATACTGCCCGTTGATATAAGTTTATTAATAACTGCCTAAAAGTTCTCTGCCGATTAGCATCAAGGTTGAGATTAGGGATTTGGCAGCTAAGTAGACTTTATCGGTTAATTGGTTAAATTCATTTGACGATAATTTACATATAGCATCAAATTGGAAACATAATAACATTCATTTAATATGAATGTTAATGATTATTTCTATTTATTATTATCATTACTATAAACTCCAGCGTTCACTATTAACAAAAAAGCCACCTATTTAGGTAGCTTTCTTGCCAATCAATACGTAAAAGTTAAAATTTGCTTTAAATATTGGTTATTAAATAATAAAGCCAGATTAGGATTCATCTGGCTTATCAAACAACTTTTCAATAGGTTTGGTATGTATCGTTGAGCTATTGAACATCGACTTGTTGCCTGTATCACCTTCTGTCCAAAAGTTGATATTGAATTGGGCATCATCACTTAACTCTACACGATGCCAATATTGAGGTGGGCTGACAGCAAATTGTCCGGCTTTGATGACAATGGTTTTTTCGGGTTCAGTGGCAGCTTCATCAGCAAACCCATAAAAGGTCACCGTGCCTTGCATGACACAGATTTGCCCGTATACACCCTCTGCCGTATTGTGATGGGTCAATAAGGCAGAGGGGACTTTACCCTTGGTAAAGAAATGGGTCGAACGTTTTATTTTCCAATGGCTTGGAACGACTGGGTTGGTGGTGGTGGCGTCACTCATGATAGCTCCTTGGTTTATTTAATTATATTAGGCTTGCTTATCCTAGGGTTATTTATCTTAGTACTTTTTATCTTTAGCTGTCTTAAAAAAAGGTCTTATAGATAAAGGAAAAACTGTTAATGATAATAATTATTGTTTATACAAAATAACATTTTTTGAAATGTTTTGCTACTCTCATGTGTTCGTGACTATGGATGAATAAGTAAAATGAATAGGTAAAAAGCTAAAACCACTCATTACTCCCTATTAAGTAGTAGGGAAAGGAGTACTTATACTGCTTTCGCTCAATAGTTATGTAGCCCCCTTATTGCTATCTTGTGCCCATTACCAGCATCAGAATTTATAATGGGGACATTATTATGCATGCAAAAGAGTTACTTGAGCTTGAACGCCGTGATATCAGAGCACTTCACTATACGTGGATTGCTTTTTTTCTGACCTTTTATGTCTGGTTCAATATGGCGCCGCTCGCCACGTCGATGCTACAGACTGAAAGCTATTTGACCCCTGATCATATTAAGTTATTCCTGATTGCCAACGTCGCTTTGACCATTCCTGGTCGCGTGATTGTTGGAATGGCGTTGGACCGTTTTGGTCCTCGGCGCGTTTTTTCCATACTTATGGTGGTGATGGCGATACCGACTTGGTTCTTCGCTTTTGGTGATTCTGCCATGCAGCTATTCGTCGCGCGGTTATTCATGTCTATCGTTGGCGCAGGTTTCGTCGTCGGTATTCATATGACAGCTTTATGGTTTAAGCCAAAAGACATTGGCTTTGCCGAAGGCTTCTATGCAGGTTGGGGTAACTTTGGTTCCGCTGCCGCAGCTATTACCATACCCACTGTAGCCTTACAGTTTTTTGGTGGTGACGATGGCTGGCGCTGGGCAATTGCGTTATCTGGCTTGCTATTAGCTGTATATGGCGTAGCTTATTGGTTTTTAATCACTGACGGACCAGAGGTTGGTACACATAAAAAAGCACGAAAATCAGGGGCTTTAGAAGTATCTACTTGGAAAGATTTGTGGTTATATTGCCTATTTATTATTCCATTATATGGCGTATTGGGATTGCTGGTTTATCGTACCCAAGCGATGAATTTTTTAAGTATGACAGGCGCTATCGTCTGCTACAGCGTGCTTGTATTGATGATTATTTATCAAATTTATAAAGCCATCAGTGTGAATTTACCTATAATCAAAGCCGGTATTCCAGAAGATGATAAATACCCCTTTAAATCGGTTGCTGCTTTGAATGTGAGCTACTTTGCTAACTTTGGCGCAGAGCTAGCGGTTGTCTCCATGCTACCGATGTTCTTTGCGGCAACTTGGAAATTGGATCCAACCGCAGCAGGTTTGATTGCGTCAACGTTTGCATTTGTGAATTTATGGGCGCGTCCACTTGGCGGCTATATCTCTGATAAAGTCGGTAATCGTCGTTTAGTGATGTTGGTTTATATGTTTGGTATCGCTATTGGCTTTGTGCTGATGGGCTTGCTCAATGCCGAATGGCCGCTGTTTATCGCCGTCGTATTTACAATTCTATGTTCGGTATTTGTGCAAGGTGCTGAAGGCGCAACCTTTGGTATTATCCCTTCCATTAAGCGTCGTCTGACTGGTCAGATATCAGGAATGACAGGCGCTTATGGTAACGTTGGGGCGGTATTCTACTTATTCATTTATACCTTTGTTGAGCCCAATCAATTCTTTTATATTATCGCTATCGGTGCGCTGATTGCGTGGATTGTGTGCTATTTCTGGCTAGCAGAGCCTGAAGATGCCTTTGGTGATGAGTATAAAATGTCATCGGTCGATCGGCAGATTGCAGCAGAAAGTCAAAGCTAAAATGCAGACCTTTTGTCTGTCTGTCTGTCTGTCTGTCTGTCTGTCTGTCTAAACATAAAAACCCACCTAGCGAAAGTTAGGTGGGTTTTTATGTTTAGACTATAAATACCTTTAGCTTAGTGACCATTATTTTAAGAGATCGCTATTTAGACAAATGGTTTACTGTCCAAACCGCTGCTTCGACACGCGTGCGTAGACCCGTTTTATTAAGAATATGCTTTACGTGTACTTTCACTGTCGATTCAGCAATATCTAAACTATTGGCAATCATCTTATTACTGAGCCCCTCAGCGATCATTTGAATCACTTGTAGCTCTCGGGTGGTCAGATTGCTGGCAATATCTTGAATACTTGGCGTGCGTAGCGTTTGTGCCAATATCGAAGCCAGATTTGGGCTGATGACCAGCTCGCCGCGTAGTATTTTTCTAATATCAATAATAATCAACTCAGGCTCCATATCCTTTAACAGATAACCATCGACGCCTAATTTTAAAGCTTCTTGTACGTCTTCACCACTATCAGAAACCGTGAACAAAACGGTCTTGGTACTGATATTTCTTGCTTTGATTTCTCTTAAGGTTTCAATACCAGTGAGTACCGGCATTTTATGGTCGAGTATCACCAAATCTACTTCATTATTTTCTAAAAACGCTAGCGCCTCTTGACCATTGCTGGCTTCACCAACGACTTTGACATCGTCCTCAAGACTTAATAACTCGAAGATGCCTCGACGTAGCATAGGATGGTCATCGACCAATAATAGCCTAGCTGGAGACGTACTGGTATAAACTTTGGTGCTCATAACATACTCGCAAATAAAAAATGGTACAAGAGTTTAATTACTCGAAAATGATACACTCAAAAATGATACATTCAAAAATAACCAGCTAATTGCTCAAAACTAGCATTTTTTTGATTACAAATAAGCGTCTTTATTGCTATCTTCATCAAAGAAGTTGGGTTCAAATCTCACAGTAATGATAGTGCCGCGTGGTTGGTTGTCAGTCACGATCAATTCGCCGCCGATATCATGGGCGCGCTCTTTCATAATCATCAAACCGTGATGCTGTGTCTGATCGACACTGCCTAGCATTGACATCCCAACCCCATCATCAATAATATTCATCACGATATGTTTATCACCATCCTCATAGCCCAGCTGAATCTCTACGTTTTGTGCTTGGGCGTGGCGGCTAATATTTGACAACGCTTCTCTGGCAATTTGAATCAAATCTATCTGTTCGGTGGCACTTAAATTAAGCGTCATAATACGATTGTGGACTGTCACATTAAAACTGCCTTTTAGGGCAAATTCACTGGCAGCTTCGTGCAATGCTTCATCAAAATTGTCGTTATCAATCGTTAGGCGAAACGTCACCAATAAATCTCTTAACTGCTGATAAGCCGAACCTAGCCCCACTTTTATCTGTTCGATATTTTGATAGATGGGCGCTTCAACTGGCTCGCTGGCAGCATTTTTAAGATGCCTTTCTAAGACGCTAACTTGGATTTTCAAATAGGACAACGACTGCGCTAAAGAGTCATGCAACTCTCTGGCAATGGTCGATCGCTCTTCAAATAAAATAAGCTGATGTTCTTGCTGTCTTTGTTTGCGCAGCGATAACGCTGCACTGATTAAGTTGCTCAACGCAACGATTAACTCGTCATTTTGGGCATCCAACTCAACACTCGAAAATGGGAAAATACTGCCTGTTGCTGTCATCTGAATACGCTGTGAGGCCGTTATCTCGCTACTGTCATCATCCGAGATAAAAGAACGATTCATCACTAGCATAGACTTTGGTCTAACGCGTAACTCACCAAACTCTTCTTGTTGATGGCTGATAGGATAAGACTTAGTGAACTCACCATTTTTGGTCACGCAGTTATCGCAATTAAGCTTTTTGCACAGCTCTTTCATTCTTTCGCCATGTAGAACGATGGCGTTTTTATTGGTTATATATTTATTCTGTATACATAAAGTGAATTCTAAATGCGGCAAAGTCTTACTGAAATCAGCAACCAACTTATCGAGACGATATAAGCTGACTTGGTTGGTGGTGATCGATTTGGAAAAGTCATAAAACAGCGACAGGACGTGATTGGCTTTTGTCAGATGCTGGGTTTTTATCTGCACCTCACTCTCAAGCGAGCGCTGATAGGTCTCAATCGTACTTGCCATGTCATTAAAAGAATTGCCAAGCACCTCAAACTCTCTATAACCCGTTATAGACACTCTGGTATTAGTCTTGCCTCTTTTAAATTGGTTATTGGCTTTGATGAGTTGCTTGATAGGCGTTAGTACTGCTTGATGCAGTCGGCGCATGCCAATCAGCATAATAATGATGGTTAATATCAGTGATAATATTTGTAAGTTTTGCTGCCATGTCTGACGCTGCTCGTTTCTGTACTGCAACTCGCTAACCAAGCGATTAACATCGTCAATATACTTGACTGAAACGCGATAAAACGCCTGCTTATCTTGCCCTAATAACGCAGGCTTTAAAGCCTGAAACCACTGGGATTTTATCTGATTGAGTTGATTGGTAATGGGCGTACTTCTGTTAGCACTCGTCAACTGGTACGTCTGTAATTCTTCCAGCCGACTTTCCATATCTTCAATAAGAATTTCGACCTTTTCAGAGGTGTCTTTATTAGAAAAATCTAATTTACCCTGTTTTTCAACTTGCTTGTCATGAGTAAGATTAAGGCTGTCTTGCCGAATGTTTAAACTTGAACTAAAAGGATTGTCATCAGAAAAATCCGTCGCGAGCTGAAAACTTATACGATAAGCTGCCATACGTATCGAGCCTGCCGTATTAATAGCCTCAGCATCTGACTTCGCTACCCAAGCAAGCGCACCACTTCCTATCGCTGACATGAAGCATAGGATAGCGACGATAAGGACGGCGCCCCAAGCATGAAGTGATAAAGAGTGTCTTCGCAAGCTATTCATCATTTGTGGCTTTTACCTGTTATTAAACCATCTCAACTACAAATTAAAGCGTACCAACAAGCAAAAATTATTCGCTCAAATCTTATTTTAGACGCTAAATTTTTGCCTGCCTCCTACCCCTTTTAGCCATCAGTATACCACTATGTATGAATACTAATAACCGTCATATCACAGTACCGTAAGTCATCATTTGCAACAAATATAGCAAATGCCTGTGAATAAATCCGTTAGCGCTATGCCGTCATTGCTCAAGTTTACTGACTGATTATTGGCAATCTAAACGATAGTCTATGGCGATTTCAATAGCGACTTAACGTGATAAAAACACCCATTATAACTAAGCATAGACGATATTAAGTGAGGAATCGTATGGGCAGTCATTACAACTTCAAAGGTGGTAAGCTCATTACTGACTGGCGTCCTGAAGTAGAAGAATTTTGGGAAGGCGGCGGCAAAAAAGTCGCTCGTCGAAATTTATGGATATCCATTCCATCATTGCTATTAGCGTTTGCGGTATGGATGGTATGGAGCGCGGTCATCGTGCGCTTACCAGAAATTGGTTTTGATTTTGATGCAGGACAGTTATTTTGGCTCGCCGCGCTACCCGGTCTATCTGGTGCGACGCTGCGGATTTTTTATTCTTTTATGGTGCCTATTTTCGGTGGACGACGTTGGACAGCGATATCGACAGCCTCTTTATTAATTCCAGCACTGTGGATGGGCTTTGCCGTTCAAAATCCTGATACGCCATTTATGATATTTGCCATTATTGCGCTACTTTGCGGCTTCGGTGGTGGTAACTTTGCGTCATCCATGTCTAACATCTCTTTTTTCTATCCAAAAGCTGAGCAAGGCACTGCGCTTGGGCTAAACGCGGGTCTTGGTAATCTTGGCGTCTCTGTTATGCAGTTTGTCGTACCGATGATTATACTGGTTGCCGCATTTGGTAGCTTGGGCGGCGATCCACAAGTTTCTGCAAGCGGCAAATTGTTTTATCTGCAAAACGCTGGTTTTATTTGGGTGCCCTTTATCCTGCTATTTTCAGCATTAGCTTGGTTTGGTATGAATGATATTGCCACCGCAAAAGCTTCTTTTAAAGACCAATCGATCATCTTTAAACGTAAACACAACTGGATCATGTGTATTCTTTATATGGCAACCTTTGGCTCATTCATTGGCTTTTCAGCAGCGTTCCCGATGTTGATTAAAAACTCATTCCCAGCCATTGATGCACTCAAATTTGCTTTCTTAGGTCCTCTAGTCGGCGCATTATTTCGCCCATTAGGTGGCTGGATATCTGATAAAACCAGTGGCGCAAAAGTGACATTTTGGAACTATGTGGTCATGGTTTTGGCAGTGTTGGCGGTGATGTACTTCTTACCTAGTGAAACCAATGAGGGCAGTTTCGTCGGCTACTTTATCTCCTTCATGGTGTTATTTATTACGACAGGTATCGGTAATGGCTCTACCTTTACGATGATTCCTGTGATTTTCAGAACGTTTCATGATCGCCGTGAACCTGAAAAAGCGGGTACAGAAGAGTTATTCATCGAGATACGTAAAGAGTCAGCGGCCGTGGTTGGTTTCACCTCAGCAATAGCCGCCTATGGCGCTTTCTTTATCCCTAAAATGTTTGGTTCTGGACTGGGTGTTGATGGTACTTTTATTGCCTTAATCATTTTTTATATTCTCTGTATTATATTAACTTGGTGGTATTACAGCCGTTCTAACGCTGAAATCCCTTGTTAAAACTATTTTCTTAAAAGCTGTCTTTTAAAAATGGTCTTTTAAACCGCAACTTTTTAAGCTAAAAGACCCCTCTTAATTGTGCTACTTACCCATGTAAGTAGCACTTTTTTTGTCTAAATTTTGCCAACTACTTTTTAGGATTTTGATGAGTGCCGTTGGTTTTTTATTAAAAAACTTTAATAATCTTCTTAATGTTTTTCTTAATAATGTTTTTAATACTGCTTTAAATGACCGTCTTAACCGTTTTTTGATGAGATTTTATTTTTTACAGCTACTACTAAGGTGGTAGTGCTCTGCTCATGTTAGCTAATAGTAAGACTGTGATGGCTTACTTAAAATGACACCATCGAAAAATATTTACAGCGTGGGCAGCGATTATTTGTACTGCGCCATTCAGCTTTAGATACACCATAGGCAATAATACAGAGGATAGCGAAATGAGCCATTTACTCGACCAATTCCGTTTTTTTAAACGTAAAAAGGGCGAATTCTCCGATGGGCATGGCGAGACGCGCGATGAGTCTCGTGATTGGGAAAACGTGTATCGTAGCCGTTGGCAGTATGACAAAGTGGTGCGTTCAACGCATGGTGTCAACTGTACCGGTTCTTGTTCGTGGAAAATCTACGTAAAAAACGGCTTAGTCACGTGGGAAACTCAGCAAACCGACTATCCAGAAACCCGTCCAGACCTACCAAACCACGAACCGCGTGGCTGTCCTCGTGGCGCAAGCTACAGCTGGTATATGTATTCTGCCAACCGTGTGAAATATCCTAAAGTTCGTAAGCCGCTCCTCAAATTATGGCGCGAAGCCAAAGCTCAATATCCTGATCCAGTCGACGCTTGGGGCAGTATCGTACAAGACCCTATCAAAGCGGAGCAATATAAATCCAAGCGCGGCTTAGGTGGCTTTATCCGCTCAACGTGGGCTGAGGTCAACGAAATTATTGCCGCTAGTAACGTCTATACTGCCAAAACCTTTGGTCCTGACCGTATCATCGGCTTCTCTCCGATTCCTGCGATGTCGATGGTCAGTTACGCCGCCGGTAGTCGTTATTTATCGTTGATTGGCGGCGTCTGTTTATCGTTTTACGACTGGTATTGTGATTTACCACCAGCGTCACCAATGGTTTGGGGCGAGCAGACTGACGTGCCAGAATCAGCTGATTGGTACAACTCTGACTATATTATCGCTTGGGGCTCAAACGTCCCACAAACCCGTACACCCGATGCGCATTTCTTTACTGAAGTTCGTTATAAAGGCACCAAAACGGTCTCAATCACCCCTGACTATGCGGAAGTCTCTAAATTAACGGACTTATGGCTAAACCCTAAACAAGGGACCGATGCCGCCGTTGCGCAAGCATTCTGTCATGTCATTATCAAAGAGTTTTATCTCAAGCAGCCAAGTGATTATTTCCTAGGCTATGCCAAGCGCTATACCGACTTACCCGTCCTAGTCATGCTAGAAGGTGAAGAAGGCGCACGCCATGCTGGTCGCTATCTACGCGCTTCTGACTTAATTGATAACTTAGGGCAAGAAAACAACCCAGAATGGAAAACCATTGGACTGAACAGTGATGGTGAACTGGTTTCTCCACTCGGTTCTATCGGCTATCGTTGGGGTGAAAAAGGTAAGTGGAATCTTGAGCAGAAAAATGGTACCACAGGCGCAGATATTGATCTAACACTGACGTTAAAAGACAGCAATGAAACCTGCCTAGTAGGCTTTGATTACTTTGGTCATGTTGAACACCCACATTTTGCGTCAGTACCAGGCGAAGCCATACAACAAAAAACCGTTCCTTGTAAAACAATCACCCTTGCCGATGGTACAACCGCTATCGTTGCCACTGTATTTGATTTAACGGTTGCCAACCTTGGTGTAGATAATGGTGTTGGTGGCGAGCATGTTACTGATGACTATGACGATGCGACTGTACCAGGAACTCCTGCTTGGCAAGAAGTTATCACTGGTTTGAGCCGTGAGCGTGTCATTCAAGTTGCCCGTGAGTTCGCAGAAAACGCGCATAAGACACATGGTAAATCGATGATTATCATCGGCGCTGGTATGAATCACTGGTATCACCTCGATATGAATTATCGCGGCGTTATCAATATGCTCATGCTTTGTGGCTGTATCGGTAAATCGGGTGGCGGCTGGGCGCATTATGTTGGTCAAGAAAAACTGCGTCCACAAACAGGCTGGTTACCTCTTGCCTTTGCGCTCGACTGGATGCGTCCACCACGCCAAATGGCTGGTACCAGCTTTTTCTATGCGCACAGCTCACAGTGGCGTCATGAAACTATTTCTGCCCATGAAATACTCTCGCCACTTGTCGATAAGAAATTTTTCCCAGAACACATGCTGGACTACAACATTCAAGCAGAGCGCGCAGGCTGGCTTCCTTCTGCCCCGCAATTTAACTGCAACCCACTGACTATCGCCGCTAAAGCCAAAGCAAGTGGTAAAGACGTGGAAGAGTATGTCGTCGACTCTCTTGAAGATAGCAGCCTACGCTTTGCTTGTGAATCACCAGACAACCCAGACAACTTCCCGCGCAACATGTTTATCTGGCGCTCAAACCTTTTGGGCTCATCGGGTAAAGGTCATGAGTATATGCTCAAGTACTTCTTGGGTACCAAAAATGGCTTGCTCAATGAAGAAAATGCCGCAGGTCACCTGCAACCAAAAGAAGTCGATTGGGTAGAAAAAGGCCCTACGGGTAAATTAGATTTGGTTGTCACGTTAGACTTCCGTATGTCATCGACCTGCATGTATTCAGATATCGTCCTACCAACGGCGACATGGTATGAAAAAGATGACATGAATACCTCAGATATGCATCCTTTTATTCATCCTTTAACCGCCGCAACCGACCCTGCTTGGGAATCTAAAACGGATTGGGAAATTTATAAAGGCATTGCCAAGACCTTCTCTGAAGTGTCAAAAGGACATTTGGGCGTTGAAACTGATGTCGTGACCTTACCAATGCAACATGATAGCCCGGGCGAATTGGCGCAGCCATTCGGTGGTACTGACTGGAAAACAGCAGGCGAAAAACCAGTACCCGGCAAAAACTGCCCTATGATTATGGTGGTTGAGCGTGATTATCCAAATACTTACAAGAAATTTACTTCTATGGGTCCTGCCTTAGAAAAACTAGGCAACGGCTCAAAAGGCTTAAATTGGGATATGAAAACCGAAGTCAAACAGCTCGGTGATTTAAATCATAGAGTTACTGAGCCTGGTATCTCTGAAGGTCGACCAAGCCTTGACACTGCGGTTAATGCGTCTGAGATGATTTTGATGCTGGCTCCTGAAACCAATGGTCATGTCGCCGTAAAAGGTTGGGAAGCATTGTCTGAGTTTACCGGACGCGAGCATGCCCATCTTGCCAAATCTAGCGAACATGAAAAAATTCGTTTTAAAGATATCGTCGCACAACCCCGTAAAATCATCTCAAGCCCAACGTGGTCAGGTATTGAGTCAGATGAAGTGAGTTATAACGCCGGTTATACCAACGTCCATGAGCTGATTCCTTGGCGTACCCTGACTGGTCGTCAACAGTTCTATCAAGATCATCCTTGGATGCAAGCGTTTGGCGAGCAAATGCAGCAGTATCGTCCACCTATCGATACCAAAACCACGGCGATGGTAAAAGATGCCAAACCAAATGGTAATAAAGAGATTGTACTGAACTTTTTAACACCGCACCAAAAATGGGGCATCCATAGTACGTACTCTGAAAACTTATTGATGCTGACCCTAAGCCGCGGTGGACCTTGTGTTTGGATGTCAGAAGTTGATGCCGCCAAAGCAGGTATCGTCGATAACGACTGGATTGAGCTGTTTAATGCGAACGGCGCGCTTACCGCTCGTGCCATTGTCAGCCAACGGGTCAAAGAAGGCATGACCATGATGTATCACGCTCAAGAAAAACTGGTCAATATTCCAGGTTCTGAGCAGACCGGTACGCGTGGCGGTATTCATAACTCAATGACCCGTACTATCTTGAAACCGACGCATATGATTGGTAGTTATGCCCAGCAATCTTATGGCTTTAACTACTATGGCACCGTGGGTTGTAACCGTGATGAGTTTGTTGTGATTCGTAAGATGTCAAAAATCGATTGGCTAGAAGATAAGCCAGATAACGAATTACCTCGTCCATTACCAACCACCATCGAGGATTAAAGCGTTTTCTTCTGCTGAAAATAGGTCGTTTTAGAATTTATTTTTTTAAACAATATCTTTTGAAACGACATCTTTTAAAACGACCTTACTGAAGAATAAAGAGCTGCTTTTTCTACTACTATTTGGAGCACAGATCCATGAAAATTCGTTCGCAAGTCGGCATGGTGCTTAACCTTGATAAATGTATCGGTTGCCACACCTGCTCAGTTACCTGTAAAAACGTCTGGACCAGCCGTGAAGGTATGGAATACGCATGGTTCAACAACGTTGAATCAAAGCCCGGTATTGGCTATCCCAAAGAGTGGGAAAACCAAACCAAATGGAAAGGCGGCTGGATACGTAATGCCAACGGCACCATAAATCCACGCATCGGTGGTAAATTCAGAGTATTGGCAAATATTTTTGCCAACCCTGATTTGCCAGAAATCGATGATTATTACGAACCGTTTGATTTCGATTATCAGCATCTTCATACCGCTCCTATCAGTACCCATCAGCCTATCGCCCGTCCACGCTCAGCCATCACTGGCAAGCGGATGCAGAAGATTGAATGGGGTCCTAACTGGGAAGAAATCTTAGGTACAGAATTTGAAAAACGTCGTAAAGATAAAAACTTTGACAACATTCAAGCGGATATCTACGGCGAGTACGAAAATACTTTCATGATGTATTTGCCGCGTCTATGCGAGCATTGCTTGAACCCAACTTGCGTAGCAGCGTGTCCTAGTGGCGCGATCTATAAGCGTGAAGAAGACGGTATTGTTCTAATTGATCAAGAAAAATGCCGCGGCTGGCGCATGTGTATCTCAGGCTGCCCGTACAAAAAGATTTATTACAACTGGAAATCCGGTAAATCAGAAAAATGTATATTCTGTTATCCACGTATTGAAGCTGGCTTGCCAACCGTTTGTTCAGAAACCTGCGTCGGTCGTATCCGTTACTTAGGTGTCTTGCTATATGACGCTGACAAAATCGCCGAAGCAGCTAGTACACCAAACGAAAAAGATATTTATCCTGCGCAATTAGACTTATTTTTAGATCCTAATAATCCTGTCGTTATTGCTCAAGCATTAAAAGACGGTGTTCCGCAGTCAGTGATTGATTCTGCGCAGCGCTCACCAGTATATAAGCTTGCAGTAGATTGGAAGCTTGCGCTACCACTACACCCTGAATACCGTACGCTACCAATGGTTTGGTATGTACCACCATTATCACCGATTCAAAACGCTGCTGAAGCGGGCAAAGTCGGTATGGATGGTCTAATTCCAGATGTTGACAGCTTACGTATCCCGTTACGTTATTTGGCCAACCTCTTGACCGCAGGTGATGAAGAGCCAGTTCGTCTTGCATTGAAGCGTCTACTTGCTATGCGTAGCTACAAACGTATGCAACTGGTCGAAAAGCAAGAAGTTCAAAGCATCTTAGACGATGTTGGTCTGACCAAGCTACAAGTTGAAGAGATGTATCGCTATCTTGCTATCGCCAACTACGAAGATCGTTTTGTTATTCCAACTGCGCATCGCGAAGAAGCGTTAAGTGATGCCTTTGCTGAACGTAACGGCTGTGGTTTTACCTTTGGTGAAGGCTGTTCAGGTACTTCTGATAACAGTATGTTCGGACAACGCAAAACCAATCGTCGTGATTTCATCGATACTGTCCAAAAGTGGGAGTCATAAGATGCAAACTACTCAATTTCATACCGACAGCTCTGTCATCGATTCTGTAATGCCACCAGTGATTGGTGCATCAGAATTGAAGATACTCAAAGTATTAAGCTTACTTATCGACTATCCAAGCAATGAGCTATTTTTAGGTGATACCTTGGCTGATTGCACAGAAATTATCGCTAGATCAACCATTATTAGTCCTGAAGTACGCACGCAAATCATTGACTTGATTGAAGATCTAATCGATACCGGCTCTCTTGAAGCACAAGCGCGTTATGACGGTCTTTTTGAGCGCGGTCGGTCTTTATCACTTTGGTTGTTTGAGCATGTACATGGTGAATCGCGTGATCGCGGTCAAGCCATGGTCGATTTGATGGGTCAATATGAAGAAGCTGGCTTTGCCATTAGCGTCAAAGAGCTCCCTGATTATCTTCCTTTATATCTAGAATTCTTGGCTTATCAAGCAACCGTTATCGACGATGATATTCAAATTCGTATGGATATTGCCGATGTCAGTCATATCATTGCCTTGCTTGCTGCCAGACTTGAGCACCGCGGCAGTATGTATAAAGGCTGCTTTAATGCGCTATTGCAAATAGCTGGCAAGCCTCTTGATATGGTCGAAGAGTATCAAGAAAAAATCAGTAAAGAAAAGCCTGATGACAGCTTTGAAGCATTAGACAAAGAATGGGAAGAGGAAGTGGTTACTTTCTTGGATGCGCAACAAGAAGAGCGTTGTTCTTCTCAGACCAGCACCCAAAGTCTGGCGGCAAAAGCGGGTGTTAGAACTGCCCCCACTAAAAACATCGTCGACGCTCCTGTGCACTGGGTAGACTTTAAAACCAATCCACCGGTTAAACAATCATAAGGAGAGAAGATATGAATATTGCAGATCCTAGCGTACAGTCTTTAGCCAATCTAAGTTGGCTGCAAATCTTTCTTTTTGGTGTTTATCCATATATAGCATTGACCATCGCTATCATTGGTACTTGGGTACGTTTTGACTTATCTCAGTATTCGTGGAAGACCGGTTCATCACAAATGCTAAGAACCAAAAATATGCGTCTTGCTAGCAACTTATTCCACGTCGGTATTATCGTGGTATTGCTTGGGCATTTATTCGGTATGTTGACGCCGCATTTTCTCTATGACCGCTTTATCAGTGCTGGGCATAAGCAGATTTTAGCGGTGGTCGTCGGTGGTATTGCGGGGGTATTTTGTTGGTTTGGTTTGGTCATGCTGATGTGGCGACGCTTTACGGACGATCGTATCTCCAACACCTCATCATTTTCCGACAAGCTGATACTTGTGCTGTTATTTATTCAGCTCAACCTCGGATTAATATCCATATTTACCTCAGTAAAACATCTAGATGGCTTTACTATGATGAATTTAGCAGGATGGGCACAGGACATCACCATCTTAAGGCCTTGGCAAGCAGCAGCTCGTATCGAGCAAACTGACCTCATCTATCAGCTGCATATGGCACTAGGTATCACGCTGATTGCGATATTCCCATTCACACGGCTCATTCATATTATTAGCGCGCCAGTGTGGTATTTAGGTCGCCGCTATCAAATTGTGAGAGAGAAACGTTCGCAATAGAAATAAGCACAATAGTGAAACAGCATTGATGTTTAAATAGGAATACGATACCATAAGATTCATTTTTAATGAATCTTATGGAAACAGCTTGATTATTTTACTGCTGAATGCTTAATCCTGCACCTAGTTGCAGCGTTCATCGCAGTTTAAATATCTAATTACTGTTACCAATTTCATTTTTTGAGCTTCAATCCCTAAACTTATCAATGTGAATATACTCACTAAAGGAACCACAATGGCCTCACCACAAACATTAGAAATCGTCAAAGCAACGGTACCTGTCCTTGAAGAACATGGGACAGCAATTACTACTGTGTTTTATAAAAATATGTTTAATGGACATCCTGAACTACTAGATATTTTTAATGAAACCAATCAGAAACTAGGTCGTCAACAGACCGCATTAGCAATGACGGTTTTAGCAGCGGCCAAACATTTGGAAAACTTAGCGACTTTATTGCCGCAAGTCACACAAATCAGTCATAAGCATCGTGCCTTACAGATTTTGCCAGAGCACTACCCTATCGTTGGCACCCATTTACTTGGTGCTATCAAAGAAGTACTGGGTGAAGCGGCTAATGACGACATCATCAATGCTTGGACTGAAGCTTATGATGAAATTGCCTCGGTATTTATCCAAGTCGAACACGGTATGTACGAGCAGGAAATGTGGCAAGGTTTTGCCCCATTTAAAGTGACTGAAAAAGTAGAAGCCGCCACTGATATCGCCGCCTTTACGGTCGTTCCAGTAAACGCTGATTTAGAAAGCAATAACACAGTAAGCCACAAACCTATCGACCTAAGCAAACTTAAACTAAGCGCTGGTCAATACATCACGGTAAAAACAGATCCAACCGACAGCGACCGTATTGCCCTGCGTCATTATTCTTTATTCTCAGCCAATAGCGATAAAGGCATCCAGTTTGCGGTCAGACGCGATAACCGTAATGAGCATAATGGACTAGTGTCTAATTATCTGCATGACTCATTAGAAGTCGGCGATACGGTTCTATTGTCTGCACCGGCTGGTGATTTTGAGCTCAACCAAGATTTAGTACAACAAAACGATATTCCATTAGTGCTTGTCAGCGCTGGGGTTGGGGTAACACCGATTTTATCGATGTTAGAAGCACAAGTAACTGCCAATCCAAAGCGTCCTATCGTCTGGGTTTATGCTTGCCAAAACCAAGAGCATCATGCTTTCAATAATGAAATAAATGCGCTATTAGCCGCTGCTGAAAACGTAGAAAAGCACATCTTCTACTTTGAGTCTGGGCAAATTCTTGATGAAGCGTGGCTTGCTAATTTACCTAAGCCTGCTGATATTTATGTTTGTGGCTCTATGCCCTTTATGGAAAGTATTATCGATACGCTAATGAGCCTAGACCATGGTGTGGATAGTGTTCATTACGAACCATTTGGTCCTAAAATGAGCATAGAGCTGGCTTAATGCTATCAATATTATTGAGGTTATAAATAATATTGAGCATGGCAGAAAATAAGCTTAGCACCACCGTAGAGCCGCTTTTAAATAAATTGATAGACACGACATTTATGCATACATCATAAATTTAGTACTATTGAATAAATCGTTTAAAAGCGGCTCTATTTTTTTATTTTTATTCAGTTTTTAACGTAAAACCTCAATCTTATTTTAAGATTCCTATTACAAGAATCCTTTTATCAAAAACTTTAGTGGAGCAAAAGCCATGACTGTCAGTACCTACAATCCAACCGACCACACGACGACTAACAACGTAAGTAACAGCGTAAATAACAACGTTAGTAGTGACACTCATACTGACCATGCTGCTCATGCCTCTACTGATGCCAATCACACGCACAGCGGTCATAATTGTGGTCATGACCATAGTCACGATCACAGCCATGACCACAATCATCATAGTCATGAGCACAATCATAGTCATGGTGATGATATCGTTCATTTAATGCCAACCTTGACCGATCTACAAAAACCACATTCTGATCAAGAGTTCATCGAAAAGGCAATGGCGGAAGAACACAGCAACCATAAAAACCTCATCGCTTCTAGTCGTGATGAATTGCCTTCGGTCACGGTAAATGGTGTGATGATAGGTAGAACTAACATTGCCCAAGAGCTGCAATATCACCCAGCAGAAAATAAAGAAGACGCGGTATTTTTAGCGACGCAGGCTTTGGTTGTACGTGAACTACTTAGACTGGCGGTTTTGGATGAGCCAAACCTTGGCGAAGCGGCATGGGAAAACGATGAAGAACAAGCTATTTCTGCCTTGATAGATAAAAATGTCCAAGCGACCATGCCTGATATGGCAACGTGTGAGCGTTACTATAAGCAAAATATTACGGACTATATGACCGATCCTATTATGAACGTGCGCCATATCTTGCTGGCTTGTCTGCCTGAAGATGGCGACGAGCGATTAAAGCTCAAAAAGACCGCTTACGAATTTATTGAACAAGTTAAAAATAATGCCAATCCCGATGCAGAGTTTATTCAATTGGCACGCCAGCACTCTGCTTGCCCTTCAAAAGAACAAGACGGTGAGTTGGGTGTGATTAACAAAGGACAAACCGTACCAGAATTTGAAAGCGCGTTATTTAAGTCAGACGCAGGACTTGCGCCAAGCCCCATCGAAAGCAGATATGGCTTCCACGTCGTTGATGTATTAAATAAAGAACCTGGCATACAGATGACTTATGATCAAGTTGTCCCTGCTATTCATAATAAGCTGAGCCAGCAAGCGTTTCATCAAGCATTATGCGATTATCTGTTTACGCTAGCGAATGAAGCAGACATCGAAGGTATCGAGATGATGCTTGAGCAAGAGAATATATTCCGCGGCTAATCAATCATCTGTCGGTGACGACATTGTTATGATATAAAGTAGCTCTTATGGTATAACGTATCTCTGATGTTATAAATAGTCCAACATTAATAAAATGAGTAGAAGTTTATGATTACGGTTGAAGGGCTCATCTCTGAAATAAAGCAGCGCGTAGAAACTTATAACTATAATGACTATCCGCTACCTAACAGACAAATCAATACTTACGACTTATTAGAAAGCCGTAATCAGATATTGGCTGAAGACATTGTCTCGCCCTTTGCTATACCGAGGCAGAACTTATCCGCGATGGATGGTTATGCGATTGCTCAAGGTAGTGAGCTCTCAGCATGCAGTACTATTACTATCATCGGCGAATCACAAGCTGGCAGTCCTTACGCTGGTGATATCAAGGCAGGACAAGGGATACGTATCTTTACCGGTGCAGTCGTACCTGACAGCTGTGATACGGTTATCATGCAAGAAAACACCAACTTTGCAGCGATAAGAGATAGCATTGATAAATCACAGCCTTATGCCATCACGCTTAGTCAAACCGCTAAATGCGATGACAACATTCGTAAGCAAGGCGAAGAAATTGAAACTGGTGAAACTGTTTTACTCAAAGGTAAACGACTGAATCCTGCTGATATTAGTTTATTGGCGAATTTAGGTGTCGATAAAGTTGCTGTCTATAAACCTTTGATCGTCGGTGTGCTCGCGACTGGCGATGAGCTCGTGGCGATTGGCAATGAGCTTGAAAGCTTGGCGCACATCTATAATTCCAATACCCCCACACTCAAAAGCCTATTATCTGATTTACCGGTAGATATTCGTGATTATGGCATCATTGCTGATGATTTAGACAAAACCACTGCCGCTGTGACCAAAGCGATGCAAGAGTGTGACGTACTTATTTCTACCGCTGGCGTATCCGTTGGTGATTATGACTTTTTAACCACCGTTATTGAACAATTAGGAAAAATTAATCACTATAAAGTGGCTATGAAACCCGGTAAACCTTTTGTATTTGGTGAGCTGACTCAAAACCTTGCCAAGCCAGTATTGTATTTTGGCTTACCCGGCAACCCATTATCGACGGTCGTCGGCACCTTACAGTTTGTGATTCCAGCATTGTGGCAAATGGCAGGCGCTGCTCTACAAGAGCGACCCATGCAGTTGACCCTAAGCGCAACGCTTGAAAATGATATTAAAAAATCAGCAGGTCGTACGGACTTTCAAAGAGGGATTCTGTCACAAAATGAAGCTGGCACTTTTCAAGTTGAAAGCTTTACCAAACAGCAATCGCACCGTATCAAACAGCTTAGCCACGCCAACTGTTTTATTGTATTGGCTCAAGATTCTGGTAACCTAGCGGCTGGTGAAAACGTACAGGTTCAACCCTTCCCTTGGTTGAATCATTGAAAGTTACATCATTGATAGTTTAATAACTGAAAACTGCGTTGTTTACAGCTAAACAGTTAATAATTCTTTATACCATTAACCGTGAGAAACTTATTATCCACTACCATTTAGCTTCTACTACTTTGGTGGTAGTTTTTAAGTAACTTACGGTTAATTGTTATTTGCTGATAAGCTGTCATAATGATATCTAAATAGAATTTTTCACTCACAACCTGAGGCAACGCCTAAAAGTACACAATATACTTAATATTAATGGTAATCATCTATGAACCATCTTGCCCCCAATGCAGGCAATGCTCAACTGTATTCGCCTGTCGCTGCACCCGCTATTTCTGATGGTGATTCACCGTCGAAAGTCGCCATGTCGTCTATTCATTCTCCTAGTACGCTCTCTCAACCATTAACAGATGGTTTCGCACGACGTCTAACCTATCTGCGCTTATCGATTACAGACTTCTGTAATTTCCGCTGTGAATACTGCCTGCCGGATGGCTATCAAGGTAAACCACCACAGAACGAGATAAGTGTCGCTGAAATTGCGACTTTAATCCGCGGTTTTGCCCAAGTAGGTACCAAAAAAGTACGGATTACTGGTGGCGAACCCTCCATACGTCGTGATTTGGTAGACATTATTAAAACTGTTAAAAACACCGAGGGTATCGAAACCGTTGCCATGACCAGTAATGGCTATAAACTTGGTAAGCACTTAGCCGATTGGCACGCTGCTGGACTAAACCAAATTAATATCAGTATGGACAGCTTTGATGCTGTTACTTTTCATAAGATGACTGGTTTTGATATGTTGCCACAGCTGTTGGCTGATATGGATAAATTACTAGCGACCACGGATATCAAACTAAAAATAAACAGTATTTTGATGGCTGAAACTGCCTTTGAAAATCTGATGAATGCCATCGATTATGTAAAAGACAGACCTGTCACTTATCGATTTATTGAGTTTATGCAAACCAGTGACAACAGCGATTTATTTTTTGCGCAGCATGCACAGTCCGACATTATTACCAACTATTTGATAAAACACGGTTGGCAAACCCATGTGCGTGGCAGCAACGATGGTCCAGCGATAGAGTATAGCCATCCTGATTATCAAGGGCGCATCGGTATGATTGCGCCTTATGCCGCCCATTTTTGTGACAGCTGTAATCGTTTGCGTGTCAGCAGTCAAGGTAAGGTACATCTGTGTCTATTTGACCAAGGCAACTACGATATTCGTCAGCACCTACAGCAAGATGATGTTGCAGGGCTCGTTAATACCCTACATAGCTTTATGCCAATCAAACCTGAACACCATCATCTCCATGAGTCCAATAGTGGCATGATGAATAACTTGTCGATGATTGGTGGTTAGAATCAACCATATACTAATAATCAAATTTTTCATTTTTTATAACAAGCATATTTATTAAGGAATATCCATGAGTAAGCTGCAAGCCCCCTTTACCCCGCTTAATATCGCCATCTTAACGGTTTCTGATAGCCGTACTCTTGCAGAAGATACCTCGGGTCAGTATCTGGTCGATCAATTAACCGCAGCAGGGCATCAACTTGCGGATCGTCAGTTGATTATTGATGATATTTATAAGATTAGAGCGGTCATCAGTGGCTGGATTGCAGACCCAAATGTGCACGCTATTATTACCACTGGCGGTACTGGTTTTTATATTAGAGACAGCATGCCAGAAGCGGTTGGCGTATTGTTTGACAAATCAGTTGATGGCTTTGGTGAGATGTTCCGCTTAATCTCAAAAGACGATATCGGTATGTCTACCATACAATCCAGAGCAGTGGCTGGCATGGCAAATGGTACGGGTATCTTCTGCTTACCCGGCTCATCAGGTGCTTGCCGCACCGCTTGGGAAGGTATCTTGCAAGAGCAACTCGATAGCCGTACGCGTCCGTGTAATTTTGTCCCACATTTTATGCGTACCAATCCAGGTCATGATTAAGCAATGCATGATGTCTTAGATAAATCAGGCGCTGCAGGTGACTGTTATAAGTCAAATCACTTAGCAGGTGTCGTTATTTTGGCGGGCGGTGCCTCTACACGGATGGGCTCGCCCAAAGCTGAGCTCATACTGCCGACAGGCGAGTGCCTGCTTGATTATCATGTTAGACAGGCGCTTGAATTAAGCACCACAGCTACGCATAACCTGCCTATTATGATTGCTGATAATGGGCGTGATTTTACGATAAATACGAATTTGGGTTTACAAAGTTCACAAGCGACGATATTTCATATTACTGACTATCTTTCTGGTAATGATGACGAGCAGATCGAAACGGGCGGCGCATTAGTGGCCATTGAGTCAGCGCTACAATCTGCGGCAAGCTTGACGAAATTAGGCGAAATACCAAACGCGCACGCATCTTGGCTGATGGTTATTAGCTGTGATAGCTTGGTTCCTGCAACCGATTTATGGCAAAAGCTAAAGACTTATATAACACAAGCCGCAGATAAATCTGCCATTTGCCTAACGGATGACAGTCATTTATATCCATTATTAGGTATTTATCGCTTAAGTATTGAGCCTAATTTAAAGCATTATATTGATCATGGACAGCGCCAAGTGATGAAGTTTATTAAGCCTATCGTCCAGCCTGTGTCATTTCCCAAAAACTGGCAGTATTTGACCAATTTTAATACTCCCGAAGATTTCAAACGCGCCTGTATAGCTTTGACTCATCTATAAAAAACAGTTTAAAAAAGGTTTTACCTATGAGTAGTAATCTCCAAATAAATAATGAAGCCACACTAGCTGAATCAACATTGGCTAAAGCAACATCGTTTAAATCAAACTTATCGCATCTAGATAGCGACGGCGACATTACGATGGTCGATGTCAGTGGCAAAACGGCGACGACAAGAGAAGCTTGTGCGCAAGGACAGGTAGTTTTCCCCGCAGCGATTTATGAGCAAATCAAGGCTGCTGACGGCATGACCAAAAAAGGCAGCATCACTCAAACGGCTCATATCGCCGGTATCATGGCAGCCAAACGTACCCACGATCTTATTCCACTTTGCCATCCCCTACCATTAGATAAAATTGGCTTAACCTTTGTATACGATGATAATAAAAATAGCATCACTGTCACTGCCACCGTCAAAGTCACGCATAAAACTGGGGTAGAAATGGAAGCGCTGACAGCGGTCAGTGTCGCTTGCTTAACCATCTATGATATGACCAAAGCTATCTCGCATGACATTATCATTGATAATGTTCATTTGATGAATAAAACGGGCGGCAAATCAGACTATCAGCATGCCTAAATAAGTATCATTGTTCCGATATGCATAAAGTTTGGTAATTAACAAATAATGGAGACTGCTATGAGCGCTTTAATCGAAAGTAATACAGATGCCACGATGAATATTACTGTTTTATACTTCGCAAGCTTGGCTGATGAAGCCAATTGTCATGAAGAAAAAATCAATGTGCAACAGTCGACTTCATTAACCGATTTATATGAGCAGCTGCGCCAAAAGTATCGTTTTAGTCGCCCGCAATCAGAGCTACGCGTGGCGGTAAACGACTACTTTGCCAAATGGACAGATGAAATTTATGATGGTGATAATGTGGTTTTTATTACACCCGTCGCTGGCGGTTAATGTTACTCATACTTTCTGCTTATATCATTATAAAGCTCACTCAAAATAATAAATAGAGAAAATAAATGACAGACAATGTACATGGGCAGTCGATGCACATTAAACGTAGCATCGATGAAGCCTACCTGATTGCTGAACGTGATGGTTTTGCGCTATTAGATACCAACATTGACGAAAGCCGGCTTAAAAACACCCTCGATGATGACAGTTGCGGGGCATTTGTATGCTTCGAGGGACGGGTACGCAACCACAATAATGCCAGTAGCGTCAATCGCTTAACCTATTACGGCTACGAAGACCTCGCCCTCAATCAAGGACGCGCCATTATTGAAGAAGCCAAAAAGCGTTTTGAGATCACTCATGCTATTGCCATTCATCGTATCGGTGCTTTAGAGATTGGTGATGTAGCGGTGTGGGTGGGCGTCGTCTCAGCCCATCGCTACCCTGCCTTTGATGCCTGTCGCTGGATACTCGATACGATTAAAGCAGATATTCCCGTTTGGAAGCAAGAGTACTATCAAGATGATTCTTCTAAATGGCTAAGCAACAATGGCTAAGCAACAATGGCTAAGCAAAAGAAGCTCATGTAAAGGTTCATAATGGCAGTAAATATCATTATTAGCTAAAAAAAAATCCGATATTAAGCTGTCTAATATAAATAAGTAACCTAGACTTCAAAACCAATATTTTTTCACTGATAATTGTTTCATATTTTAAAATTAGAGGATATATATTATGCAATCGAAGCAATCAAATGGTCATCGTGAACCCGTCACCAATCTGTCTTACTTAAAATTATCAAAACCTATCGTAACGCTAGGCGCATCTATTTGTTTGGTATTAGGTCTAAGTGCTTGTAGTAAAGAAACCAGTACGGAAGAGACGCAAGCCGTTGCTAATGATGCAACGACTCAACCAACTGAAACTATGCGCATTGCAGCTGCAGCCAACTTATCAGATGTACTACCTGAAATCATTGAAGGTTATAAAGCTGATAGAAATCAGCCGAATCAAAAAATTGAAGTCACCTTTGCCTCATCAGGTAAGCTTTATTCTCAAATTACCTCAGGTGCGCCTTACGATATTTTTTTAGCTGCCAATCAAGAATTCCCCGCTAAGTTAGTAGGTGAGATGTTTAAAGGTGACACAAGCCACACGCCATTTACTTATACCCAAGGTCAGCTATCTATTTATAGTGCCACCAAACCTGTTAGTGGACTGAACCAAACCACATTGACTGAGTTACTAAAGAACGATAATAAAACAAAAATCACCATTGCCAATCCAGAGCTTGCTCCTTATGGTGAATCAGCAAAAACCTATCTACAAGAGCAAAAGCTCTATGACTCTCTAACGGCGCAAAAACGCATCATACAAGCTGAAAATATTGGTCAAGCTTTCCAATATGCGCATACCGGTAGTGTCGACTATGGCTTTGTTGCGCACTCACAAGTCACCGCCATTAAAGCGACGCCTGAGCAGTTTTATATCTTACCACCAGAGTCTTATCCTGCTATCTTACAAGACGGCATCGTTATCACTGACGTGGCAGCCGCAGCAGATTTCACTGACTATCTACGCTCTCCTGCAGGACAAGCTTATTTTTCTAAAGCGGGTTATTTAGCGGTTAAGTAGCCTATCTGTAGATAGGTTGTTTTATCAGTTCTATACTGCCATTTATAAATGAAGGCGCGCTGACAATGAGGCTAAAGCTGTTGTTATCAGTGCGCCTTCATATTATGATGCTAAGTATCATAAATGGCATGGCATTATAAGTAACGTCCTATCAGTAATGTATTAGATAAAAGGTAAATAAACAGTGACGCTATGATGTCTCAGTCTCTTATCTCAGATATGCTGCTCCCCGTATGGGTGAGCATCAAGCTTGCCGGTATTACCACCTTATGTTTATTATTGTTTGCAACCCCATTGGCTTATTGGTTGGCCAAACCCAGTTGCGGCAATATCATTGGCCGTATAAAGATACTACTCATGGGGGTGATTGCCATGCCTCTTGTGTTGCCACCAACGGTGATCGGTTTTTACTTATTACTGCTGTTAAGCCCAAACTTTGGCATTGGCAAATGGCTTGCACAATATAATATCAGCGCTTTCACCTTTACCTTTGAAGGACTAGTAATTGGCTCTATCATTTACTCATTACCTTTTTACGTTCAGCCTGTCTATGCGCAATTCTTACGCATTCCAGCCAGTGTCATGGACGCCGCTCATCTGCTAGAGCCCAGCCGTTTAAGACGTTTTATACGCGTGGCACTACCGCAAGCACGTATCGGTATCATCCTTGGTAGTCTAATCAGCTTTGCGCATACCATTGGTGAGTTTGGTGTGGTACTTATGATTGGCGGTAGTATTTCGGGTGAGACTAAAGTCGTCTCTATTGCTATCTATGAGCAAGTAGAGGCGCTGAATTATGAGGCAGCGCACATGATGTCTATTATTCTCATTATCATGGGCATGGTTATGGTGGCATTGATTGCAAGTGTCAGCCGATTGAATCAGCGCTCATAAAGCTTCCATAAAAAATAAACGCTATTGCATAAAAAACCCTCAATTAACCTATAAAGCTAAAATTGAACTGACCCCCATAAGTTGGACACAACTTATGGGGTATTTTTATGCGTTACACACTAGACTTCAAGATCGAAGTCATCGCATACTATCGGCAAAGACATACCGGACTTGCCACA
>NZ_SAXC01000013.1:0-68044 GCF_028895345.1 Psychrobacter sp. DAB_AL62B
TGCTTGTTTAAGGATATTAACGATTTGATTATCAGTAAAGCGTGTCTTTTTCATAGGATTCTCCTGCTGGTATATTTTAGCAGTTAATCTCTATTTCTAAGTGTTCTTATTTATTGGGGGGATTACCTATGCTGATGAATGTCTTAAATCAGACATATTACAGGATGCCATGTCAAAAAAGTGGTAGCGCCACTCAGGCGCAAAGCCTTGGCTTGTCACTACATTAAAGACCGTGGCATAAGCATTCGCAGGACTTGCTTGATCTTTAACATCAGCGTCACCTGTTATTATCACAAGTCGGTGGCTCCTGAGGAGAATAAGCAGATAACGGACTTACTAATAGATCTGACGCAGCAGAATAAGAATTGGGGCTTTGGATTATGCTTTTTAACTCTACGTAACGTGCTAGGGCTGCCATACAATCATAAACGGGTGTATCGCATTTACTGTGAGCTTGAATTGAACCTTAGAATCAAACCTCGCCGCCGCATGAAGCGCGCCAAACCTGTGCCACTTGCTGTACCTGATAAGATAAACCAAAGCTGGAGCATGGACTTCATGCATGATGCGCTAACTGATGGACGAGGGTTTAGACTGTTTAATGTCATTGATGATTATAACCGTGAAGCCTTAACCGTTGAGATTGACTTCTCACTACCCGCTCAAAGAGCCATACGCAGTTTAAATCAGCTGATTGAATGTCGAAGGTAAACCGGTCCAGGTAAGATGTGATAACGGACCTGAGTACATCAGTAATGGGCTTAAAGACTGGGCTTGTGATCAAGGCATCTTGATCAGTTATATTGAGCCTGGTAATCCACAGCAGAATGCTTATGTTGAGCGCTATAATAGAACCATGCGTTATGATTGGTTAAACCAAGAGTTGTTTACGGATTTAGAGCAAGTCCGTAAACAAGCTGAAGATTGGTTATATCACTACAACCACGAGCGCCCGAATATGGGCAATGGCGGTTTTACGCCAATGCAGAAACTAAACCACGCAGCTTAATTCTATTTGATAAGTGTCTTATGGTTGGGAGGGTTACCTCTGATTACTTAAAAGCTCCATCTTCTTTAGGTTTTTGGATTTGCTTTTGGCCA
The DNA here is from genome assembly GCF_028895345.1 of Psychrobacter sp. DAB_AL62B. Lineage (NCBI taxonomy): Bacteria > Pseudomonadati > Pseudomonadota > Gammaproteobacteria > Moraxellales > Moraxellaceae > Psychrobacter > Psychrobacter sp. DAB_AL62B. The sequence goes on from NZ_SAXC01000013.1 coordinate 1,102, forward strand.
GATCAAAATATTAATAATAGTGTTAGTAGACCAAAAAAGCTAAGATGTATAGAACATCTTAGCTTTAAAAAAATTTGAGTATTGCAACTATTAACTTATTTACACGCTAGACTCCCATACCTATTTGAAAGCCTTTATAGAAATCATAGGCTAAAAAGACAACTAGAAAAAATAATAGTACCAAAAATAGAATTAAAAACACTTTTTTAATTTTCATACTATTTCTTCTCCTTTTCGAAATCTTTCAAAGCTTTATTAATATATTCTTGAATTACGTCGTTAGCAATACTTCCTTTCATACCAATGACAGGAGGTAATTCTCCAAATATAACTTCGGTAGGAAACACGTCAGCTATTGGAACATCTCTTCTACCATTTAAACTTGTTTTATCGCCTTTACCACTACCAAAATCAATATATGGATCAACATCATAATCTTTATGACCTAAACTGTTTGTTGGAGGATAATAATTATAGCTCCCTGCATTAGTAAGATCAGTTACAATCCTATTATAATCACTTGGATCTATTCTTCCATCTTTCTGGGAATCAATGATAATCTCAAGTTGTCCATTTTTATGCACAAACTTCTTATAACGATACTCACCATTAGGAAGCTTAGCTGGTTTTCCATTTGCGTCAAAATTATGAAAAATATTTTTATCATCACTTTGTAATACCCAATCATCTCTATTCTGTTTAAATGATTTTTCAGCACTCGCGTTCCACTCTTGCCTTTGAGTAACATGTAAATTATAGAAAGTTTTACAGCCTGCACCACTTCTACAATTATCGTAAGCAGTATTAAACTCCTCGTTTCTAGCTTTATCTAGTCTTTCATACTTACGTATTTCTGCCGTTATTTCCGCACATCTTACTGAGACACAGTTACCATAACTATTAGAAAGTTTACTTTTCTCCTTTCTAAGTTCTGCCATTCGAGCATTTTCAAGATGGCTTAAATAATTATTCTGCGTCTGATTTACACTACTAGCTGCACCTGCGGTATCTCCGCCAACACCAGCCGAAAGACCTAGAAGTAGAGCATTTTTAGTCGTCTCATCGACGCCTTGCTCATCAAGATAACGACCTACTGCAGGAATAGAGACTGCTGTAGTTCCACTAGCTAATGCACCTTCAACACTACCAGTTGCAATAGCACCAACTAAGGTGTGCAGGGCAACACGATAAGCACCACCTTCTGCCCATTTATCCGCTTCGTCAACTCTGCCTTGCTCAATAAGATCGATTTGTCGATTAACCGCATAATCCCCAACCGCCTTCGGTGCTTCCTTGCCAAACTCCTGCGTAATCTGCGTCTGCGCCCCAAGCTCCTCATTGACGCGTGTCTCATCGAACACATTGTCAAGCGCACCTGCATACTCAGCTTGGTTATCGGTGGTGATACCACTATTACCTGCTATGCCTGTGATACCTGCTTTAGTGACACTGCTATCACTATCGCCATCAGTGCCATAACCTAAACCGTTGGTGTTGCCTTGTGGCTTGTTATCGGTCATACCTAGACTAACACCAACTTGTATAGCATCGCCTTTATAGCTTGTAGTATTCTCAATGTCTTGAGTGACTATACCACCTTTGCTGACGTAGTTATTACGTCCAGCTTGTAGGGCAGCATCAGTCGTGGTAATCGCCCCGCCAATCAAGGTGGTCTTACCGCCAACTTCTAGATCAAAGCCACCATCCCCTGTAAAGATGCCAGACTGCTCACCCACCGCTTTATAGTCGGCATTGATATTGGTCTTGCCACCGTTCAAAGATAGACTGGATCCTGCACCTTCTAAAGCAATGTCCGCGGTAAAGCCCATGTTCTTCTGATTGCTGTCATAGGTGGCAATATCTTGTAAGGACTCGATGTTGACATCGCCGCCTATAGCGCCTTGAGCTTTGTCTGTGTTGATGACGCCGCCCTTTATGTTGACGTCATTAGCGATGTCAAAGGTGGTTGTATTGCCGACGTTGATTTGGCTGTTGGCATAATTCACTGAATCGCTATTGGCAAACCCTTTGCCTTTGCTAGCATTAGCGGTAATACCGCCGCTTGGGCCTTGTCCGCCAAAGCTGGCATAACCGCCGATAGCCGCGCTTGAGCTTGAGTTAGTGCTACGGGTACTGCCTGTTTGCGCCACCCCATTGATGTTTAGGTTATTGTCGGCTTTGAATAGGGCGTCGTTGTTGATATCAAGGTTACTGCCGTTGATGTTTATATTGCTATCTACTCCAGCACCAGTTGCAATAAGAGCAAGATTGTTGGTGGCGATGGTTGAAGCTTGGTTTTTCTCGGTATAGCTACTAGAGTTAGACTGAGATTTCTGACTACCGATAGTGGCTTGGATGCGAGTGTTGCCAAAGCTTGATGCGCCTTGTAGGGCATCACTCGCTTGTTTGGCAAGGGCTTTGGCTTTCAGGGCGCCCGCTATAGCGGCCATGCTTTTCATGCGGGTGCTGTCGGTGTTGCCCCCTGCGTCAACGAGGCTGTCTATACTTTTAACGCTGTCAACAAGGCTGTTTGAGACAGAGACGGTAAGGCCGCTTGTTTTAGACTTTTGCTCGCTTTGGGTGGTATAGACGTCCATGACATTATCGATGTTGATGTCTTTGGCACGGATGACAGTGTTGCCGCGATTGGGAGAGTTGATGCTTTTGTCGGTGTCATCCCCCATTCCTGCGATGAGGTTACTACCGGTTTGTTGGTAGCTGCCGCCAGCGTCAATGATGACGTTGCCGTCAATTGCGCCCACTTGGCTTGCGGTGTGGGTCAGCTCGGTGCTGCTGCTGCTCTCGTCGGTTTGCTGTTTGCCTAGGGTGAAGCCCAGACCACTTTGAGCGCCAAACAGTCCTGATTTCTTCTCTTGAGAGCTGCTGCTTTGACTGGCGGTGTTTTTCGCCGCTAGGATGTCGATGTCACCGCCTGCGCTAAGCTGAACGCCTTTTTCAGTGGCAATGTTAGTGCCTGTGAGGCCAATGTCATTGCCCGCAGCAATGCCGACGGTGTTGCCTTCAATGTTGCTAGTGATGGACTGGTCGCTCTGAGAGTCAAAGCGATCTTGAGTGGTGGTGGTGCTAAAGGTGCCTTTATCAACCGTTTTAACGGCGCTGCTTAGGTTCTGTTTGCTACGTCCTTCTTTAAAGGTGACGTCATTGTCAGACAAAAGAGCAACGCTGCCATTAGTGCTGGTTATGCCGACAGCTGTACCACTGATATTGTCACCTTTAATAACTAGATTATTGTTACTGCGCAGTTGGCTGCCAATGTCAGCGGATGCGCCTTGATTGTAGTAGTTGTTCTGATCAAGAATGCTATTGGACTGGTAGCCAATATTTACCGCATCGAGAGTGACGTCGCCTTGGGTGTTGATGATGCTACTACCGCCTAGGTTGTCCAATCGGCCTGCGGCAAAGGTGGTGTTGCCATCAACATTGGCAATGAGGGTGGTGAGCGGGTTGCCATTAGCGTCGACTTGACCTTTGAGACCATCGCCGACGTAGATTGAGGCTATTTGGCTGATACCTGTGCGCGAGGCATTGCTGGCACCATCGGTAGATTCGCTGCTGTAGGTGAGGCTTTTGTTGTTTAGATCTCCGCCTACATCCAGCTGCATGGCGCTATTGGCAGCTAGGGTGCCGCTTAAATTGTTTAGGTCGCTGGTAGTGCCGATTTGTACATAGTCACCTCTGATCACGCCGCCATTAGCATTAGTGAGGGTGTTGGCTGTGATGTTGACGCTTTGATGACCGATTATGTTGCTTTGGTTGTCTAAGTTGCCTGTTAAGTTTATATCAACATTGCTTGCAGCGATTAAGTTGCCTGTGCCGTCTATTTGTCCGACAGCTTGACGGGTGTAGACTTTGGGAACGAGTACCGCTTGACTGCTACCATCGGCTAGGGTGATGTTCTGCTCAACTAACCAGACGATGTCGGTGGTTAGATGAGCGACTTGCGCGGCAATTAGTGCAACCCCTGGACGAAGGTTAAGCGTCTGAGCGGCAGTGATACCTGCATCCATCAGCCCTTTATACTGAGCATCTTGATCTGAGTAGTTGGCAAGGTAGTAGCGACCTGTGAGCATCATGATCTGGTCACGTATTAGAGCAAAAAAATAAGAAGCATGGCCTCTATATCTGTGTTTTTTAATGGTCGTGAAATATGCGAGGCATGGGCTATCGTTCTTTAATAGTTAGCTTTGCGCCTCGTCCCTCGGCAGGGGCATACTAAATAGTTTGACAAGATAATTCCTACGCTTGTTATAAACAAGCTATTTATTTAGCCAAGAAAAAAGTCCTTTTTTCTTCTTTTTCTCACTAGCTACTCTCATACGTTTCTGCCACATATCAATCCAATCTTGTTGCGGTTGTTTATAATCAAACTCTGTCATAAAATCATAAGGTTCAGAGTAGCTTGGTAAAGGCTTAAATTTTATGAGTTCTTTGGGTATAATTGGACTGTCTATATCTAAGTCATAGCCATGTATTGCTGCGATTTTGGCATACAGTATCACCTGCATCTGAAGATAAAAATCAAACCAATTATTACCATCATAGGCTGCTTTTTTAGCCAGTTTAGGTTCAAGTAGTTTGGTTAGTGCCGTTTGCATTGCTTCTACGTCCTTATCGCATAGGGCTACATAAAACTCGTGGTCAGCTATTCGTATGATATCTCGTTTATCCTTGTTATCATCTTCTAAAAAAACCAAGCTACGTTCTTTTAATGCAGTCCAGTCTCCTGCTAATGCCAGCAGGGTATTTTTGTTGAAGAAAGAACGGGTATCTTTTCTATCATAAGGCTCATTGATTTCTACTATTTTATCGCGATGATTTATTAAGTAGTTTATTAAATCAAGATTATCAGACATGATAGCAGCAAAGAAGTTATCGGTATTATAGCCATTGTATGCCCAATAAATTTCTTCCTTACCCATTATTTGTAGTTTGGCTGCCACATAAGCATCTTGTTTAAAAGCATTAATATCAGCGTGTAATAATAAGTCAGAGGAGGCCTTTGCTTCGTAGTAAGTGCCTAAGCTTTTCATACAATATAATGGGTTTCCATCTGACGTATGAATAATCTCTAATAGCTGCTTTATATCGTCAATGTAATGCTGATGATTAGAAAGCAGATAATTGGCCCTACCCATGACATGATCAACACTTTCTTGATAATCTCGTCCTGCCTCACTTCCTAAATATACTTTATAGTATTCAGTCATTTAATTTCTCACTTCTTATTGGGAATCTCTACAGGGATGATTTTTATCACGCCATTTTGTTTGTCCACTGCCGTAATGATCGTCTTTATGGGTTTACCTGCCCGTTTGGCATTCTCAATAGCTATTTTAGCAGGGTCACTGTCTGGCAATTTATCAATTACTGCTTCTATCCATGCAGGAGATAGTTGATTGGTATTACCTGCAGCTTTTGAGCTTACTGAAAGCGTACCACTTTTACTAATCTGCTTGCTGTCCATGATAACAATTGTGCCATCTTTAGCTTTTAAAACATGATCGAATCCATTGACACCATTTTTATATGTACCTCCTTTAATAGGGGTAAAACCTGAACGCTGGGCGATACTATTGATGAGTTGCTCTGTCTTAGCACCACTTTGATCACCATTTTTTACTATGTCGTCTACAAGGCTTTTTTCAACAGTACTAGTAGCATTTAATACGTTAGTCGACTGCTTAACTTTCGTGGCATTAATAGATCCACCTGGCGAAGACACTACAACATCTTCAGAGCTAGTAATTAAAGTCTTGAATGTATTCCCATTTCCAACCCGCTTAAATGCATTAACACCCGCTTTAGCTGCTGCTCCTATAGCTACGCCCCCAACTTCACTTAAAGCTAAACCAACTATAGTTAGTCGTTGTGTTTCTGCCCAATCCTTTTCTGAAAGATACCCTGCTTCTTTGTATTTCCCTTGCAGTTGTAACAGTTTATTATGATATTCCTTCATACGCTGTGAATCAATTGGACCTACTTGATCACTTTTGGTTGATTCTATTAAAAAGCCAAATGTATCTAGCAACCCTGATAGAATAATACCTGTGTCTTTCACTGGACTAGCGTCTTTACCAGCATCTTGATAACCTAAATTTTGTCCTGCCTTATACTCTTTTATTGCAGTATCTTTATTAACTTTTACCTGTAAGTCTTCAATAAATTGCTGAGTTTGAGGATTAGCATAACTCTGAATTGCTTGCCTCAAATTAATTGTTTCATTGTTAAATGCGGATTTATCAACATGAAATATCTGAGTTGTTTTCCCATCTGTCGAAGTTATTTTTATACCAGACTTTTGGGCTTCACTAGCGATGAAGCTTAATGCATTTCCATCACCACCATAAATTTTATTCCAATTATTGTCGACAAGTGCTGCACCAGAACGGTTGAGTCGTTTTTGAGCATCTTCTTTGCTTATACTTTTCCCTTCCTTTTCTAATACATATTTTTGAAAACGTTTGACCCTTTCCTTATTGTTTAGAAAAAGGATTTCATTAATGTGCAACTGTCTATTATTAGCATCCACATTAGTCGCAGTTACCGTACTTGAGGTATCAAGTCCAGCTGCTGCACCAGCACCTAGTAGTGTCAAACTAACCAAACCGCTGGCTGTGCCACTAGCAATATCTTCACTCATACCGCTTGCAATCAATGACTCTGCTATTTTTTCTTGCACCTTATCGAGCGTAGGCGCTGCTGCTGCTACGCCACCTGTGGTTAGTGCGCCCTCAACACTGCCAGTACCTAATGCGCCAAGCGCCGTATGAGCCGCAACGCGATAGATTCCACCTTCATCCCACTTAGCAATCGCTGCCTTTTTCTCGGCATCACTAAGAGTGGCGTCAGCTCTAATGGCTTTGATACGATTATTAGCAAAGTCCCCAACCGCCTTTGGCGCTTCCTTTCCAAACTCTTTAGTAATCTGCGTCTGCGCCCCCAGCTCCTCATTGACGCGGATTGCATCAAAGGCGTTTACAAGCGCACCTGCATACTCAGCGCGATCGCCCGTGGTGATATCACTGTTGCCCGCTATTCCTGTAATGCCTGCTTTTGTGATACTGCTGTTGCTGTCACTGTCCGTGCCGTAGCCTAAACCATTCATGGTGGCTTGTGGCTTGCCTGTAGTGTTGCCCAGACTGACGCCAACAGAGATGGCATCGCCCTCATAATTGGTCGTGTTCTCTATATCTTGGGTAGTAATACCGCCTTTGCTTATATAATTATTACGTCCTGCCGCTAATGCCGCATCAGTGGTAGTAATCGCGCCACCAATTAAAGTAGTTTTACCCTCAGTGGTCAGATCAAAGCCACCGTCCCCTGTGAATATTCCAGACTGTTCACCAACCGCTTTATAGTCCGCGTTAATATCCGTCTTGCCACCGTTTAGGGATAGACTAGATCCTGCACCTTCTAAAGCAACATCAGCGGTAAAGCCCATGTTCTTCTGATTGCTGTCGTAAGTGGCGGTGTCTTGTAAGGACTCTATGTTGACATTGCCGCCAACACTCCCTTGGACTTTACCCGTGTTAATGACGCCGCCTTTGATGTTGACATCATTGCCGATATCTAGAGTTGTGGTGCCGCCGACGTTAATGTTACTGTTGGCATAAGTCACTGAATCACTGTTGGCATAGCCTTTGCCTTTGCTGGCACTGGCGGTAATACCGACACCACTGCCTGTTGAAGCATAACCCCCAATAGCCGCACTTGAGCTTGAGTTAGTGCTACGGGTATTACTGTTTTGCGCGACGCCACTGACATTGAAGTCATTGTCCGCTTGGAATAAGGCATTATTGGTGACATTAATGTTACTGCCATTAATATTGATATTACTATCTTTGCCAGCGCCGGTTGCGATAAGCGCTAGGTTGTTAGTATTAATATTTGAGCCTTGGTTGACCTCAGTGTAGCTACTACTATTAGACTGGCTCTTTTGACTACCAATAGTGGCTTGTATTCGGGTGTTGCCTAAACCTTTTAGGCTACCTGCATTGACACCGCTAGCTAGACCTTTTGCAGCACTAGCAGCCTCTTTAGCTAGTGATCTGGTCTTAAGAGCTCCTGCTACTGCGGCCATTCCTTTCATGCGTACGCTATCAGTATTGCCACCAGCATCAACTAAACTATCGATAGCTTTGGCACTGTCAATCAAACTGTTAGAGACAGAGACGGTCAGACCGCTTTGCTTAAATCTCGTTTCACTTTGATTGGTGTAGATATTTAGGGCATTATCGATGTTAATCTCTTTGGCACGTACCACAGTATTGCCACGATTTGGGTCATTAATGTCTAAGCTACTATCATTGCCCATACCGGCAATCAGGTTGCTGCCGGTTTGTTGGTAGGTGCCACCTGCATCTATGATGACGTTGCCATCGATCGCAGCGACGTTGCTGGCGGTATTGGTCAGTGCCGTTTGAGCATTAGTCTCATCGCTTTGCTGCTTACCGATGGTAAAGCCCATGCCGCCATCAGCCCCAAATAATCCTGACTTTTTAGTTTGGCTAAAGGTGCTTTCGCTTGAGGTGTTTTGCGCGGCTAGGATGTCGATGTCGCCACCCGCAGTGAGGCTAGTGCCTTTATCACTGATGGCGTTAGTGCCCGTTAGGCTAATGTTATTGCCTGCTTGAATGGCGACTTGGTTGCCTTCAATGTTGCTAGCAATGGCGTTATCGCTTTGTGAGTTAAAGCGATCTTGGGTTCTAGTAGTGCTAAAGGTGCCTTTTTCTACGGTTTTGACGGCAGTGCTCAGAGTGTCTTTGCTACGACCCTCTTTAAAGTCGACGTTACCCTCAGCGATGATGCCGACGTTGCCTTGGGCACTTTTTATAGTAGTAGCAGTGCCTGTGACATTGTTGCCTTTGATGAGGATGTCGTTGTTGCTAGTGATTTGGCTGCCGATGTCAGCGGATGCGCCTTGGTTGTAGTAGTTGTTGTTATCAAGAATGCTATTGGACTGGTAGCCAATATTTACCGCATCAAGAGTGACATCTCCTTGGGTGTTGATGATGCTACTACCGCCTAGGTTGTCCAATCGGCCTGCGGCAAAGGTGGTGTTGCCATCAACATTGGCAATGAGGGTGGTGAGCGGGTTGCCATTAGCGTCGACTTGACCTTTGAGACCATCGCCGACGTAGATTGAGGCTATTTGGCTGATACCTGTGCGCGAGGCATTGCTGGCACCATCGGTAGATTCGCTGCTGTAGGTGAGGCTTTTGTTGTTTAGATCTCCGCCTACATCCAGCTGCATGGCGCTATTGGCAGCTAGGGTGCCGCTTAAATTGTTTAGGTCGCTGGTAGTGCCGATTTGTACATAGTCACCTCTGATCACGCCGCCATTAGCATTAGTGAGGGTGTTGGCTGTGATGTTGACGCTTTGATGACCGATTATGTTGCTTTGGTTGTCTAAGTTGCCTGTTAAGTTTATATCAACATTGCTTGCAGCGATTAAGTTGCCTGTGCCGTCTATTTGTCCGACAGCTTGACGGGTGTAGACTTTGGGAACGAGTACCGCTTGACTGCTACCATCGGCTAGGGTGATGTTCTGTTGTACGAGCCATACTATATCCGTGGTTAGGTTAGCGACTTGCGCGGCGCTCAGTGCTATACCGGGGCGCAGATTTAAGGTTTGGGCCGCCGTAACACCCGCATCCATCAGCCCTTTATATTGCGCGTCTTGATCCGCGTAGTTGGCTAAGTAGTAGTGACCCGTGAGCATCATGATTTGGTCACGGATATACTGCTGCTCGTAGTAGCCATCACCTAAGCGCTTTTGGGTGATATTAGGATCGAACTGAAGCCGATCTAACATGTAGCTTGATGATAGCCAGTTTTTATAATTAGCAAAGGCAGGGTCGGTCTCGATCAGATAATCCGCATCGCTGTCAGGGTTAGTACCAAATAGACCACTGTTGGGCAAGGTTGGCGCAGTGCTACTGCTACGGATTTCATCCGTTTCACCTTTATCTATCTGCTGGTTACCCGTATCTGCAACGTCATGAGCAATCACGACTTTATCACTATCTTGCTTTAGAATCGGTAGCTGATAAGCGTCTAATTTTTCAGGGGCTTGAACATAAGGTCCTTTGTAGTCTTCTTCAATCTTGTGATCATCACCAAAGAAGCCGTCGGATTCAACATGTCGATAAACAACTTTACCATTTTCAACATATCTAGTTTTAAATCCTTGTAGATCCGACTCTCCAACATTTTTAACCGTATCACCCTTAATGATAAACCCTTCACCGAGTCCAAGCTGGCTTTTATCATTGTTTAAGTTATTACCTTGTAAGCTAATAACACCACCAGCTATAATTCTAGAGGGATCTGATACTACGGTTCTATCTTCGGTAATACGCTCATCAAAATCAAAACGCCAAAAATCTTCTCCACCACTGTCGCCTAAAGGTGTATTGGTAGCAATTATGTATAGATCTTCGTTCTTTAATTTTTCATCGTCACGGAATTCGACTTCGCTTCTATCATACTTTTTACTATCTCTACCATCAGCAAATTGTTGCTTTCCTTTATTCTCTTCGATGGTAAATTCTTGAGTTTTAAAGTCCGCATTCACATTGTTAAGCAGATCTGTGCTGATCGTCATATCACCGACAGACTCGATAGAAGCGCCTTTGTTGGTGACGGTAGTCGCACGGCCTATGGCTTGATGATTAGCATCTAAGCTGCCGCCGATATGCAGCTCTCCATTACTAAGCAGACGAGCTTGACTATTGAAGTCCGTATTAAAATTACCAGCGCGCGCCTGATTGGGATTATTGTTTAAAGTAGTGACGCCGATATCTAGGCGCTTGCGGGCCGCGATGACAGGCGCAGGAGCTGAGTTATCAGTATTAGTAATGACGTCCGGAGTATTATTGAGCGTGTTAGCCGCTATTGCGACCTGATCGCCGTAGATACGACCACCACTATAATTATTGACAGTACTACCAGCATCTAAGTAGGTGTTTGAACCGTTAATTAATCCGCGATTATTGATATCAGTTTTTGCATTGAGTTCAGTTATGCCATTACTAATCAGCTCACCCCCAAGCTTATTGTCAATACTGTTCGCGCTGATAGTGAGCGCGTCTTGAGCCGCCAGTTTGCTGCTATTGGTAAAATTGCCTTGGCTAGTTAAGGCAAGAGTAGTGCCTTGAATATTATTGTTACTACTATTGATAGTGATGTCGTCAATGACACTAATATTAGCACGTTGTACACCGATAATAGTGCCATCGGTATTGCTAAAGCCTTTGGCATTAATAGTTAGATTTTTATCGCTTTGAATACGACCTTTATTATTAGTCAAGTTACCACGGCTATCAAGAGTGATATCCCCTTGACTGCTAAGCTCTCCTTCAGTGTTATCAAACGCTGAGATTTGCGTGGTTATGGTGCCATTAGAGCGTATTGAACCACTGGTATTATCTAGCATGTTTTGTGCGTTAAGCTTAATATTACCGACAGCCTCGATAGTACCTTTATTATTATTAACCTGATCGGCAGAAGTAATAGCGATAGTATTAGTCGCTGTGATTTGACCTTTACTGTTATCGAAGTTTGCCAACTGCCAGTCGATGTTCTCAAGCTGCAAACGGCTACCGTTATTGGTTAGACTGCCGTTATTAGCAATATCTAAGCGACTGACGGCTAAGCTGGATTTGCCTTGGTTAACCACAGTGTCGGTAGCGATGTTAATTTTACCATTACTATAAATACTACCAGTGTTAGTGACATTACTGGCGCTGATATTGCCATCACGGGAGATAACAGGTAGTGGTACAGGATTGGGCTCAGACGGCTGCGTCGTATCGTTATTATCTATACCCACACTGCTGCCATTAGTCGCAGTTGTTGGTGGCTTTTTGGTAGGAGTCACTGTAGGCGGAATGCTGGCGTCAGCATATAAATCTTGCCCAATAATGCCGCCTTGTTGATTAACTAAAGCGCTGGTATCAATTGCCAACTGACCACTGCCAGTTTGCAATAATTTACCGCTATTGTTTAGAGCGTTAGCTTTTACATCAAAGCTACCAGTGGCGATCTCACCTGAGTTAGTGATAAGGCCCGTTTGCTGTAAACTTAAAGTATCACGGCTACTAATCACCCCGCTATTATCAAGCGAGCTGCTACTGAGCGTTGCCGCATCTCGACTGCTGGCGATAGTGCCCGAGTTATTGATAGTGTTGCTACCAACATTGACAGCGACTTTACCTTGATTAGCAATCAGGCTCCCTGAGTTAATCAAATTACCATCATTGTCTAACTGCAGACCACCAGAGCTTGCAATGATGCTACCAGCATTGGTCACGCCCATGCCTTTATCGGTACCGATCAGACGGATTTTTCCTGCATACATCGCCCCAAGTGCCGACACATCAAGCGCCACACCGGTTGTAGTGTTGCTAGCATTACTATTCGCTGAACTGATGACAGTGTCTTGAGCATCAGCCTCATAGCTGACTTTATTGCTACCAGTGATGACATCTAAATTCTTAGCGTAGACAGCAGCATTAATCTCAGAAGTCTTTGCTAATATCTGCGTGTAGTCAGAGCCGCTGGTATCTAAACCATCACCGTCTATACGAACCTTACCACCTGTCACATCAAAGCCAGTGAGCTTGCCTTGATCCATCAAAACATTACCGGTGGTCAATGTCGTACGAGAGGCATTAATAAACCCGCAACCGGCACAACTGATACCAGCAGGGTTGGCAATCACCAGCTCAGCTCGTCCGCCTGCAATTTCTGTGTAGCCGCTTAGGCGACTTGGGTCACTTGAGTTGACCTCATTTAGAATAACGCGGGCTTCACCGCGAGCCAGATAAGGATTACCCTCAACCCAACCAGCAAGCTGGGTTTGAGCATTGGTGCGACTGTTATTTAGGATGGCACCATCTTGACCGACATCGAACTTGCTAAAGACGTTGCGCGAGACACCAGCCGCGCTTGGGGCTTGAATATTCACTTGAGTGGTGCCGTTCGAAGACTTCAATATGGTTGCTTGTTGATTGGCAGCAGCGTTACGATCAGCGACAATACTCGTGGCATCAGCATAAGCGCTATTACTGATACTGACGCTGCTAGCAACGATGGTGGCAAGCCCTAGCGCTAGCAATACATGCGAGCGCAGCGCTACAAGCTGACCGCCTTGATAGGTACTATTGGTTTGAGCAGCCGTTTGCGAAGCACCTGCTACTTGGCTGATTTCACTACCGCCATTAGCAGGATTGCCTGTTTTGCCTTGAGAGCGTGCCGCCTCTGACACCACCATGAGCATACCACGGGCTTTATTAAAGATAACTCGGTAGCAACCACTGTTCATAATGATGTCCTTAGGTATAACATTGTTGATGACAAATATTTTTTTGAGCTAAGAAATTTGATAGCGCTTAGAATTAGGCTTTAATACTGCCAACCCAAGCTAAAACCCGTTACCCATTCTTTATCACTAAAATTGTCAGGCTGTGCTAATGGGTAACCGGCAAATAAGTCATAGCTGGTTCTAATCGGCGTCACATAACCTTTAACGCCAACGACTCCGCCAACCAGATGATTACCAAGCAGCAGATCATCTTGCGCAGCATTGTCGAGCTTGACATAACCAGCATCAATACCGGCATAAACGGCATGCGGCTTATCTCCTAGATAGGCACTCAGCTCTTGTCTTAGTAAAGCACCATGATCGCCACTTAAGCTACGCTCACCATCAAAGCCGCGTACACTATAGCGACCACCAATGCTAAAGCGCTCATTGGGTGTCAATGCCTCTGTCGCATATTGCCCTTTAAACGCTGCATGGTAATTGAGTGCTTTATCAGCAAGCTTAATAGGTTGGTTGACATCAATGTTGGTTTTGATGATACCGGCACGCGCACTGCCTTCATTAAATAAGGCTTCAGGCGGACTGATGGCATTAAAGGCAGCCGTACCACGCTGATAGATCACATCGCCGATCCATTGGGTTTTACCAATGATGGTCTCGTAACCAATACCTGCTTTATACCCTGAGGTTTTGCGACGCTGTACTTCAACTTCAGTATCGTCGATGAAGTTGTTTTGTTGCTTGGCATAACCGCCCGCTTTTAGGTAGGTTTTACTGTGGTTGTCACGGTGAACCAAATGGCTGACTAATGCTTCCGTGTTATAAGACTCACCGCTATAGACATAATCTTGATTGGCACCGGCAACCGTCTGATCATAGTTGTAGCCGCTGTGCGTGAGGGTCAGTTGGGTATTATCAATGGGCAATACATACCCAACGTTATAGCCCCAACTGCCATCATTCTTGTCATTACCGCCATCAAGATCATGGTTATAAGAGAGGTACAACAAATCGTTATGCCAAGTTGGGTTGTCTAGTGAAAGGGTTACGTTACCTTGATAGATACCCGTGCTCTCTTGTCCTGAGTCATCAACAGAGGCAGATAAGCGCCAGCGCTTGTCTTGCTGCCATTTGACTTGGATATCACTGTAACCCGGCGTGCTCATACGGCTACTTGGGGCAATAGAGAAATCGGCATCGGCCGTAGGGACACGCTTAAAGTTCTCAAGCGCTTGTTCTATATCACGAACGTTTAATAAATCACCGGACTGCATTGGCATGGCAGGCGCAAAGTTGGCAGGGTTGCCCCCACTATTGAGGCGGCTATCGACATAAATAGGACGACTGGCTTTGATATCAACCGCCGTTATCTGATCAATACGACCCGGAATGAGGGTGAGGAATAGATTGCCAGATTTTAGATTTTGGTTTTGTACCAAGACGCGAGTAGTCACGTAACCTTCTTCAATAATACGGTTTTGAACGTTGGTGACCAGCTGATTGATGTCATTGACGGATAGACAGCTGCCAAATAAGGAGGACTTACCCATTGTATAAGGCGTCAATGCAAAAGTGAACTTTTCGCTCAGCTCGCCCGTTAGATAGATGTGATTGATATCAAAACAAGGAAGAGAGGCTGGGTCAGTACCCTGAGAAGCAGAAGGTGTGATAGAGGCTGAAGGCGCAGGCTTAAAGACATTGGTATCGATCGTAACATTGGGATTAACGAGCTGTTGCTGCTTTAAGGCTTCACTACGCTGCTCTTGGTATTGCTCAGGCGTGATAGCCTGAGCGGCCATGCTCATCAAAATACTTGCCACACTAATCGATAAAAACCGCCACCTATGCCCTGCTCTATTCTTACCAAAAATACTTGTATACATAAGTCCACCATTTTTATAGTGGTAAAATTATGCTATTGATAGCAGCTCATTGCAAGCTTTTTTTGCATTGTCTTTTAATATCTACTTCATTGTTTTTAATATACTTTTGAGTACTTACTTTGTATTAAATGGATACTTCTTTATAGGAATAAGCTTATCTATACAAAGCTTGTTTAGGTATATAGATCTAGTCTCAGCAATCTTTTTTAAACGGTTCTCTAATAGCAAAGCAATATGAGTACTGTAGAAATTTAGTGAATGGTTATCAGCGGCGTGTTATGTTGAGGCAAACACACAAAGAACGCTGTTAATATTGCTCAAAAAGCATGTCTGTATAATGGGCGGACCCTATAATACTGGTTAAATAGTTTTGGCACCGTAGCTGCCATTTTACTGTACGTTATATTTATCGGATTCTTTTATTTACTATAAGCGCTGTTATGGGAATACGTTTAATGTGCTATACAAGCATAGACTGTGTGATTTTTATGACATGTCTCTAGGGTTATAGATGTTATGCATCCTGTCTTTGTATCTATAGTTTAATGGCTAACTAGGAGGAATAATAACCGCCACTTTCTTCTATTAGCACGCGAACCGCTTGTTCTCTAATCTTGGACGGTTAAGTCTCTTATACTCTAGAATAGCTTTAACCTAAACTACAGAGAAAAAAGCTTAATGATCTGCTGACTTTTTTATTACTTTGAATGAAAGATTTGTCCTTTATTGTTGAAGCTATAAAGATATCTTTTATGTATGATAGATTCTTTAACTATTTAATCTATTAATTTTTTGATACTATTTTGATACTCTAAATTTATTGATAGGCATATCTACTTGTTGATAGATATATTTAGCTTCTAACCAATTCCTTTATTACAAAGGGCTTTCAGCCAATACTTGCAGCTACTTATCGCCATCCATTGTGTATTGTTGTTGTAAAAACAAGGACTCATAATCCTTTGGTCGTAGGTTCAAGTCCTACTGGGCCCACCATATAAAAGTTATACCATTAAAGACTTTCAAGCGATTGAAAGTCTTTTTTATTGTCTGCTATTTTCTATCAGCATATAAAAAGTAATCAAATAGCAATCGATATTGAGATATTCAGACCAATCACCGAGTAATTCTCGGTTGCTGAATTTTGTGTTCATTTGCGTTCATCTATTAGACTATCAAACTCTAGACACAAAAAAAGAGCCGCCCATTACGGACGGCTGGTTTATGACTACTTTGGGTGTTTTGGCCACGGCAACTGGTAATGAAGCCCATCTTTAAATTTCTCCCAATCTCCACCCCATTCAATACTGAATCGCCCCAGTATTGTCGGAGACTCAACATTCTGAGAGAATATGACAATATCAGGGCGGTTCAAACAGTGCGGTGCGTAAAATAGTTGTTTTTTTATCGCTTTAAGCACCAGTCATAAAGGGTATTTTTATCTCTATCATTATCCATCTAGGCTTAGCGTAAAAACCTGCTTGCCTTCACTTTTTTTGATGGAATTTAGATAATGAATGTGGAATGATAATTACGTAAAAGGGACAAATTAATGTCCCTTTTCTTAGTTTTGATTTACTTGAGGCTTACCAGCTAAAGCCCATACCCACACCACCAGAGCTCTCATCTTTAGTGAACGCACCACCTAGACTGAAGCTGGTATTGGGGTTTATAACACGTTGATAACCTAAGGAGACCGCTTGCTCAGAACCCTGAAAACCTGCGCCTACACCTATACGGTTTTTACCTTGTAGACCTGATGTGCTGGTTGCCATGTTTAACATCGCAGCACTCATCGCACCTTGACGATCAAAACGCTCATCAATTTCTTTAAAACGCTGTCCATTGTTTTGCACATAATTGTGAATCGAGTCATTTAGAGACGTAAATCTTTCATCAGTATAGGTGTTCGAGGTTTCGATAGCGCTCGTTTTTGCGGCTTGTAACTGACTTACATTGACTGCGTCATTATCAGCGCTACCATTAGCAACATTGATAATCTGACGTTGGTTAGTAGCAGAACCAACCGACACCGTATTTTCACGGCTAGAGCTAGAGTCATTACCGAGTACCACTGCATTTTTTGCAGCAGTATTGACGTTATTGCCTAGCACAAAAGTATTGTCGCCAGACACTGTATTATTATTGCCCATACTATAACTGCTATTGCCACTGACAGTACTTGGATCACCAATCGCACCTGAATAACTTCCAGTCACTTTATTATCTGTACCAATGCTAATAGATTGCTCACCTATTGCTTGGGCACCATCGCCCATTGCAATAGATTGCTTGCCTTGTGCACTTGCACTAGCTCCTAAAGCCATTGCGTTGTCTCCACTAGCAATCCCTTCGGCAGACGTACCACCATTAACTTTTAGGTATTTATGCTGTGCAGCAATACTCTGTTTAACAATCAAAACCTGATCATCGGTATAACCTTTGGAGGCGCTCAAAGTCTCAGATGCTTTGCCATCGGTATAACCTTTGGAGGCGCTCAAAGTCTCAGATGCTTTGCCATCGGTATAGCCTTTTGATGCAGTCAAAGTCTCGGTCGCTTTGCCATCGGTATAACCTTTGGAGGCAGTTAAGGTTTCGGTCGCTTTGCCATCGGTATAACCTTTGGAGGCGCTCAAAGTCTCAGATGCTTTGCCATCGGTATAACCTTTTGATGCGCTCAAAGTCTCAGATGCTTTGCCATCGGTATAACCTTTGGAGGCAGTTAAAGTCTCAGATGCTTTGCCATCGGTATAGCCTTTTGATGCAGTTAAGGTTTCGGTCGCTTTACCATCGGTATAACCTTTTGATGCAGTCAAAGTCTCAGACGCCTTTCCGTCGGTATAACCTTTGGAGGCGGTTAAGGTTTCGGTCGCTTTACCATCGGTATAACCTTTTGATGCAGTCAAAGTCTCAGACGCCTTTCCGTCGGTATAACCTTTGGAGGCGGTTAAAGTCTCAGATATTTTGCCATCGGTATAACCTTTGGAGGCGCTCAAAGTCTCAGATGCTTTGCCATCGGTATAACCTTTGGAGGCGCTCAAAGTCTCAGATGCTTTGCCATCGGTATAACCTTTGGAGGCGCTCAAAGTCTCAGATGCTTTGCCATCGGTATAACCTTTGGAGGCAGTTAAAGTCTCAGATGCTTTGCCATCGGTATAACCTTTGGATGCGGTTAAGGTTTCGGTCGCTTTGCCATCGGTATAACCTTTTGATGCGGTTAAGGTTTCGGTCGCTTTGTCATCGGTATAACCTTTGGAGGCGGTTAAGGTTTCAGATGCTTTGCCATCGGTATAACGTTTATTTACAGCATCCGTTTCGTTTGTCGCATCTGCTACGTTAGTGATACGCTTCTCGAAACCCTTGCTACCAACTGAAACCGTATTTTTTTCATCTGCAATGGAGAAACTACCAATGGCGGTTGCGCCTGTTGCAGTGGCTTGGCTATAACTTCCGAACACGCTGCTATCTTCACCTGATGCAGTGTTTCTATAACCAACTGCAATACTATAATCACCTTCTGATATATTTTCAAAACCCACTGCGCTACTAGAATTACCTGATGCTTTATTAGCATAACCAACTGCACTACTTTTAGTTTTAGATGCAATATTCCTATAACCTAGCGCACTGCTATAACTACCTGACGCTTTATTGGTATAACCCACTGCGCTACTAGAATCACCTGATGCTTCATTAGCATAACCAACTGCACTACTTTTAGTTTCAGATGCAGTATTCTTATAACCTAACGCGCTACTATAACTACCTGATGCGATATTGTTAGACCCTACGGCACTGCTGTTAATTTTAGATGCAGTATTTATATAGCCTAGCGCACTGCTATCATTACCCGTGGACTTATTAAAAAACCCCACTGCACTACTAGAGTGGCCTGTTGCTTCATTTGCATAACCTAATGCACTAGCTTCAGTCATTGCTTTATTATCAATACCTAAGGCATTGCTATAGAGACCGTTAGCTGTGTTATTTATTCCACATGCCAGTGTAGTTGCACCTACTGCGGTACTTCCCGCAGAAACAGGATCAGTTACGCATACTACGCCTGCCCAAACTGTAGTGCCACTAATAGCTGCAATACTGAAAACAATTCCTTTTATAATCAACACCTTATATCCAGTTGAGCGAGCAGTCTGGGTGACAGCGCCAGTGGTACAGTTAGTCTTACCAGCGCTCTTAGCACTTTCAGATACCACAACGACACAACCTAATGATTTACTCCAATTTTTTTTAAACACCTTATTCATAGTTCGCTCCATAAGCCTAAAAAATTATTCATTGATAAAATCAAGGTTTTAGCTAGAACTTAAAGCAAAAGTATTTGTTAGAAGATTAATGAGTTACATTAATAATTCTTATAAATGACAACTGTAACTTATTAAAGCACAAAATCAACATATCTGTAAAATTATATTATTAAAGCACGATATATGACTAAATATATAGTGCTTGAGTATAACCAGACTAGGATTCAAAAGGGTTTAGGCTATAAAACGCCAATACAAATGTGGTTTGATTATTGTCGTCAGGCTGCGTAACTAAAATCTCCCAAGTGAATGTCTACAGGATTGACAGCATAGGTCAAACCAATCCGCATCTTAATAACTGCATTTTATTTAACGCCCAACTGACACACCCTTTGTACTAAAAGTAAAACCTTTAGCGCTAAAATTATCAATCATAACCGCCTCAATAACCCCCTATGAATTTTTATTCCAACATCGTTGTGTTTGTTTCTGTACCAATTATCTGCCGTACAAAAATGGCAAACTTATCGATAGTATCAGTCATCTCGCGCCCAAGACCTTTATGTACGCTCATCAAATGAGTAAAACCATGTGGTACGCCAAGGATAATATGAGTCTGCACGTTGATACCATGATCTTGCAGCTTTTTGGCATAAACCAGTGCTTCGTCACGTAAAATATCTAATTCAGCAGCAACGATATAGCTTGGACATATCTCTGTATTATCACCCCACATGGGTGAGATAAGCGCGTGCGGTTGTGTTAAGGAGCTATCTTTCAGATAAGCAGCATGAAACAATTCAATATCTTTATAATCTAGCATTAAGCCTTGACCATACAACTTCCAGCTTGGATAATCCGTTCCGATATCCGTGATCGGGTATAACAATAGCTGTGCCAGTGGACGCGGTAAATTTTGCAACTGCTGGAAAATATCAATAGTAAAGTCATCAAGCATATTAATATATTCCTGTTTATCGGAAGATTGCCTAACAGTGGCGTTGCTCACCTGCTGCGCTACCAATGCTGCAAGACCACCGCCTGAGCTATCACCTGCTAAAACGATACGAGATGATGATGCACCAAGGGTATGAGCATGCTTAGCCAACCAAGCATAAGCCTCAAGACAGTCTCTAATAGCGGTGGGAGCAGGGTGTTCCGGTGCCAGCCGATAGTCAACACTGACAACTGCCCAGCTGGTTTGCGCACAAACGGTATGACAGAATTCATGATCTGTATTGACATCACCGACACAGAATCCGCCCCCATGGAAAAATAACATCACCACATTATCATCGTTTTGTTCAGGATTTTGAGTAGCGCTAGACGCTGCCTGATAACAGCGAATAATCATATCACCACTATCAGCGTTGGCAATAACCTTGTCTTGCCAGCTCACCGAATTGCCGTTTTCTTTATGGTTACTGTTTTTATGTTTAGAGTTATCGTCAGCATTCCTTTGCTGCCATACACTTGGAGATTGAATAGCGACCATCTCGGTTGCAAATTTTTGCCGTAACTGTATTAATTGCGTGATTTGTATAGGCGGCTTAAGCTTATCGTTTAAACCGATAATTAGTCTCATATGAGCATCAGCGTTAGGGTACTGTTCGACTGTAGGAGACTTTAGATAGTGATTAAGTCGCTCAAGGACTGGCGTTGGTAAGTCACCTAGCCCTTTTAGAATATAATGCAGGACATGTCGCTGATTGGTACGTTTAAGCGCAGTGGTTTCTACGGTTTTTATTACTTTTGTTAGCAATGCATTTAGCGATGATGTCGGCAAGATTTTCATAAACCCTCTCATTCAATCAAAATTAGCATTGGCTTTTATCTTAGTATAAAGTAAAGATACCTAGGGCATGTCCTCATTTGAAAAATGGTGATAAATATTAGCCAAATAAGAAAAATAGCGCAGGTAATATGAGTATATCAACCCGATACTTGACGGAGTTTGGCGTAGATTTAGCCATTTTTAGCCTATTAACATAACTATCATTCGAATTGAGGACACGCCCTAGTGTTCACAAATGACAATTACCATCAAACCCGACTTTGAACTTATCGACCACTATTAAGTAAGAAATTAGTATATAGTCATATATAGCTATATATTTTATGAAAAGCAGATTACTTATATTGGGAGTTTAGCATTATGAGCCGAGGTACTCGCACCATCGAAATCTATCGCTACGACCCTGATAAGGACGCAGCGCCGCGTATGCAAAGCTATACGATTGAACTGCTAGATTCAGATCGTATGCTGCTTGATTTATTGATACGCCTTAAAAAACAAGACGAAACCATCACTTTTCGCCGTTCCTGCCGTGAAGGTATTTGCGGTTCTGATGGCATGAACATCAATGGTAAAAACGCCTTGGCGTGTTTAACTAATATGAATGACTTGCCTGAGAAAGTCACCATTCGTCCGCTACCAGGCTTACCCGTTGTTCGTGATTTGGTTATCGATATGAACCAATTTTATCAACAATATGAAAAGATTCACCCGTTCTTAATCAACGATCAGCCACCACCTCCAACGGAGCGCCTGCAATCACCTGAGCAACGTGAAAAGCTCAACGGTCTCTACGAATGTATCTTGTGTGCTTGCTGTTCAACCGCTTGCCCATCATTTTGGTGGAATCCTGATAAGTTTTTAGGGCCAGCCGCACTACTAAACGCTAATCGCTTTGCTGTTGATAGCCGTGACACCGATACCCGAGCACGTTTGTTACGTTTAGAAGACCCCTTTAGTTTATTCCGTTGTCGCGGTATTATGAATTGCGTGTTGTATTGTCCAAAAGGCTTGAATCCAACTAAAGCCATTGGCAACTTGCGTAATATGCTGATTAACCAAGCGGGCTAAGGAGCGAGATTATGAGTCAAGATACTAATAATAAATCTCAAGAAATCTCTATATTTGATACTTTCAGTACAGCGCTAGAGGTTAAAGCGCTAGATATTAACGATAGTTGGATTGAGGAAATACGGGAGTGGGCAGACACATTTGATATGCTCGGCTATGAGACGCCTCATGACAAAGAGGCGGCACTGGCAATCAGAAAGTTAGAGACTTTAGAGATTCTAGAAATTATAGAAGTGGAAGTCACTGGGCTGGATGAACGGGAATATAGACGTATATATAGAATAAATTATAGCTCTAACGAACTGGCTTACCTCACAAGTCACGTGGAAATTAATTTTCATGGTATTAATTCGAGTGACTTATCAAATAATATGGACCGACTCACTAACCTAACGAAGCTTTTTATTAATCGTTACGAGCTTAGAGATCTACCTCAAAGTATTGGTCAACTCAGTAACCTTACCGGGCTTTTTATTGATAAAAGTAAGCTCAGATACCTGCCCGATAGTATTGGTCAACTCAAGAACTTAACTAAGATTGTTATTAGTCATTGCGAACTTAGAGAATTACCTACCAGTATCGGCCAACTCACTTACCTTACTGAACTTTTTATCAGTCATTGTGAGCTGAAAGCATTGCCTGACAGTATTGGTCAACTCATTAATCTTGTTGAACTTGATCTTATTCACTGTGAGCTGAAAGAGTTACCTGACGCTATTGGTCAACTGGCTAATCTTGCTAAGCTTTTTATCAGTGAATGTAAGATTGAGTATCTACCTGATAGCATCGGCCAACTCAGTAATCTTACTGAGCTTGATCTGATTCATTGTAAGCTTAGACACCTGCCCGATACTATTGGTCAACTCACTAACCTCGATAAGCTTTATATTAATCATTGTGAGCTTAAAAAATTACCTGACAGTATTGGACAACTCACTAACCTAACTGAGCTGTTCATTAGTCATTGTCAGCTTCAAGACCTACCTGATAGTATTGGGCAACTCACTAACTTAATTAAACTTGATATTATTCACTGTAAGCTTAAAAACTTACCGGATAGCATCGGACAACTGACTAGCCTTGCTGAGCTTAATCTTATTCACTGTGAGCTTAAAGAGTTACCGGATAGCATTGGGCAACTCACTAATCTTGCTGCGCTTAATCTTATCCACTGTGAGCTTAGAGAGTTACCAGACAGCATTGGACAGCTCACGAGTCTTACTATGCTTAATCTTACTGGCTGTAAGATTACAAATCTGCCGGATAGCATCGGGCAACTCAACAACCTAACTAAGCTTTATATCAGTCATTGCGAGCTTAGAGATTTACCGGATAGTATTGGACAACTCACTAACCTAACTGAGCTGTTCATTAGTCATTGTGATCTTAAAGATCTGCCTGATAGCATCGGTCAACTCTCTAACCTCACTAAGCTTGATCTGATTCATTGTAATCTTAACAACCTGCCTGACAGTATTTTGCAGCTAACCAATCTAGACTGTATTAATCTTAAGGGAAACCCGCTTAATAATCTTTCTCCGAAGATACTGGATTACTTGCATTCTATAGAGACTGTATACGGTTTAAAATTATAGTAATGAGCAATCTATAATGATTATTCTGATTAATGTAACTTCATTTTTGGACGGCCTACGCGCAGTACTTTTTCAATCATCCATAAGATAAATGTTTTGACTATGCCGTGAATAGCACGTTGATGCATACGATAAAGTGATATATACATAAAACGAGCAATTTTTCCTTCAATAAAAAAGCTATTGTTGGTTAGGTTGCCCATTAAATTTCCTACCGTGTTATAACCAGATAAGTTAACCAGCGATCCATGGTCCTTATATACAAAGCTACTAAGCGGCTGGTTTTTTAATGTCGCAATCAAATTTCCCTCGACACATTGTGCCATTTGATGCGCTGATTGGGCACGCGGCGGTACTTGCGTACCATCGGCTTGGGTAAAGGCGCAGCAATCGCCCAATACAAAAATACTGTCATTCACCGTGCTTTGTAAAAATTGATTTACGTGGATTTGATTGCTACGAGTGAGCTCAAAAACACCCAAGTCTTCAATAAAGTCAGGCGCTTTTATACCTGCTGCCCATACCATAATATCAGCGTCAATCTGCTCATTATTTTTAGTAATAAAACCGTACTCGTTAGCCTCTTTGACTTGTGTATGTTCCCGTACGTTAACGCCTAATTTTAATAGCTCCAGTTTAGCGCTGGTCGCAATACGTTCTGGTAAGGCAGGTAGAATACGCGGTCCGGCTTCAATCAGCTGTATACGTAATCGCTTAGATGACATATTTGTCAAACCGTATAGCTTCAATAAACCAGAGACATGATACAGCTCAGCTGAAAGCTCTACACCTGTAGCGCCACCGCCAACAATGGCAATAGTGAGTGATTGCTGTTGATTATCGTCTTGATGAATACGTGTAAAGCTATCGAGTAGTGAGTGCTGAAAACGCTGTGCTTGCTGATTTGAATCTAAAAAGTAGCAATGCTCTTTTATACCAGGAGTATCAAAGTCGTTGCTTACGCTGCCTATGGCAATAACGAGGTAATCGTAGTGGACGCTGCGCTCTGGCAGAATAGTGTGGCCTAACTCGTCATAGAGAGGGGCAAGAGTAATGGTTTTATTACTTTGATCAATATTAAGAAATGTTCCAAGCTGAAAACGGTAATAATGTTTGACGGCATGCGCTGAGTACACAACGCTATCTAAATCAGGGTCAATAGAGCCTGTTGCAACTTCATGCAGTAATGGCTTCCAAATATGGGTACGATTTTTATCTATTAGCAGTATGTCCGCGTGCTTTTTTTTGCCTAATTTGTGCCCTAACTGAGTTACAAGCTCTAATCCGCCAGCACCACCGCCGATAACAACGATTTTAGGTATAAGAATACTCATAATGTTGTCCTGAAAATAACATAACCAAATATAGACCGCTATTGCTATGTTAATGACTATTTAATTGGAGTCAGGACGTCAAACCTAACAGGATTAAACATTAATAGCTGTGTAGCGTGGGTAGCAGTAACTGACTCACCCAGCTGTGAAAGACATCACTTTTTATACTGCAATTGCATAGCCCCACTGCAAATAGATCATTATTTAAAATAGCACCGATAGCATTGGTTTGATTTTTAAGTTGCCAGTGGTATTTACCTAAGCATACTTGGCCTTTAGTACGGTAACCATGTGATCTATATCTCCTATCTTGCCCTAGAAGGCAGGACTATTACTCTCTTAATCTTATAAAAAAAGCTGTTGATACTACAAAATATATAGTATCAACAGCTTATCGAATAAACGACTTTCTGTTAAATGAAAGCCTAAATATTGCTTATTTAGTCGATCAAACCGCGCTCAATAAGGTGATTACCATACTGCTCACGTAAGTCTTTTTTGAGCATTTTCCCAGTGCCATTTAGCGGAACTGCTTCTACGAAGATGACAGCATTAGGAAGCTGCCATTTTGCTACTTTACCTTCGTAATGAGCGATTAGCGCCTCTTCGCTTACCTGCTCGCCAACAGCCAGTTGAGTAATGATAATCGGACGCTCATCCCATTTTGGATGTGTGGCGCCAATAACCGCTGCCATCGCTACTGCCGGATGCGACATGGCAATGTCTTCTAGCTCTACTGAGGATATCCACTCACCACCTGACTTGATTAAGTCTTTAGCACGATCTCGAATCCTTAAATACCCGTCTTCGTTGATCGTTGCAATGTCGCCCGTATCAAACCAGCCATTCGACTCAAGTGCCGACTCTTCACTATTAAAGTAAGTATCGACGATCCAGTAACCTCTGATCTGCACGTTGCCCGAGGTTTTACCGTCATTAGGTAGCAATTTATTATTCTGCTCGGCATCAACGATACGAATCTCAACGCCAAATGGTGGTCGACCCTGTGACAAACGGATAGTCAGTTTATCTTCCTCTGATAAATCGCTATGTTTAGCCTTGAGCTGGTTGGCCGTTCCTAGCGGACTGGTCTCAGTCATACCCCACGCGTGTAAGGTCTCACAATCGAACTCATCACGGAAAGTTTTAATCATAGACGACGGACACGCTGAACCACCGACCACGTTGCGTTTCAGGCTAGGCAGCTTAGTACCCGTCTCTTTAGCAGCGGCTAGTAAGGTTTGCCAAATAGTCGGTACGCCAACCGCGACATTAACCTTATAGTCGTCGATCATATCTGCCAAACTATGCCCATCTAAATTCGGTCCTGGTAGCACTAATGAGGCACCAACCATCGCTGCAGCATAAGGCAGACCCCAAGCATTGGCATGGAACATTGGTACTACGGGCAAGACCACATTTTGTGCCGATAGATTGATGGAATCGGGTAAGCTAATACCAAAGCTATGCAGCACCGTACTACGATTGGTGTACAGCACCCCTTTAGGATTACCCGTCGTGCCTGAGGTATAGCATAATGACGCTGGTGTATTTTCATCAAGCTCAGGCCATTCAAATTCGTCCGACTCTTCATCGACGATATCATCATAGAAGATAACATTAGGTATCTGCGCTCTGACTTCTTCATCGGGTGCAGTCATACAAACGAAGTGTTTGACTGTCTGTAGATGGTCTTTAACCCCTACTACTAATGGTAGAAATGTCTTTTCAAAAAACAGCACTTGGTCTTGAGCGTCATTGACGACATAAATGATTTGCTGTGGGAATAAGCGCGGGTTGATAGTATGACATACCATGCCAGCGCCAGACACGCCGTACCAGATTTCAAGGTGACGCCTATTATTCCAAGCGATAGTCGCTAAGCGATCGCCCTGCTCTATGCCAAGTTTAGCCAAAGCATTCGCAAGACGCTTACTATTACTATGTATGGTTTTCCAATCGGAATGAGTGGTACTACCATCAGTCTCACGCGAGATAATTGGGGTATCGCCATGGTAGTTAGCAGCATGTTGAATTAGATGGCTAATCAATAATGGGCGTTGCATCATCTGTCCGAGCATACTTTCCTCCTTGAAAGGTCGTTCTGAATAGTTGGGTGTTACCTAATCTAGCACATTGATCAAAGATTTAAAAAATCAAAATGACAAGCGTATTAATAACACCCAAAAAAGTAATTACCGATACCTGATTTATATAAATCAGGTGATCTTACCAAACCGTTTTTACATAAAACGTGATGCCAGCTCTTTCATAATCTCATTAGTACCACCATAAATTTTTTGTACCCGTGCATCGGCATATAGTCGAGCGATAGGATATTCCATCATATAGCCATAGCCACCGAATAATTGCACGCATTCATCCATCACATCGCACTGTTTTTGGGTGACCCAATATTTGATTAGCGCGGCGTGTTGTACGGTGAGCTTATTCTCTAATAAGGCTTCTATAGCGGCATCACATAGCGCACTTGCAGCGATATAGTGGCTGTTACACTCAGCTAGTTTAAAACGGGTATTTTGAAAGCCCCAGACTGGTTTGCCAAAAGCAGTACGCTCTTTGGTATAGTCAATGGTCAAATCTAGTGCTAGTTTCATAGCGCCAATACCTGCTAACGCTACGATCAAACGTTCCTGCGGCAACTCTTGCATCAACTGCATAAAGCCCATACCTTCAACGGTACCGAGCAAATTCGCTTGCGGAACACGCATATTACTAAAGAATAGCTCTGAGGTATCTTGTGAAGCCAAACCTAGCTTTTTCAGCTTTTTACCGCGCTCAAACCCGGGAGCATTGTCGGTTTCTACCACAATTAGCGAGACGCCTTTAGCACCTTGCTCTCTATCGGTCTTACAAGCAACGATGATTAAGTTGCCTAGTTGACCATTAGTAATAAAGGTCTTTGAGCCATTGATAATATAGTCGTCACCGTCTTTGACAGCAAAGGTTTTAATGTTTTGCAAATCAGAACCTGTACCCGGCTCAGTCATGGCAATAGCGCCGATAAGCTCACCGGTCGCCATCTTCGGTAGCCATTTCTTCTTTTGCTCTTCGGTACCGTGATGCAAGATATAGGGTGCTACGATTCCTGAATGCAAAAAGCCGCCAAACCCTGCTTGGTTGGCTTCTGACTGAGCATAAATTAATGCCGCTTCATGGCGAAAGTCTCCGCCTGCTCCGCCATACTCTTCTGGCATAGAGGCACATAAAAAGCCCATCTCGCCAGCTTCTAACCACGCCTCACGATCAAGCATGCCGCTTTCACGCCACTTTTCATCATGCACTTCCCAGTCTTTAAATAGCTTCAATGCACTCTCGTGCAGCATCTCAATCTCTTCGTCCATCCACTTCGGTTTAAAACAGGCGATAGCCATAAAATCTTCCTTGATTGTGTGTTGATCTTAAGTTAATAAAAAATTTATAAAATAATCACAGTTTTCTAAAACACGCTTCGTGATATTTATGGTTCAAAGTAAGCAACTTAATTGATATTAAGTCAATGGTAATCTTTATTACTATTAATATTCATAATATTGCTTAATACCCTATTATTTGTCATTATCTCAATAACAGTCAAGCATTAATTAGCTTTATTACAAATCATTATAGTAATAATAATTACCATACAAGCAGAATAAACACCTTTCCTATTAATAAATGCGTACTGCTGATAGCTGTCACTCCAATAGCGCTCTGTCTTAGCTTAGTCTGTTTTAGCTTAGTCTGTCTTAGTTGAGACAGCTTAGATTAAATATTGTCAGGATATCGATACTCTTATGAATAATAAACGTCACACTCAAACTATTATCATTATTGCTTTATTGCTACTGGTAGTTTTAACTGGGCTGATTTGGTGGTTAAAACCAAAGTCGGCATCAATACCTGTTAACGATGCTGACATCTCATCTACAACGCTATCCACTTCCTTAACCAATCCAACTGACACAGCCAATGATAATAATCAAATCACGAACAGTGACAACCTTTCTAGATTTACTACGGGTCTTGAACGCATGCCTCGTTCATTACAAGGTACCGATGTCGATGGTGGAATTATCGTTGATGAAAATAGACAGCTAGTCGTTACGGAAGGATTGCGCCGCTTATTCGATTACTTCCTTTCAGCGATGGGTGAGGAAGATGAAGCGACGATTATCGCAAGAGTAGAAGCCTATATCCGCAGTCATACGCCAGAACCTGCAGCCAGCTCAGCCATCCAAATATTTCAGCAATATGTCAGTTATCTAAAAGGGTTAGATGATCTACAAGCCAATTACGGCAGCCTACAAATGCAGACGACCCAAGCAGGTAAACTGGACCTAAACTTGATTGCTCAGCGTCGGCAAGATGTTAACCGCCTACGTCAACAGCTGTTCGATCAGCCAACGATTGAAGCCTTTTTTGGCGGAGAGGATGCGTATGAAGACTATAGCGTTGCTATGGTCAGTATCGAACAAGATGCTGGCTTGAATGAAGCGCAGAAAAAGGCTCGCCGTGAAGATTATATCAGTCGGCTACCAGATGGCGATATAAAGCAAAACTTTCAGCAACAAGCGAATTTTGGTGAGCTTACTCAGCGTACCGAAGAGATGAAAGCAAAGAGTGCCAGTGCAGAGGAACTTTTCGCTATGCGCCGCGGGTTGGTTGGCGAAGCAGCAGCTTCTCGTTTAGCAGAAGTAGATACAAAAGAAGCGGATTTTGATAATAGATTTAATCAATACCAAGCTAAAAGACAAGCGCTGATTAATAGTGCAGGTAATGAAGCGGGAGCTCGAGCACAGATAGAGCAACTTGAGCGAAGTCAATTTAATGAAGATGAGCGCAAAAGACTCACAGGCTATGCTGAACTACAACAGATAGAAAAAACGAAATCAAATAAACAGAACTAACTGGTGATGGGTAATTTGTTATCCATGTTAAGTGGTAACACTCATTTAATAAAGGCTGTTTGAAACAGGATTTAGACTTATCTAATTAATTTAGCAAGGCTTTTGGCTAAAGGATTTAGACCATAAGTACGATGTCGTACAACCATCATCGATAATGGTATCGATGTTATTCACTAACGAGCTTATTCATTAACAAGGAAGTCACATGAAAAACAGGATTAATCGTTTCCAACGGCTATCAACGGGCGCCGCTATAACAGCCATAAGCCTACTAGCAATAACATCTACATCAGCTTCTGCGTCATCGTCATACTACACTTGTGACGCGCCGACCAGCTGCACTAAGGTCGATAAAAGAATATTCACTAGCAGCTACGGCGCTACTAAATATCCCATGGTATTAGTACATGGATTTTTGGGTTGGAACCAGCTTGCCAGTAGTTTAGATTATTTTTTTGGCGTGCCACAAACTCTAATCACAAACGGAGCAGATGTCTTCACCACTAAGACTTCTTCTGTCAATTCCTCTGAAGTCCGCGGTGAGCAGCTATTAAAACAAGTCAATTACATTACCGCCATCACTGGCGCGAAAAAAGTAAACTTGATTGGTCATAGCCAAGGTGGTCTTGATAGTCGCTATATTGCAACAGTCGCTTCTAATAAAGTCGCTTCTGTAACAGCGGTATCTAGTCCACACAAAGGTACTAAGACGAGTGAATATGTGCTTGATAACCTGATAAACAGTGACAAGCCTCTAAATCAATTAGGGGCTAAAGTGTTGACCGCCAGTGTTGAGGCTTTTGGAGTGTCGGCAGATATACTATCCGGTGTACCGCTAGACCAACTACAAGACCAAAATAGTCTAAACTTCGTTACCACAACGACCACTGAAAGTAGTGCTGCTTTTAATGCTAAATATCCAGCACCGCTACCAAAGACGTATTGTGGTCAACCACCAGCGAATAATGTGATGAATGGTGTTGAGTATTATTCATGGGCGGGTGTTAGTAATATGACTAATGTCTTAGATCCAAGCGATTACGTATTGGCTTTGACTGGACAGACGCATGAAGGTATCCCCAACGATGGTCTAGTAGATAACTGTTCAACGCGTATAGGTCAAGTCATCCGTGATAACTACCGGATGAATCATTTAGATACTATTAACCAGGTTCTCGGTCTTAGCTCGCTATTAGAAACCAACCCATTGACAGTTTACCGTGTCCAAGCAAATCGTTTAAAAAAATCAGGCGTTTAAGTTAAAATCAGATTAATATTAGCTCAAATTTATCTTACCAAAGAAGCCATTATCTTAGATAATGGCTTCTTTATAATAGCCTCTTTCTAATGGATAGGAATCTAAAAAATATTATCGTTTTGCTTTAGACAAATTCAGTTTTTATAATGCAATTTTATTAAATTATTTAGATGCATAAGACAGTTTCATACCAAATAAATAGGCATCATTGTCTTCAAACTTACCAATTTGCGTGCCACTAGC
Organism: Psychrobacter sp. DAB_AL62B; assembly: GCF_028895345.1. Lineage (NCBI taxonomy): Bacteria > Pseudomonadati > Pseudomonadota > Gammaproteobacteria > Moraxellales > Moraxellaceae > Psychrobacter > Psychrobacter sp. DAB_AL62B. The sequence continues at coordinate 32,804 of NZ_SAXC01000013.1, forward strand.
AGCCAAAAGACCCTCTGCATCACCTAACATCAAATATTTAGCACCGGCAGATACTGCCCACTCAGGCGTTAAATTATATTTAGCACCAAGACCGACACTATAATATCCTTCGGTAGGTCCTAATGGCGATACTGGATTACCAGCACCACTGTCCCAACCGACTGAACCTGACACCGCTAGTTTTGGCGTAAGACGCTTGCCCAATCCCACTTCAAGCATATAAGAGTCATCGCTATACTGTAAAAGATTTACTTCATCTACGGTCTTACCTTGTAAAGCATTTAAGGCAATCCCATTTTCATTTAACAATGGTGGCGTAATCTTAAAGTCACTCCAAGGAACCCAACGCGCTTTTGCGGTCAATAGCGTGGTTTTATTCAGGCCTGTTTGAAAGTCGATATTGACTGATTTAGGAGTCGTTAGCTCGCTTTCTCTAGTTTGTGTAGCATCTAATTGGAGTGCAGGCGGTAATTGAGTATTAACACCGTTAATAAATGGCATAGACTCTGCATAATTCGCATCATGCTCAATCTCTGAACGATACGTGATGGCAGCTTTTAGACCAATTTCCGGCTTAACATAAGCAGCACCGACCATATAGCCATAGGCATCATTTTTAGCGATATTAAGGTCATAACCATTTACAGAAGCAAGTTGAGGGTTTTTACTATTAATTTTTACGTTAGCTTCAATCTTCTGCAGCACAGGGCCACCGTAAATTTTGAAGTTATTGTTGGCGCCTAAATTAACGCCTAACAGCCCTGTGAAATTATCTGATTTGACATTAGCTGAAGTTCGCTTACGATCATCGTCAACAGCACTAATGTTAGTTAGTGAATTGTCACCTTCGAAAAGAACCGCAGCACCAAAGGGCTGATCGTAAAATACACCAACACTAAATTTATCATTGATGTCGGTCTTGACACCGTAACCGTAGCCTTCGTACTCCTCTCCAAGATCTCCGATTTTGTCACCGTTTGACTCTACGCCTGAAATATCAGGGCTAATGTGATAGGCACTCATATAAGCTATCGTACCGCTTGAGCTGAAGTCTTCACTTGGCTGGCCGGAACGATCTAATCCGGCGGCTCCTGCTATAGAAGTTAGGGACAAGGCGGCAAGCGCACAAGTAAGCTGCGATAGTAAGAAAGTTCTTTGCATTAGACATCCTCCATGATGAATAAAATTAGCAACATTATTAGTTGCCGAGTTGAATAGCGTCATCCTATTGACTGCTATAGTTAATACAATAAGTGATAATTAATGACAATTAATGATTAAGCCGCCTCATTGGCTTTTTTTCGCAGTTCATGACGCAGTATCTTACCAACCGTTGACTTGGGCAACTCAGTGATAAACTCAATGTCACGAGGACATTTATAGCCTGCCAAGCTTTCTTTGCAAAACGCTTTAATTTCTTGCTCAGTGACACTAGGATCAGACTTTACTACGTAGGCTTTGACCGACTGACCTTGTGATTCACTATCAACGCCAACCACCGAACATTCAGCAACTTTGGGGTGCGTCTCAATAACATTTTCGACTTCATTGGGATAAACATTAAAACCACTCACAATAATCATATCTTTTTTTCGATCGAATATTCTTACGTAGCCTTTGTCATCCATAGTGCCGATATCACCTGTCTTGAGGTAACCATCAGCGGTGAAGAACCCCGCATTGTCGATATTGTGATAACTAGAGATCACATTATCGCCTTTGATACAGAGCTCCCCAACATCCCCTAACGGTAGAACGTTTCCAGCTTCGTCACGGATGTTGATATCTACACCTGGTAATGGCATGCCGATGCTACCGTTAAATTCTTTATTGGTAAAAGGATTAGCAGTGCCCACGCCGATGGTCTCTGACATGCCCCAACCTTCTAAGATAGGATGACCCGTTGCTTCAAGCCATTTTCTAGCGGTTTCTGGCGTTGCTGCCATACCACCAGCAACCGCGATTTTAAACGCTGAAAAATCGATTGTTTTAAACTGAGGATGCGCCATTAACGCTTGAAATAGCGTATTTACTGCTGGCAATAGATGGAATGGACGCAATTTGAGTGTTTTGATAAAACCATCGATATCACGCGGATTAGTAATCAGCGTTAGGTGCTGACCCACTCTGATCCCTACCATAGAGATCACAAAAGCAAAGATATGATACAGAGGCAAAGCAACGATAGTGTTTATTTGCTCTTTGCTAGTCACTCCATCATAAATAGGTTGAAACCAAGCTTCATATTGTGAGGTTGCGATTTCTACATTGTGATGGCTGACGATGATTCCTTTAGCCATGCCAGTCGTACCACCGGTATAAGTCAGCAGCGCTATGTCTTTAGCACTAATCTCAGGTCGGGTATAGCTCATACCCTTACCCTTTCTTAAAATAGATTTATAGGGGTGGACTTTATACTGGCTATTGGATTTTAGCGTGTGGGTTGGAACCGCTTTTTTGACATATTTGGCCGCTAAATCGACGATTTTACCTTTGACAGCCCCTAACATATCGCCGATATCGCTACAAACAACGGTTTTTATACCGGTTTCACCAACTATTTTTTCAAGCGTTGCGCAAAAAGGCGTCAAAATAAATATGGCTTTACAATCAGAGTCATTAAGTTGGTGCCTAAGCTCTCGCGCTGTGTATAGAGGATTGACCAAGGTAATGACCATCCCTGCTCGCATGGCACCAATAACAATAGGCAGATACTGATTGACATTAGGCATCATAATGGCAATCACTGATCCTTTGTTGAGGCCTAGGCTTTGTATCCAAGCGGCAACCGTTTTAGAAACCTCGTCAACCTGAGCGTAGCTATAAGTCACGCCCATATTGGTGATAAGCTCATCTTGAGAAAATTTTGCAAAAGAGCTCTCAAACAGCTCTAATAGGGATTGGTTGGTCGCTGAAACATCAGCTACCACGCCTTTGGGATAGTTCTCTATCCAAACCTTTTTCATAACAAACCCTCCTTGGTTTTTAGCATTGATGGTTAACTCGATAGGCTGCTTTACTACCAACCTGGTGTCGCACTGTGTTCATCTTGATGGGCAAATAAAGGATGCGCGCGGGCTTCTTCCAACGTCAACACAGGGGTAACGCAAACATCTGCTGACTCAAAGATCCGCTGCCAGTAAGCAAGCGGCTGGCTAGCAAACTTATCAGCAACCACTTGAGCCGCCTCTTGACTGTCTTTGGTATTCGGCATGACACCCATTTGCCAGTGTTTGGTTTTGAGCTCTGGTAACGCTAGTACCTCACATAACCCTTGCCAAAACTTCAACTCTAGCGAACCCACTGCCATGTAGCGCTCGTCTGCTGTTTTATATAAACGATAACAAGGCAGTAATCCCCCTAAAAAGTCATGTTGCGGCTTTGGATTTTTACCAGAGAAGCTTTTTACCAGCTTTCCGGTCGCTTTAGGCATGACCATATGCTGATATAAGCTGTGCGTCATACTGACCGCGACGTGACGACCTTTACCGGTACGCTGTGCTGAAAACACGGCGGCCAAAAGGGCAATCACTGCCGTGTCACTACCGCCTGCCAAGTCTGCAAACTGGATATTAGGCATGGCCTGCTCGCCAGCGGCTGTCTTGAGCTGGTCAAGCACGCCGCTCATCGCCATAAAGTTGATATCATGACCAGCTTTGTCAGCCCAATTATGTTTAATATGCGGCTTAATTTGAGAGTCGTCACTGCCGTCAGACATTCCATCAGCCATGCCATAACCAGTAATCGATACCATGACCAGCTTGGGGTTGAGAGCATGTAAGCTTTTGGCATCCAGTCCCATACCTTCAAGCACTTCAGGGCGGAAGCTGTCGAGCATCACATCCGCATTTTTTAGATGCGCTTTGATAGCTTCAATGCCTTCAGGGTCACGAAAGTCAACCTTCTCAATTGTCTTACCGTGATTGAGTGCGGTAAACAAATCACCCAACGCACGCGCAGGATCTCCATTTTTCGGCTCAATCTTGATAATCTCAGCACCTAAGTCTGCAAGCAGTCTGGTGGCAAAAGGTCCTGGGAGATTGCGCGTCAAGTCAACGACGCACAATCCATCCAAGCAATTTGTCATAGTATTAGCTAAATTAGCCATCGACAAACTCCTCGCCCTTTTCAGCCATTTTCACAAGAATCTGAGCCGGTTCAAAACGCTCACCATATTGATTAGCAAGCTCGCGGCTACGCTCAACAAACTTTTTAATGCCTACTGAGTTGATGAACTGTAACGTACCACCTTGGTTAGGTGCAAAACCCCAGCCAAAGATAGAGCCGATGTTGGCATCCGCCACGGTACGTACGACATTTTCCTCGAAACATTTCGCGGTCTCATTAGCTTGGACGTATAATAAACGGTCAACCAAGTCTTGCTGCGATGGTTGCTCATCTTTAGTTGGATACAGTTCAGTGAGCTCAGGCCATAAGCGCTTTTCACCATTTTCAGGATAATCATAGAAGCCTTTAGCGACTTTCTTACCTTCGCGGCCAAGCTCATTAACCATTTTTTCAACCACTGGCATGGCAGGATGTGGTGTGAACGTTTTACCTTCAGCTTCTAGTGCCCGCTTAGCTTGTTGCATGACATGTAATGACAGGCTGAGCGATACTTCATCTTGCAGCGCGAGTGGTGGCATGGGCATGCCAGATTTCATACCAGCAACTTCAATGCTGCGCGGATGTACGCCTTCACTTAACATCGCAATACCTTCTGAGACATAAGTACCGAATACACGAGAGGTATAAAAACCGCGGCTATCGTTGACTACGATTGGGGTTTTAGCAATCTGACCGACATAGTCAAAGCTTTTGGCTAAGGTTGCCTCATCAGTGCCTTCACCAACGATAATCTCAACCAACGGCATCTTATCAACTGGCGAGAAGAAATGCAGACCAATGAATTGGCTTGGACGTTTGCTGGCTTTTGCAAGCTCAGTAATAGGCAATGTAGACGTATTTGAGGCATAAACAGCAGTTTCTGGTATCACTGCTTCAGACTTACGGGTACATTCTGCTTTGATGTCTACATCTTCGAAGACCGCTTCGATAATTAAATCACAGCCTTCTAAATCGTCATAAGACACCGTCGTTTTGATTTTATCTAATAACGCTTGCTTTTTGTTCTCGTTTGATTGACCACGACTAATGGCCTTATCTAACAACTTAGTAGAATAGTTTTTGCCTTTTTCAGCGCCTTCGATCGCCGTATCTAAAAGAACCACTTCTATGCCCGCTTTGGCTGAGACATAAGCAATACCTGCCCCCATCATGCCAGCACCGAGAATACCGACCTTTTTAGTTTTATAGCGCTCAAAGCCTTCAGGTCGTGATTGGCCTTTTTTGATGCTATTAAGTTGCGTCCAAAGGGTAGTAATCATATTTTTGGATTCAGCTGAGAGCACACAGGCGACAAAGTAGCGTGACTCAATCTCAAGACCGGTATCGATATTGACCATGCAACCTTCAAACACACAAGACATAATGTGCGTAATTGCAGGATAGTTGCCGTGTGATTTTTGGTTGGCCATCGCAGGTGCAATAGAGAATATCGGTACTATTTTAGGATTTTTGCTATCTCCACCTGGAATTTTAAAGCCTTTTTTATCCCAAGGTTGCTGAGCATTTGGATTGGCTTTGATCCAGTCTTTGGCCTGCGCTAACATATCTACTTTATCAGTGGCAACGGCATCAATCAGACCCATATCTTTAGCAGCAGCTGGACGCAGCTCTTTACCTTGAGTCATAAGCTCTAATGCTGCTTGAATACCAACCAAGCGCGGTAAACGCTGAGTACCACCGCCGCCCGGTAGCAGACCCAATTTAACTTCAGGTAGACCAAGTTTGGTTTTAGGAGAATCAATCGCTATACGATAATGACAAGCCAATGCCAGCTCTAAGCCACCGCCGAGTGCTGTTCCAGTTATGGCAGCGACTACTGGCTTACCGGATGTTTCAAGTTTACGTAAGCTACCTTTAAGATCTTCGACCAACTCAAAGGCTTGTTCGGCTGTTTGGATACTAGCCAATTGGTCAATATCGGCACCGACGACAAAGGTTTCTTTACCAGAGGTTAAAATCAAACCTTCGGCGGACGCATCGTTGATAAAGCTATCGGTCATCTTAGCAAAGGAGTCTGTAAAACCATCACCGATGACATTCATTTTACGGTCTGCTTGATCGATAATAACGGTGATGATTCCGTTATCCGATTCGGCAGAAAAGTGGTTCAATGCATTGATGGTATCTACGCTATTTGTACTCATATTAAGTCCTTCTTATATTATTGTATTTCGCTTTAATCAGTAAACACTAATGACAATCACTAAAAACCTATCAGTGCTATTTATCAGTGCTAGACGCGCTCAATGATAGTCGCAATCCCCATACCACCGCCTACGCACAAGGTGATCATCGCTGTTTTCAAGTCGCGACGTTCTAGTTCGTCAAGTACCGTAGTCATAAGCATCGCACCTGTCGCGCCAAGAGGATGACCCATCGCGATAGCGCCCCCATTGACGTTGACAATATCAAGTGAGATGCCAAAGTCGTTGGCGGTATTGAGTGGTACGGCAGCAAAGGCTTCGTTGATCTCCCAAAGATCAATATCCGAAGCTTGCATGCCCGCTTTATCGAGGGCTTTTTGACAGGCAGGTGTCGGACCTGTCAGCATGATGGCGGGTTCTGAGCCGATGACTGAGGCCATAGTGATTTTGGCACGTGGTTTGAGACCAGCTTTCTTACCAGCAGCAGCGCTACCGACTAAGCAAAGCGCAGCCCCATCAACAATGCCTGACGAGTTACCAGCGTGATGGACGTGGTTGACGTTTTCAATGGTGGTGTATCTATCTAATATAACGCTATCAAAACCCATTTTTCCCGGCATAATAAAAGAAGGGTTAAGCCCAGCTAAGGTTGCCACATCGGTGTTTGGACGAATAGTTTCATCTTTATCTAATAGCAGCATGCCATTCATATCAGTGACAGGGACGACTGATTTATCATAGTAGCCTTGCTCCCACGCAGCAGCAGCACGGCGATGCGATTCGGTGGCAAACTCATCGACATCAGTACGACTAAAGCCTTTGAGCGTCGCTATGGTATCTGCGCCAACCCCTTGCGGGACAAAGTGTGTCGCCTCGTTGACGCGTGGGTCCATGTACCACGCCCCACCATCAGAACCCATTGGGACGCGACTCATCGATTCAACGCCACCTGCAACCACCATATCTTCCATACCTGACATGACTTTGGCAGCGGCAAGATTGATCGACTCAAGACCTGATGCGCAAAACCGAGATAAGGTTAAGCCTGCGACACTCTGATCCCAGCCTGCATCAATGACCGCAATGCGAGCAATATCAGAACCTTGTTCGCCAACTGGAGTTACACAGCCAAGCACCACGTCATCAACTAAGCTGGTGTCTAAGTTATGACGCTGCTGCATCTCTTTTAACAAAGTGCGAACTAGCCAAATAGGCGTCGCTTGATAAAGCGAGCCATCTTTTTTTCCTTTGCCACGTGGTGTGCGAAGTGACTCATAAATGTAGGCGGTCTCAGTCATAAAAAATCCCTTTTTGCAGATGGTAAATAGAGTTGGAAAATAACAGCTATATTATATTTATAAAATAATGGTAATTAATATTACCTTTAACTATAATACTTACAATCTCATTAAATTCTAATCTGTATGGCTATTATATTAGAAAATTAATACAAGTTGTGCAATAAATTATTTTACAATGGTAATATATATTGTCTTTATCCATTTACTATAAACTCTAAAACTATCCAAAAGCTAAATACTATAAGGGAACATTAAGGTATGAAAACCACTCGTTCAAAACCACAATTTAGTACTGATGATGGCGCTAATCACAGAGTTAGCAAGACTCATGCTAAGGCTAGTAGTAAAACCAATAGTACCGTTTCCAAAAAAGAGGCTCAGAGTAAACCCTTATTTTTGGCTCCTTTATCCGACATGCGACCCGCCACTTTAGACAAAATAGAAAAAGCTGTGCGCCAATTATTTGCAGGTCATGATGCAAGCGACATCACTATGATACAGATTGCAAATGCGGCAAACGTGTCGCTGCAAACGCTCTATAAATATTTTGGTGATAAACAAACGGTGCTCTACACTATTATGGATTTGGTACTCGGAAGGTTAGCGGCGAGAATGATGGATCATCTACAAGGCATTGATAGTGTGGAGGATCGCTTACGCAAGACATTGTGGGTATGTCTTGATTTTGTAGATACTCAGCCTGACGCCGTGATGGTGCTGTCTAAAGTATCGATAGCGCGTTTTCACAACATTGCTATTTATAAGAATAAAGAGCTTATTAATGCGTTTTTGAGTGTACTAGAGGATGGTCAAAAACGAGGGGTACTCGTTGATACAGTACCACTGCATATTCTATTTGATGTGTTTATGGGATTCGTCAGTCGACTTGGCATTATGCAGAATATTCGTCAAGCAGATACGCCACTAAATGCAAATTTTGACGTTTTATTCGGTATGTTGTGGCGCTCGATGTCTAAGCCTGAAATATCGGCACCCTAAAGTAGCATACAAGTTGCTGACGGTATTGCTCACAATAAAAAGTAAATAAAAGCTTAGTGAATGATATTAGGCTAAACGATAACGTAACACACCTGCTGGATCTGAATCGTCGCAGACTACCTGCCCGATATTGACTAAAAAAGTAACATGCGCAAAGGTTACCTCAGTCGGCAAAGGACCATAGAGCAAGTCCAAAAATGACTAGCCTTCTTTTACCCCCTCCATATCATCTAGTGAGGCGTCCATCTGCTGATAAAATCGGTTTAAATCGTCATAATCTTTCGCATTACGATGATTTTTCTCATTCACCGCTTGCCGCATTTCCTTCAAATTCAACCATCTTTATATTAGCCAAAATTAAGGTTAAATTAAAAGCAAAAAATTTAATAAAAAAAGCCGAATGCTACTTTTAATAGTAACATTCGGCTTTTTTATGCGTGCTTCTAATAGTTAGAAAGAAGTACGGCGATAGTTGCGGTATGTTGGTAACCAAAAATTGGCTTTTAATCGACGTTCTAAATTTTCTGCCGTTACAGGTAATGCCAATCTATCTTCAATCGCTTGTAGGGCAACTGCATAGGCTATCTTTTCACTGATCTCTCTAATGAATTTAATAGGCGGTAATATTGCACCGGGTACTTTTTCATATTCCATTGAGATATCCGCAAGTGCTTGGCTTGCAGCCATTAACATGTTATCGCTGATACCTGTCGCGTGTGCGGCTAAAACACCTAGACCAATACCTGGAAAGATATAGCTATTATTACACTGGGAAATCTCGAAAGACTGACCTTCAAAAGTGGTATTAGGGAAAGGACTACCCGTCGCGATAATTGCCTTACCACGACTCCAGTTAGTCACTTCCTGTGGTGTGGCTTCAACACGAGACGTTGGGTTTGACAGCGGTAATACAATTGGATTTTCAGTATTAACACATAATGCTTCGATGACCTCTTGGGTAAACAGACCTTTTTGCCCACTTACGCCGAACAATACCGTGATTCCTGCTTGTTTAACCACTTGCGCTAAACCGAGTTTCTGACTCTTATCCCAATGTTCAATAGCTGATTTTTTTTGTACTAACGGTGCTTGGAATTCTTGCAGCTCTGTCATGTCATCAGTTAGTAAACCATAACGGTCAACCATAAATACCTGACTGCGAGCCTGCTCTTCCGTTAACCCTTCACGCTGCATTTGGCGAATAATATGCTCGGCGATACCGCAACCAGCTGAACCTGCACCTAAAAAGGCAATGTTTTGTTGACTAAGCTTTTGACCTTTATTTAAACACGCTGCTATCAATGTACCGACTGAAACAGCAGCGGTTCCTTGAATATCATCATTAAAGCAACATAGCTGATCACGATATTTATTCAATAATGGGGTCGCATTTTCCTGTGCAAAATCTTCAAATTGTAATAATACCTCTGGCCAACGACGCTTAACGGCTTGAATAAACAAGTCTACAAATTCATTATATTCATCACCAGAAATCCTTGGATTTCTCCAACCCATATACATAGGATCGTCAAGCAATTGTTGATTATTAGTACCGACATCTAGCAATATTGGTAGGCAATAAGCGGGACTAATACCACCACAAGCGGTATATAAAGCCAATTTACCGATTGGAATTCCCATGCCGCCAATACCTTGATCACCTAAGCCTAAAATACGTTCACCATCGGTCACAACGATGACTTTTACCTTTTGTTTGGTAGCGTTTTGCAGCATGTCATCGATTTTATGACGCTCAGGATAAGAGATGAACAAACCACGTTTACGACGATAAATTTGAGAGAATTTTTCACAAGCTTGACCAACCGTTGGGGTATATATGAGCGGCATCACTTCCTCAATATGCTGCTCAATCAAATGATGAAATAATGTCTCATTGGTATCTTGTATATTACGCAAGTAAATATGCTTATCCATATCACTCGTAAATGAGCGCAGTTGATGATAAGCACGTAATGATTGCTCTTCAATCGTCTCAATATTATGAGGTAATAAACCGGTTAAATTAAAGCTATCGCGTTCTTCTGATGAAAAAGCGCTACCCTTATTTAATAAAGGGGTTTCTAATAGTGCTGGTCCAGCAAAAGGAATATATAACGGACGTTTGTTTGTCATAATAAAATCTTCTTATTAAAGTGTATGATGGTACAAAGTTAATGGTTTAAATATTTTTAACGATTTATGAAATAACAGAAATGATTTAAATTCATGTTTTTATCTAACTTTTTTAACATTATTCAAACCAACACAATTCAGGATTGATACCCATAACAAATTAAATCTCTTCCATAAGCCTTCAGTATTGATAATGAAGGGATTGTTTTATTGGGTTTGCTTCATTGAATAAGTCAGTTAGAGGTCGAGCAATGCTAAAAAAATTGTAAAGGTAAACGTGGTAAACCAATCACTCGACGAGGCGTTTACCATGACCAAGAAAATGCAGAGCTATAGTACAGAATTTAAAGCAGAAGCTGGCAAAAAAACTGCTAACTTAAGTGTAACGGCTCAGGAATAGCGATGTAAACGTTACCCTATTGGCTATTGTCAGAACAAAACCAATCAAAGTAAGTTTGTTGGCAAAAAACCATGATGACTTGGTTAAATCTTAACACTTGGGTGTATCTTGACAAGTGAGCAGAAAATAGTCATTGTAATAGTTAAGCATAGTCTAGCACAAAGGTTATTTAAAAATACCTTGTTACAACTTACCATTAATGCTATATTTTAACTGGTTGATAAGTACCTACACTTTTTCAACCAAAACCTCTTAGTTTATCCTTCGTAAAAACCGTTACCGCAAGAACACCATAAAAAGAACGCAGTAAGTAGTAAAGTGACCAATCACCTGCAACTCCTTTCTTTGACATGGTTAATTTTTTAAATCTGAAAAACACAAAAACCAAACTGTATGAGTCAGGAAGACTCTTGCATTAAATTCGCATGAACCCCTGCTTATACAACTATTGTGCCCCCTTTTTATGCACTTACAAGGATGTAAATCATGTCGCTACAAAACCCAATTTTTATTCCTGGTCCTACCAATATTCCTGACAGATTACGTCGCGCGATGAACGTGCCGACGCAAGATCACCGTGCTCCTGATTTCTCAGACACGTTTTTACCAGTGCTTGCTGATTGTAAAAAAGTATTTGGCACTCAAGATAGCGAAATTATCCTATTTACCTCTAGCGGCACAGGCGGCTGGGAAGCAGCGATTAGCAATACCTTGTCACCTGGTGATAAGGTTCTGATTGCACGCTACGGTATGTTCTCTCATCGCTGGATCGATATGTGTCAGCGCCATGGACTTGATGTGCAAGTCGTTGAATGCGATTGGGGTACAGGCGCACCTGCTGACCAATTCCAGAAGATTCTAAGCGAAGATACTGCACACGAAATCAAAGCCGTCATGGTTACTCATAACGAAACCGCGACAGGTGTTTTAAGTGATATTGGCGCCGTTCGCAAAGCCATGGATAGCAGTGACCACCCTGCTTTATTATTCGTCGATGGCGTTAGCTCAATTGCTTGTGTCCCTTTTGAGATGGACGCTTGGGGTGTAGACGTTGCTGTTGCCGGCTCACAAAAAGGCTTTATGCTGGCAACGGGTATGGCAATATTAGGCGTCAGTCAAAAAGCCTTGGCTCATATGGAAGAAGCCAAGCTACCGCGTACCTATTTTGACTTCCGTGATATGTTAAAAGCCAATGCCAACGGCGGCTTTCCTTACACGCCACCATTAAATCTCATCTATGGTCTAAGAGAAAGCCTTGAGATGTTGTTTGACGAAGGTCTTGAAAACGTCTATGCACGTCATTACCGTTTAGCCGAAGGCGTAAGACAAGCCGTTAGTGCTTGGGGTATGAAGCTATGTGCCAAAACGCCTGATCTTTACTCTAATACCGTAAGCGCCATCTTTGTTCCTGAAGGCTTCGATAGTAATGAGCTTACTGACCATGCTTTTAATAAATACGGTATCTCTTTTGGTATTGGTTTGGGCGAGATGAATGGTAAAGCATTCAGAATCGGTCATCTAGGGTCATTGACTGAAGTCATGGTACTAGCAGGGCTTGCAACGATTGAAATGGCAATGGTTGATTTGGATTATCCAATCAAACTGGGTCAAGGCGTCGCTGCTGCGCAAGAATATTATCGCAACAGCGCACCCACTAAATAAAAGCCATTAAATAACAAGTAATTAAACAAAAGATGAAGGACTATTTTTTATGATCACAAACGATGATGGATTAGTGATTCCAACCCTTGATGATATGCTAGAGGCGCATGAGCGCATCAAACCATATATCCATCGCACTCCCGTTTTGACTTCTCGGTTTTTAAATGAGATGGCAGGCTGTGAGATGTTCTTTAAATGTGAGAACTTCCAAAAAGCTGGCGCCTTTAAAGTACGTGGCGCGTCAAACGCGGTGTTTGGTCTGTCTGACGAAGCAGCAAAAAATGGCGTCTGCACGCACAGCTCAGGCAACCATGCCCTATCTTTATCTTATGCAGCGGGTCGTCGTGGCATACCGTGTAATGTGGTGATGCCGCATAGCGCACCAGAAGCTAAAAAAGCAGCTGTACGTGGTTATGGCGGTATCATTACTGAATGCCAGCCATCAACCACTTCACGTGAAGAAGTGTTTGCCAAGGTTCAAGCAGAAACGGGCGGCGACTTTGTCCATCCGTACAATGACCCACGCGTAATCGCTGGACAAGCGACCTGCTCACGTGAATTTTTAGAGCAAATGGAAGAGATCGGCGTGAAGCCTGACATGGTGGTAGCTCCAATTGGTGGCGGCGGTATGATTTCAGGCACCTGCTTGACGCTATCTAATCTAGCCCCTGATGTCAAAATTTATGCTGCAGAGCCTGTCAATGCTGATGATGCCGCGCGCTCATTTAAAGCGGGTCATATTATCGCTGATGATGCCCCTGAAACGGTCGCTGATGGCTTAAAAGTACCGCTTAAAGACTTGACTTGGCATTTCGTCAACAATTATGTGACTGATATTTTAACGGCGACTGAAGAAGAAATTATTGAAGCGATGAAGCTGACTTGGACTCATATGAAAATCATCATCGAACCAAGCTGTGCCGTACCGCTTGCTGTCATCCTAAAGAACAAAGACGTTTTTGCAGGTAAAAAAGTTGGCGTTATCATCACTGGTGGTAACGTTGATCTTGATAAGTTGCCTTGGAACTAATTAATTAGAACTAAATATTAGGCATTAATAACTAAGCATCATTTGTACGAAAATTAAGCGTTAACTAAGCGCAAATAATGCGCAAGTTTAAACGGCTTTTTATAAAACTAACTCATAACATGGAAGAATTAAAATGATTACTGAAGAATTAGAAGTAGGTTACAACGTACCGGCCGCTGTTGGTATGGACGAAGCTGACATTCAAACCCCTTGTTTGATCTTAGACTTAGATGCCCTTGAGCGTAACGTCAAAAAAATGGGCGATTATGCTAAAGACCATAATATGCGTCACCGTAGCCACGGTAAAATGCACAAATCAGTTGATGTACAACAACTACAAGAAGAGCTTGGCGGCGCGGTTGGCGTTTGCTGTCAAAAAGTTTCTGAAGCAGAAGTGTTTGCACGTGGTGGTATCAAAGATATCTTAGTATCAAACCAAGTACGCGAGCCTGCTAAACTTAAACGTCTAGCTAACTTGCCTAAATTAGGCGCAAAAATCACCGTTTGTGTCGATGACGTCGATAGCGCAGCTGAGCTATCAGCTGCTGCAACCGAAGCGGGTACTGAACTTAATTGCTATATCGAAATTGACTGTGGCGCAGGTCGTTGTGGTGTTACTACTACCGAAGCCGTTGTTGAAATTGCTAAAGCAATTGACGCTGCAGAAAATATCCATTTCACTGGTATTCAAGCTTATCAAGGTGCGATGCAACATATGGATAGCTTTAGTGATCGTAAAGCTAAAACACAAGTGGCTATCGATCAAGTTCAACATGCTATTGATGCCTTGACTGAAATCGGTCTAAAACCAGAATTCGTTTCAGGTGGCGGTACGGGCAGCTACTACTTCGAAAGTAATTCAGGTGTTTTCAATGAATTACAGTGTGGCTCTTACGCATTTATGGACGCCGATTACGGTCGTATCTTAGATGAAGATGGCAACCGTATCGATGCTGGTGAGTGGGAAAACGCCCTATTCATCCTAACTTCTGTGATGAGCCATGCCAAACCTGACAAAGCCATCGTTGATGCTGGTCTAAAAGCGCAGTCAGTTGACAGTGGCCTACCCTTCATCTACGGTCGTGATGACGTTGAATATGTTAAATGTTCAGACGAACATGGCGTCGTAAGTGATCCAAATGGCGTACTTAAAATCAATGAAAAACTAAAACTGGTACCAGGTCATTGTGATCCTACTTGTAACGTTCATGATTTTTATATTGGTGTCCGTAACGGCAAAGTTGAAAAAGTATGGCCAGTATCTGCACGCGGTAAAATGTACTAAGAACTGTATTAAGAACTATGAGCTGAATTAGTTTGGTTTTATCAGTTTAGTTTAAAGGGGGCTGTTGTAGCTTTAGCCTACAACAGCCCTTATTTACTTAAAGTATTTAAGAATTACAAATTAAGAAGTATAAAAAGGAATTTATAATGAGTGAAGAAAATAACAGTAACGATGCTAACAATGAAGGCTTATTGATCGTATCAGAAGCCGCTTGCAAATCAGTGATTGATCGCCCTTCTGCATTTATCGCGGTTGAAAATGTGTTTGCATCTATGTCACGTGGCGATGCCTACAACTTTCCCGTTATTCGCGAAGCTATCGGTTATGCTGATGCGCTATATGGCTTTAAATCAGGTTTTGACCGTGCTGGTAAATCGCTGGGTTTAAAATCAGGTGGTTATTGGCCAGGCAATGCGGCTAAAGGTTTGACCAACCATCAGTCAACGATTTTCTTATTCAATCCTGATAATGGTAAATTGCGTGCCCTAGTTGGCGGCAACTACTTAACGGCGGTACGTACTGCCGCAGCATCGGCAGTATCAATCGCCCATCTAGCACGTAAAGACAGCAAAGTGCTTGGTATGGTTGGTGCAGGTCATCAATCTACTTTTCAGCTACGTGCCGCTCTTGAACAACGCAACTTTGAAAAAGTAGTTGCTTGGAATAAGAATAAAGATCGCCTTAAAAACTTACAAGCGGTTGCTGAAGAATTAGGCGTACCGTTTGAGTCTGTTGAGCGCGAACAGTTATGTAGCGAGGCAGATGTGATCATTACCATTACTTCAGCGTTTGAGCCACTGCTTATGAAAGAGTGGATCAAACCCGGTACGCATATCGCTTGTATGGGTACTGATACTGTGGGTAAGCAAGAAGTTGATGCTGCTCTGATAGCGTCTGCTACCGTATTTACTGATGAAATCGCGCAATCGATCACTATTGGTGAAGCACAGCATGCGATTAAGTCTGGTGCTATCAAAGAAAGTGATATTACCACGCTTGGCGATGTCATCAACGGTGAGCATCCGGGTCGTAGCTCAGCTGAAGAAATTACCATTTTTGATGGTACCGGTGTTGGCTTGCAAGATTTAGCAGTAGCTTCCGCTGCGGCTAAGCTTGCTGTCGAGAAAGGTGAAGCTCAGCACATCTCGCTATAGTTTTCGTTATAACTGTCATTATAAATATGATACTAGCCACTGTATTTTAGATACCGCCAAATAATGAGTTTATTTGGCGGTTTTTTTATAATGCTTATTAAAACTATGAGACTACTTTTAGTACTGCTAAAAGTAGTCTTATTCATACAAGGGTGATAATAATTATTCACCAACCCTATCTATCTCAGATACTGATAGCAACTCGATGTTGCTGCCGATATTCTCTAGGCGACATCCCATAAAGTCTCTTAAAGGCTTGGCTAAAGGTTGAATTTGAAGCATAACCGATCAGCTCACTGATTTGACCGATACTATTTTGTTGTAAGCGTAGATGACGGGCGGCGATACGTAAGCGGTACTCAATCAAATAAGTCATTGGCGGTACACCAACAGTATCTTTAAAGCGCTGAGTAAAGCTTGAACGAGACATCCCCGCCTCTCTAGCAAGCTGGTGAGTCGTCCAACTATAATTTGGTTTATCATGCATAAAGGTCAGCGCTTTCGACAAGTACGGATCCTTAATTGCTACTAACCAGCTTTTTGTTGTATTAGGCAGGCTTTCAATATAAGTACGCAGGCACTCGACCATCACAATACTTGCCCAAAGATTAATCATCGCAAGTTTACCCAAACGCTCGTATTCAGATTCTAATCTTAAGAACCCAACCGCTCTATCAAGCGATCTAAACCGACTCTCGTGCATATGTTCATGTTCAGGCAGAATTACTGGTAACGCAGATAATAGCGGTCCTAGCAAATCTTTATCATACTGACACTCAACCAATATCAATTGCGCGTTTAATGTTATGCCCTGAGTGCACTCAATAGTACCTTGATCATAATTAAATAGCGTCTTATCTAGCGGTTTGGCATTGTTTCCATGATGATTTTGCGCATAACAAACATGCTTATTGGCATTCGGAACCATAACGATGTCACCCTTATGAATTCTTTGAGAGACATCTCCTATCTTCATATTAAAACTGCCAGACTGAACCAAATAAAAATAGATAGTATCGCTATTCGTTATTGAGTAGGCCCAATCGCCTGTTACCTTTAAACCATAGTACTTCGTTTCACTTAAATGCTGTGTTTGCTGTAATAACGTACTGAGCGCGTCCATTAACCCTGTCCTTAATATTTTAAGATGAATAAAAACCCACTCTCAACTTAATTCAGCAACCGAGGAATAACGAATTAAACCAAAATGTAAATTTATCATACTGCAGCCTAGGTTTAAGAAACCGTCACTATTCGTATATTTATTAAATATAAGCCATATTAATTTTAATACGAACTAATATTTATAAACTTATGTTTATTAAAAAAGGTAAAACTATATGTTATTTATAGTCCTACCTATGCGCTCAAACTCTCATTCTGAGCGAGATAAAAAGGGAGTACTTTACTATAAAAATAAGACCTAATATGTGTCCGTTGCCTACAACTCTTTAGTTATTTGCCATTACAGTAAATTCATATTGTGCCATATTTATTAATGACATATATTACATATATTCTGCATTGTTAAATTATGTTGTTAAATAGTTTATGAACAGCGCTCTCAATTTTCAAAAATTAGTTCTAAAGTTTAAAAATAATGAATTAAAGCTGAAATTCAAATCGGTTATAGTTGGAGTTATTATGTTAAATAATGGATTAACAGGCAGTCGTTTAACCCGTGCCATGCTAGCTCGAGGTGATCAACAAGTGTGGTGCGCAGTGGCTGATTATAGTGATGAAGAAGCGATGCAGGATTTAGTGAATAACGATTTTACTGCTTTTATCGTCTCTTCTAAGGAAAACAGTTTCTTTTGTACAGGTGGTATGGAATGGAAGTTTGCTGTACCGATTAAAATAATTGCACTGACAGCAACTGAAGTAAGTATGAATCACTGCAATTGATTTAAGTTAAATACTGTAATATTTATTTAATGGATACCAAATTAAAGATAATGCGGATTGGTGACATATCTTAGTGAAATTTGCTACCATGAGTTTTTAGATTTTATGATTTAGCTCATTTCACTTAGGTAATACAGACATGGCCAAAAACGCCCTACAGGCTCAACTTTTAAAAGCTGGATTGGTTGATAGCAAAAAAGCCAATAAAATAAGCAAGCAGACGCAGCATGCTAAGCGTACTGGCGATTCATCAAATATTGAAGCTAAAAAAGCTTTGGCAGATGCACAAGCAAAAAAGATAGAGAAAGATCAAAAGCTCAATCAAGAAAAACAACAGATTTTAGAAGAAAAGATGCTAAAAGCCAATATCATTCAAATGATTAAACAGCATCAGTTGACTGAGACAAACGGCGACATCAGTTATCAATTTGTCGATGATGCTAAAGTAAAAAAAATTAATATTACTCAAAAACTATACGATCAAATCGTGGCAGGTCACGTGGTCATTGCTCGTTTAGATGACAGCTATGCGCTACTACCGCGCCCGCTTGCTGATCGTATCGATGCAAAAATGGAAGGCTTTATGGTGGTATCAAATGATACCGCAGAAGATGAGCTGGCAGAAGATGATCCGTATGCAGCTTACGTGATTCCAGATGATTTGATGTGGTAGTCAATATTATAAAAAATGCTATTGAAAAAGCCCTATTGATTATCGATAGGGCTTTTTATTTTCCAAACATCTTAGCTAGCATCTATATATCATGTATATTTATAGCTAGAAAAATTAGCTCACCTTGGCAAGCTCTTCATGTTTTAAACCAATCGTTCTCAGCTTACCTTTATCATCCACTTCTTTAATGACCAGTGACCACTCATCACTGATCGCGACCGTATCGCCCGATACTGGCTTTATATCCAAGTTATCTATGACATATTCAGCAACCGTTTGCTCCCACATGCTTTTTGAGCTGTCTTCAGGTTTTGACTTTAACTTATCTACCAAAGATTCTGAGGTCATAATGCCAGTAAAAAACGGCAAATCGCCAAGCTTCACACTGGGTGATAATAGCCAATCACCATAAAAGTCATCAATGGCTTTATGGTTTAAGGTTGTATCATTAAAAATCTTCGCAATTTGACTGGCATGGTTACCTCTCATCGCGTACCACACTCTATCACCAAATTTGAGCTTGGTCGTTTCTTCAACTATCACAATATGTTGCCTACGCACTAAGGCAAATATACTAATTTCATCAGGGCTAATGCGCTTAGAGATGCCCATCGGATGACGGTCAATCGCAAACGCCCCTGATTTTACTTCAAATTCATATAAAGTAATGCTCGCCCTATCAGATACCCACACTTCATGCTCTGCTTCTGGGTCTTTATTACTAGGAATACGCACTTTGAATAAATTTGCCATGATAGGAATGGTCGTGCCTTGTAAAATTAAAGACAAAACCACCACGCCAAAGGCAATATCAAATAACATAAAAGCGCCATCTATCCCTGCCATCACGGGTAAAATCGCAAGGGTAATAGGCACCGCGCCGCGTAGCCCTACCCAAGATATAAAGCCGATCTCTCTGTCTTTAAATTTAAATGGCTTAACGCTGGTATAAACGGCGATAGGACGGGCAACCAAAATCATAAAGGCAGCAATCGCGACTGAATAATACCAGACATTGATAACGTTCGATGGCGTAACCAACAAACCCAATACCACAAATAGCACTGCTTGTGATAGCCAAGCAAAGCTATCCATCACCCGCATGACATGCTCGGTTGAGCGGACTTTATGGTTACCAATCAGCACACCGGTAAGATAAATCGCCAAAAATCCACTACCACCAATCAAATTAGTAGCGGCAAAGACTGCCAAGCCAGCAGACATAATCAAAATCGCATACATGCCTTCTGCCAACAGTATCTTAGGTAATAGCCTCGCCAATAAATACCCAAACAGCAAACCCATGCCCAAGCCAAAACTCAGCTGCTGTAATAATAATCCCAAAAATCCTAGCACCGTCTGTCCAGCGGGATCGACATTTAAAGCAATCAATCCTGTCACAAGCAAAATGGCCAAAGGGTCGTTGGCACCAGATTCTAGCTCCAGCGTGGCTTGTACACGATCGTTAAGTTTGACACCGCCATTACGCAGCAATGAAAATACCGCTGCCGCATCGGTCGAGCCGACGATTGCGGCCATTAACAGACCAAGCCGCCAATCGACATCGAGTAGCCAAGTCACGAATACACCCAGTATCATGACGGTAGCAAGTACGCCCCAAGTGGCGAGAGTGACGGCTGGCTTTAGACCAACGCGAAACGATTTAAAAGACGTACGCAGTCCACCATCCAGCAAGATACAAGCCAGCGCCGCCTGCCCCACAAAGTTCGCTATCCCATATTGGGAAAACTCAATACCCAAAATACCTTCTTCACCCGCCAGCATTCCAACTATTAAAAACAATAATAATAAAGGGACGCCCAAACGTGCTGACAAGGTACTTGCCATAATACTGGCAAAAATTAATACTGCTCCTACTAGATAAAGGATATTTAAGGTATCCATGTTGTTTTATGCCCTATTTTAATCGTTATTTTATTCACTGTTATCACAGTATTGGCTTTACCCTCCTGCAGGTTGTAGCCCATATATAGTAAAAATAATCAAATGTACTCAAAGTATCAAAAGACTAAAGTTATCCAAATCAAAAACCTGACTGTATTTTATAACATACAATCTGGCAGGCAGCCCTTATTAAACGGCGATATTGAGCAATTTAATTAAAAACCTCTCATTTATATAGAAAACGCTATTTATATCTAAAAAAAGCCCTATTTAGCATTGATACTAAATAGGGCTTTTTACGGTTAACAAATTTTATATTTGTTAGACTTATACAGACTACTTTTACTAAACAGTTAAAAAGTCTCTTTATTTAGGTTTAAGCGCCGCGCTGATATCAGCCAATAACGGTGGTATGTCATGCTTGTCTGCTATCACCTCTAACATAACCAGCTTATCTTTTGTTGCGGCAGCTTTTTTCAGAGCAGCTTTTAACTCGCCCGCCGTTTCCACTTTAAGTATTAAGCTATTATCCTTGGTAGCGCCAAATGCCAGCGGCATCAATTGCCAATTACATGTAGGAATATCATTATAGCATTGGTTTTCACCATGAATGGCACGCTCGACGGTATAGCCATCATTATTAATCAGTACAATCACAGGATTAATGCGCTCTTTAATCATTACTGCAATTTCTTGAATGGTCAATAAAGCAGAACCATCACCAATCAATAAGATACTACGCTTATGCGGCGAAGCGATAGCACCGCCTAAACTTGCAGGCAAGGTATAACCAATTGAGCCCCACATCGGCTGACCATACGAAGTCACACCTGCTGGTAGACGCACATCGCTGATACCAAAA
The DNA here is from genome assembly GCF_028895345.1 of Psychrobacter sp. DAB_AL62B. Lineage (NCBI taxonomy): Bacteria > Pseudomonadati > Pseudomonadota > Gammaproteobacteria > Moraxellales > Moraxellaceae > Psychrobacter > Psychrobacter sp. DAB_AL62B. Next base: position 54,385 of record NZ_SAXC01000013.1, read on the forward strand.
TAAGCCGTACCTTGATCAGAGAACACCAAGTTCTTATCATCGAGGGCATCAGCAATAATATGCCACAAGTCATCTTGTCGGATAGGCTCGTCATCCTTGCCATTTTGCTCATGCGGCTTCATTTCTTGACAGAATTGCTTAGGTATAATGGTAATACCTGAGGTCATCACCTCATGCAATACTTGTAAAGCATCTTTTAAAGCGATAGGCGCAAAGTTTTTGCCGGCAATGCTAGCGCGCTCATAATGCAAATCAACCACTACATTTTCATCAATGTCTTGGCTAAAGCCTGCTGTAGTGGTGTCAGTATATTGCACACCAATTTTTATCAAACATTCGCAGTTTTCCACCGCATCTTTGACCACTGGGCGCGATGCCACGCCCGCATAAGTTCCCGCCCAACGCTCGCTATTTTCATCGAGCAAGGTTTTACCCCATGATAACGTCGTATAAGGGATATCGGTATCAGCGATTAAAGCCTTGAGCTGATTTTGTAATCCCAAACGATGCACCATTAAGTCTGCCATTAGCGTGGTGGTCTTATTGGGTAAGAACGCTATCAGCGCTTGTTTAAAGTCTGCTAGTGCAGCTTGGCTGGTAATATCTTCTTCACTATCGACAAGCTTGGTCGTCGGTGGATAAATTGGCATTTTTGCCACATCTGGCGATAACATCAAGTACCCCGGACGATGCTTTTTAAGAATCAGACGAATGACGCGATCGATTTCTGAGGCAGCGTTATCAGGCGTAATCTGCGCACGTGCCACAGTAACAGGCTCTACCATTTTAATAAAATGGTTAAACACACCGTCACCCAATGTATGGTGGATACGACCTTTTGAATCTTGCAAAGCCATACTAGGCGCACCAACGATATGCAGTACTGGCGCATACTCAGCAAAAGAGCCTGCGGTGGCATTAATCGCTGACAATTCACCGACACCAAAAGTGGTCACCATAGCAGCAAAGCCACGCTCTCGTGCGTAACCATCAGCAGCGTAGCCTGCATTTAACTCATTGGTATTACCTACCCAGCGCAATTTATCAGAGGCGAGCACATTATCTAAAAACGTTAGATTAAAATCACCCGGTACGCCAAATATCTCAGTAGCGCCCGCCTCAGCGACACGATCAAATAAATAATCAGCGATAGTGTATTGCTTACTCATGTTGCTTATCCTTAAGACTTGTTTTATAAATAATCATAGTTATAACTGTGATTGAAAATTATTATAAAGCTGTATTCCAGCCTATTTATGAAAAGCAAAGCTTTTGGAATGCAGATTATAACAATCTGTTATATCATAGTTTTATACTGGAATAACATGCCTACTTTGCTAACTTTTACTTTTTTTCTTGATGACTATTGACACACTCAAAAAACTGCGTATAATACGCCATCATCAACTGACGATAGTTAATTGATAATTAGCGGGAATAGCTCAGTGGTAGAGCATAACCTTGCCAAGGTTGGGGTCGAGAGTTCGAATCTCTTTTCCCGCTCCAAATACTTAAAAAGCCTCACTTAACAGTGAGGCTTTTTTTTGTCCAAATTTCATAGGTTACAGCGGTTTTTCAACAAAACTATCTTGGTAATAATTAAGAAAAACTAACTAACTAAAAGGGGCGTTTTTAGAGCGGTGCCCATTTGGTGCCCAAACCGTGCCCTGCCCTAAAACTGCATATAAGTATCTGACCACAACCTAGCCATTTTTGGTTCAAAAACCATCATGACACCTAACCTAGTGAATTTGGCACTATGCTGATTTTTGAACCCAACCTCAATTCAGCAAAAAACGTGTTTTTTAGAGGTCTAAATTTTCTAAAATGCATTTCAGATTTATAACATTCAAAATTAGTTGTCGGTTAAACAGTGATGACTACAACCTAATATTTAAAAGTAATTAGGACGAGTAAAATATGTATCGGCGCTAAGCTTAATGATTTTTAAGACACTGCTAACAACTAGCCTAGTAAGCATTCTAACTTTCTTCTGAAGCTCCTTCCTCACAAACCTCATCTTCTTCATAGAGGATAATATCTCCAGGTGTGCAATCTAAAAGCTTACAAAGCTCATTTAATGAATCAAAGTCTATTCTCGTGACTTCATTATTGTACATCCGATATAAAGTAGATCTTCCTAGTTTACACATCCTGTCAGCATCCGCTACGCGGATGCCTCTTTGTGCAAATAAAACAGGTAAATTGAGCTTAATCATACATAAAATCCCTAAAGTGATAAAAAAGTGCTTGCAAGTGATAATATATACAGATAATATGTACTCATTAGTGATAATTAATAACCCACTAATAGTAAATTTATTTCACATGGAGAACTATTATGTCACAGACTTATCTCACTACTCAAGAATTAGCTGAACGTATCAAATACGACGCCCGTACTATCCGTAACCAACTTAAGGACACTGTTTTGATTGAGAACATCCATTACATTCGTCCTTTTGGCGGCCGTAAGATTTTATATGTATGGGAGCGTATCGAAGAAGATATGTGCAAGCCGGTTATGAGTGCCATCAACGGTATGGCTTTACAGTAAGTTTTATTTAAACAAGGAGATTAACAATGGCATCAGTAAGAGCAAGGCGTGGCAAATTATTTATAGATTTCACATTTATGAATATTCGTTGCCGCGAGACGACAAACTTCCCTGACACTCCAGCAAACGTTAAAAAGCTGACTTTAGTCGCAAAAAAAATGGAAGCAGAAATAACCCTAGGTATCTTTGACTATGGCGTTTACTTTCCGAAGAGTACGCGTTTAAAAGAGATGACAGCACTGGCTGATAGAGCGGAAGCTTGTATCAGTCGTAATCCAACCTTTAGGCAGTTTTCAGAGATTTGGTATGAGGAGAAGAAGATTGAATGGCGGCCAAGCTACCGGCAAAAGACGCAGATTATTTTGAACAAGTACTTGTTACCTGAGTTTGGTGGTAAAGCGGTACATGCCATTAAAAAACCAGACTTGCTGACCTTCCGTAGCTCTCTCGCCAAAGTTCGTTACGGTAAAGATGGTCAGTCAAGTCTGTCAGTAGCACGGATCAACCAGATCATGATACTTCTTCGTATGATACTAGAAGAAGCATCAGATCGCCATGAGTTTGAGATGCCTTATAAAAATATTAAGAATCTCAAACAAGCGCGTCCGGATGTGAATCCTTTTACACTTTCTGAGGTATGGCTGATTTTAAAGCATGTTCGTGGTGATTATAGGCCCTACTACACCATTCGCTTTTTTACGGGAATGCGTACCAGTGAGATTGATGGGCTTAAGTGGGACTGTATTAACTTTGATCGGCGTGAGATCAGTATCAGAGGGGCGTTAGTCAATGGTGAGATGGGTCCGACGAAGACATTAGGCTCACAGCGTGATATTGCGATGTCACAGTTAGTGTATGACGCCTTACTAGAGCAGAAGGCACGTACCTTTGGTAAGTCAGAGTTTGTGTTTTGCAATTCACAAGGCAATCCAATGGAGTATCGCAATGTGAATAGGCGGGTGTGGAAACCCACCCTTGCCCTACTCGGTTTGAATCACAGGCGGGCTTATCAGACTCGGCACACGGCAGCGACGCTCTGGCTCGCTGCTGGTGAGAACCCTGAGTGGATAGCGCGGCAGATGGGTCACAGTAGTACAGAGATGCTGTTTCGAGTGTATAGCCGTTATGTGCCTGATATCACCCGTCAAGACGGCTCAGCGATGGATAACTTACTACTGGCGAGCAAGGAGAAGCTAACCAGCGCATCGAATAGCTCTGAACCTAAAACACTAAACACGAATGCACAAGCAGACAAGGAGACGTCACAATGAAAGTCATCAATTATGAGCAGCTGTTTGGTGAGTTTAAACCCGACGGTGCGATCAGTGTAGATGCAAATGAGATTGCTAATACGCTTATTCGTGAGCTTTATATCCAAACAGGCACTGGTTTAGCTCGGTTCTTGGAAGTGAGGTCTTGTTTCAATAATCATATGGCGATGCGGGTATGGGTGCAGAAGCGCTTAGATGCTCAGGATGGGTACTTTGTAGAAGATATGAGCAGTAAGCTTCAGAGCGAGCTTTATGAGCTATTACCTCACTATGGCTGTGGCAGCTACTAAGGAGAATGTGATGAGTGTAAAGCTTCAGCCGAATATGACGCAGAATGCACGAGATCTAAGAATCTGTGAGGATTACTGGTCATATGATAATAAAAGTGATTATATCGCGCATGTAGAAACCATCTGTGAAAAGTATGAGATTAGCACTCAAGTACTGTTCGAGACAGTCGGTGAATGTTTTGCTTATTTAGATGATGTGCGATGCGAGTACTGTGGTTATGTGTGTCCTTTACAGGTACCAGCAGACATCCCATATATGCGTGCAAAAGAGAGCTGGTGCTGTGAGGTATGTGAGCATGCTGTATGGCGGAAACATAATCATAGATAAGTTATTCAAAGTTTTAAAGCCAGACAGCTTCGGTTGCCTGGCTTTTTCGTGCGCGGCATATCTTCTCTTAAATACAGCTTAAATTTAGTGTTCCACTACAAGGTTGAGGTGGTTGATTTTTTTCGTCAAGATAGCCCAAGCTAAGGCATCTAAAAAAGGTAGAGAGTGGTATGAGCCAAGTTTAGGCTAAAAACTTGGCTTCAAAAGGTAAATACAGGAAAAAAGTTAGTTTAAAATTGACTGTAGTCCACTTTAACGAGTTTAGATTGCTGAACCTTTTTTAGTTTGAATGTCTTGGTCTTTTCATCCCAAATGTTGACATAATAGGTGATAAGTTGTTTACCAGTGGTTTCGTTGACTTTCTCGCCTTCACAATTGCGGCTGATAACTAAGCGGCTATTGGGATAGAAAGCCAAACGCTCGTTGTCATCGAGTTCCGCTCCGTCTGCGAAGCATTCTGCGCCACTTTCATAAGGGGTGACACTATCCTCAGTTTCACCCAGTGGGATACCGTATACTTTGCCAGTACGTTTATCAATCATAGCCCCTGAAACACAGCTTGTACCACAGCCTCAGGTTGTTACGATATAGTTACCCGCGAAGTTAATTTCACCATCTTTATGAGCTGCTTTCAGACGAGTACGAAAAGAGCTCCAGTCACCTAATTTTAAGGGTGCTTGTTTACCGTTATAAATTTTAGCAGGGTATTTTTCAAAGCTGTAACCAGCGATGGTTTCAGCATGAGAAGTAGAGATACAAGCCAGAGCAAAACAAAGACAAGCCGTAAGCTTTTTCATAAGAATTCCTTTTTTAATAGGGGTCAGTACAGAAAACGAAAATTATAGTATGGTAAGCACATTTGTTTAATTATACATAAACTCAATTAAATAAGTTTTTCTGAAATTACTTATTAAAACAATAATCTGATAAGGTTTAGTAAAGTCTTACAAGCTGTATGTTGAGCTTGAATACAATCAAACTAGAATTCAAAAGGGTTTGGGGATGAAATCACCTAGACAGGTTTATCATAAGTTTTATTGCAACGCCGCTTGATTAAAATCTCCCAGGTTTGGTTCTAGGGATTTAACAGCATACCCCATCGATCCAACGGTAGCTTGAGCCGACGCCTAACCTTGGTTAGCAGCTTTTTTATACCATTCAACCGCCTTTGCATTATCTTCTGCCATACCATGCGCATTTTTATACATCCAACCTAGGTTATATTGCGCTTCTGGATATCCTTGGTTAGCAGACTTTTGGTACCACTTAAAAGCTTGAGCATAATCTTGATCTATTTCTTCGCCATAGTCGTACATTAGCGCAAGGCGATACTGTGCATCAGCGTCGCCTTGTCGGGCTAATGTCTTAGTGGTTGCGAAGTCTGCGGCGATGACTGGTACACTTAGCCCAAGCGATAAAGCTAAAATCATCATTGTATGGATAAAAATAATTTTCATTATATAGAGCTCCATGGCTTAGCTTTAATAACGTCAAGACCCTTATAGTGATAAATTTTTATCTATTTTAAGGCTGATTTATGAATACTTTATCAATGATTATCTATAAAGCAGCGGTTACTGATTGCAGCGCATTTCTACTCCATTGCCACAAGCTTTATCTAACCATATATCAGCTTGAGCTTTATCTTGCGGCACCCCTCTGCCATAGTTGTACATCGTGCCGATGACATATGCTGCCATAGTATCACCTTGCTTAGCCGCTTTGAGATACCAGTTAAACGCTTGCTTATAATCTTGGCTTACACCATAGCCATTCTCAAACATCCATGCCAGATTGTACTGAGATTCAGATAATCCCTGAGCGGCGGACTTTTGATACCACATAAACGCTTTGGCATAATCCTTAGCAATACCACTGCCGTTCTCATACATCGCCCCAAGATTATTTTGCGCATCGACTTGTCCTTGTTTAGCCGCTTTTTGATACCAGTCAAATGCTTTGCTATGGCTTTGAGCAACGCCTTCGCCATGACTGTACATAACCCCAAGATTATACTGCGCTTCGTCATAACCTTGATCAGCGGATTGCTGCCACCACTGCCTAGCCTTGGTATAATCTTGCTCTACCCCTCTGCCAAAGTAGTGCATAGCGCCGAGAACGTATTGAGCCTTTGCTTGTCCCTGATTGGCAGCTTTGGTGAGCCATTCGACCGCTTTATTATAGTCCCGCTCCACACCATTGCCTTCGTGATAGAGGACGCCAAGCTCAAACTGAGCATCCGCATTACCTTGTCTAGCAGCCTTTTGATACCACTCAATCGTTTTAACTTGATTTTGAGGTCTGTTTTCTTTATTAAGGCTTAGGAGCTGCAAGTTATTCTTAGCGCCATTATTCCCTTGAGAGGCAGATTTTAAGTACCACTCTATGGCTTTGCTATCACTCTGCTCGATCCCTTCACCTTTGTGATAAAGAGCACCAACATTGAACTGCCCCTTAGCATCGCCTTGCTCTGCGGCTTTTAGATACCACTCAAAAGCTTTAGCCGAATCCTGCTTAACACCTTTGCCTTTATCGTATAATTCGCCAAGATTATTTTGAGCCTCAGCATTACCTTGAGAGGCAGCTTTTAAATACCATTCAAACGCCTTGGCATAATCTTGCTCAACGCCTTTTCCGATATAATATTTAAAACCAAGGCGGTATTGAAAATCCGCATCATCTTGCTCTGCCATAGCTTGAGTTGTTGAAAATTCTGCTGCAACCGCTGGAAATGTTAGCCCGAGCGATAAGCTGAAAACTAGTGTTTTATGAATGACAGAAGTTTTAAATGTAGCCATGACTAACACTCCCATTACAAAAAAGAAAATATCTAAACAATTAAAAGCAATAGCGACTTCTTAATTCTAACTATATTTAGCTTTGTTGGATATCGATATTAGATCTCTTGTAAAAGTACCATTCTATTGGATGCTACTAGCAAAATTTTAAAAGGCTAGCAGCAATTTAGGCAAGAGTTCTGAACCACTCCGGTATTATCATAATATCTCAGAATGGAGAGTCTCTGCCAATACCTGGGCGGTTCAGTTGTTCGATTTTTTTGTAGTGGGTAGCCAATAGCAGTAGCATTATTTCTCACTATTTAAAGGTACAAATAACTTCGTCATAATTGTTATCTATACTTTGTAGTCCCAAACTCTCATATTCTGGTTTAAAAAACTCCTCTAAACTTTTTGCGATACCAAATTCCGTATTGGAACCAGAGTTGCTAGGCATTGTTACGTCATACAAATATAAAGGTTGAAATCCCTTCTTCTCCCACTTATAAAACTTTTGGACAAAACGTGAATCAACATCACAATTAGAAGAAATACGGGTTAAATCGTTTTGACTAAAGAAATCATTAAGTTCATAAATACCACCAAGAGACTCATCTTCCGTTATGCCTTGACCTGAACTAAGAGTAATAATATTCGGCTGGCTCTTGGTACCATATGCTGCCATCGAACTGGTTTCATTTAAACTTGCACTGATATAATAGTTTGGATCCTCGGGACGATAGCCATTTTTAACCGGTGTTTTATTAAACCATTTTTCTGCATAGGGTATTGCCACTAGCTTATCCCATGTCCAATTCTCATTAGGCTTTAAGGCAATATAGTCGGTTATTGCAATGAATTGCGGCGTCCCATTACTCTTCGCCTCTAAGGCTTCTTCCTCTAAGGCTTCAGATTCATCGGCAAGTTGATTATCAGCATCACCTATACCATCTGGGCATTGAGTTTCCTTACCTTTTTTATCAATGCAGAAGGTACGACCTTCTTTATCATTAACGACAGCAATGCCGTTACTAAAGTCTATTAGGCCTTCAGTATCATCCCAATAAGCCTTGGTAAACTGCATTGGAATTACAAGCTTACCTGTCTTATCGATATATCCATATTTAAGGTTGTCACTGTTCTCCTCATAATTAAAGACAGCAGCCAACCCGTCTGAGAAATCACTGACTATTTCATATGCTAAGTTTATTGAGATAATAGATTTATTAGTGGTATCAACATAGCCCCATTTACCGTCCTTCTTAACAGCGATGAGCGACTCGCTTAAGTTGCCCATACTTTCATACATAAAGGGTATGACCACCTCATTCTGCTTATTAATCAGTCCATATTTACTTTCATAATCTTCTGGATCTTTAGGTGAACGAGCTGCTGTGGCAAAACCCTCTTGGAAATCAGCTAAAGCTTGGTATTCAAAAGGGATAACAGTTTTACCCTGTTTATCAATAGCACCATACAAACCTTCAGCACTGACAATAGCGAGTCCATCTGAGAAACTGCTTGCCCACTCATACTGCGGCTCTATGACTACCTTACCCTTAGTGCCAATAAAACCATATTTATCGTTTTTATTAACGGCAGCCAAGCCTTCTGAAAAGTCATTAAACTCTAACGACTCTCCACTCTCTCCTGCCACGATCGCATCAAACTCAAACGGAATAATTAATTGTCCATCTTTATCGATATAGCCCACTCTATCAGTTTTATCATGTTCATCGTTACTCTGCTTAATTACCCCTGCAAGCCCATCTCTTAAGCAACCGACTTGGTCATAGCCCTCTACATCAGGTATAACGCACTTTTCTTCTTTTTTATCACTTTCGACTTCTGAGGTACTAACTGCCTCTTTGTCACTAACTGATGAAGGCTTCACTTCGGCATTATTTTTGTCACTACATCCTGACATGGCGAGAAGGCTAAAAACTAAGGGTAAATAGATACGTTTCAATACAACAGTCCTTATTTAATTGAAATACTTAGAAATTTAAGATTTATATGGATATTTAATAATCATTTCTAAGAGTGTGATTAGACCTCTTACAAAAGTACCAGCTCATTGACTTCCACTGACAGAGTTAAAAGGTTTAGAGATGACTTATGCAAGAGGTCTATTTTGTTACTTAATCACGCAACCATTGAATGATTAGCCGTACAAGAAAGGAATTTACAGTGTGATAACAATTTTAGCGAGATTGTGCTTTTAAGCAAGCTTATATATCAACTAATTTTTGGAATGGCTTATTACTTGATACTTGTTATAAATGGAAATAATGATTAAAACTTACTCTATATGCGTTATAGACAACTATTAAGGAGGCTTATAGAAATTAGAGATAGCATATTCAAATAAAGATTCTATAGATTTTTTTAGCGAATAAAAGTTTATCAAATTGTTTTAGATATTTACTAATGTTAATATTCATTACTAATTATTACTGTAATGTAAACGCATGCATATACAGTAAACTGTTAAAAAAAGTCTGTATTTATGCTTATCCAGCAATAGTAGTTAATGACTTTAACCTCAGTGTCGTCCCATGTCGTTTTATTAATACCTAACACTATTAGGTATTCAGGAGAGATGTTTTGAAAAAGTTTTTACCTTGGTTAGTTGGATTATTGGTTATATTTGCAATTTATCTTTATGCATCGCCCTATCTCGTTCTAAATAATATTAAAAATGCCGCTGAACAAGGAGATGCCGATAAACTTTCAGGTTACATTGACTTTCCTAGCGTTAAGCAAAGCATGAAGGATCAAGTCAAGGCCGCTATGGTTGAAGAGCTTGCTGCAAGTGATGAGCAAGATGGCTTTGAGGCTTTAGGCACAATGTTAGCCGCAGCTATGATAGATCCACTCATTGATGGCGTGATAACACCAGATGGTGTTGCGCTCATGCTCCAAGGGCAAGAGTTAGATTTTAGCTTAAATAAAAATTCTGAAAGTAAGCCTAAATCTAAAGAAAAAGATATTGATTATAAAACTAGCTACCTATCATTTAATCGATTCAAAGTTCAAATCATTGATGCAAATGATTCGGATGAGTCAATAGATGTGATCATGCATAGAGATTGGCTTAGCTGGAAGGTGACAAGGATTAATTTCTCTCTAGACTTAAAAGATAAAAAGTCTAAAGAGAAAGTCGAAGAATCATCTGTCGCTGACTTAGACTGGGCTGATGAAGAGGATGCAAGTGAAGCCTATGATGATGTATTCCAAAATCTACGTGAGCAGCAGGATGCTGACGCTACATCAATATCAGACGTGAGTGAGGTTACTTCTGATACTTTGAATGACGACGACTACAATAATGGAACAGGTGCTAACGCTGTCGAAATAACCGGACCACTAACACCAGCACAAGCAGCACGCATTGATTATCTCGTTAATAATGACATTGAGATATCACAAGACATGATAGATTTATTAAACGATTTCACACTTGGTGGTGGTACAGAATCTGATTTACGTAAATTCATTATCGAACGTTCAGGTTATGACGATGGGTATGATGGATTGGAAGATTGTCGTAACCCAGACTTAACAGAAACACAATATATGAACAACTGCACTTAATGCATATTAAAGGCTGCACTAGAAATCACCGTTCGTCGGATCGATATTCTAACGTTAAATTAATCGATATAATTTCAAATACAAATTGAGTTCAAATAAACACCTTCATTCAATAACAAGGAATACAAATTATGACTTTATCCCCTCGCCGTTTACTTCCCCTAATTGCTGCACTTAGCCTTACTGCATATGCCCTACCTGCTCAAGCCTATGAAGGCGAATGCAAGCCACCAAAATCTAATTATAAAGAAGTTTCCTGTACTTCAGATGATAATTATTTTGTTGCAAATGATAATAACTATAAGCCACAAGCTTTATTAAACAAACAGGGCAAAGTGGTAGTGAGTCTAAAAGGCTATGACGATATCGATCAATGGCATGTTAATGATGGCATCTTTGCGGTCTTAAAGAATGATAAAGTCGGCTACATGAATACCCAAGGAAAGCTCGTAGTACCAGCCATTTACGACAGCATGCAAGATCCTGATGATAAATACGATGAGACATGGGCTGAATCGCCATCGCAAGGCCGTATTATAGTTGCCAAAGGCGGGAAATTAGGCATTATCGATACCTCTAATAAGGTCATTATGCCTTTTAGTAATAAATACAGTTCTATTGAATCCTTTAGCGAAGGCGCAGCACCTGTGATGTCAAAAGCAGGTAAATGGGGTTTTATTGATAAAGAGGGTAAAGAAATTATTGCTCCGCAGTATGATGGGACAAATGGGCACTTTGGCGGCGTCTACGGCTTCTCTGAAGGACTGGCCGGTATGGAAAAAGGTGGGAAATGGGGCTATATCACTAAGACAGGTAAAGTCGCTATACCCTTTGTTTATGATGAAATACGTCCATTTAAAGAAGGCGTCGCTGGCGTCCTAAAAGGTAATAAATGGGGCTTCATCAATGGCACGAATAAAACCATCATTCCTTTTAAATATGCTGATAGTAATGTTGAACGTTATAGTTCTAACTTTATGGCTGCCAATTATTTTATATTCTGGGATGGTGTAGCAGAAGTTGCAACTATCAATCAGCAAACGGTTTGTATTAATAAATCAGATAAAAAAGTCGCATGTCCGCAATAAGTGCGTTTTGCTATTCATGAATAGTTATTAATTACTTTTACACTTTATTAAACACGTAAAGGTGCTTTGCGAGAAGTATGAGATTAGCGCACAAGTCTTGTTTGAGACGATCGCTCAGTGTTATGCCTACTTAGACGATGTTGTATGTGAGTACTGCGGTTATTCTTATCAGATTGAAGTACCGGCAGACATCCCTTATATGCATGCAAAAGACAGTTGGTTATGCGAGCATGCTTTATGGCGGACGAATAAAGAAAAAAATGAGCATTAAATATCAAAAAAAGCCAGACAGCTTACGTTGTCTGGCTTTTTTGTGTGTAGTATATCTTCTCTTAAACACAGTCCAAGTTTAGTGTGACACTACATAGGGAACAGTTCAGAAAAACTCACCAGCTTAGTAGAGTTTATACAAAACTCTAATCAGAAATAATTGTCGTATTATTTGGATACCAGTTTCTGCCCATAGTTGCAGCTGCCTTCACGCGCAAAACCATCTTCACCTTCAAGCTTAAAACCTTCTCCATCAAAGGACCAGGCGCGAACCTGACATTCCTCAGAGGTGTCACCCATATGAATAACCTGTATTAAATTGCTATCAACCTTAAATTCAATAGCCAACTCTGGGGTTGATTCTCCACCAAACGGTGGCTGAAAGACTTTCCCAGTGCGAGTGTCAGTAATATAACTCATAACACAAGAGGTACCGCAGCCAAAAGTAATGAAAGAATAATGCCCATTAAAGTTAGCCCCTTCTGCTAAGCCATTGCGTATACGGGTGCGGAACATGCGTGCCGATTTATCACGTCCCTCAAAATCCGGCATAGCAATAGAATGAGCAGAGGTTTTAAGATTTGAATTCTTTGAGTTTGATATAGCAAAAGCATTAAAACTGGGTACGTCAGCAATCAATAGGCTTGGTGCGTATTCAAACCTTTCACTATCCGCACAAGATTGGTTCCAATGTTGAACGCGCTCCTCTTTGGTTTGGCTAAGAGCATGTTTGGCCTGCATGACCCAAGACTCTAGCGTACGCCCCGCAGCAAACAGCTGAATTACCTCAATCTCTGATAGATCGTCGGCAATTCGAGGAGTGTCAAGACGTTCAGCATCCGCCACCACATCAGCTAGGTCGAGCATGCGGCCAAGAATACCGCATTCATGATCCTCGCGATAATAATCTAAGTAATCAACGTCACTTTTGGAGGTGTTCGCATAACCAAGACGGTCAGCTTCAGCCAAATAAAAGGCAGCTCGCTTTTCTACTGCTGGAATTACCGCTCCCCATGACTCAGCATGAGCAGTACTGATAAATGACAGAGTAATGGCTATGACAATATAAACCTGTTTCATGAAAGTATTCCTAGCGCATTTATTGATCATACCAGTCTCCTTCTTTGGGTTAGTATAACCCCTCAAAAGCTGTCCAGTTTTATTATGCTACTACAGCTTTATAAGGCTGAAGTAATGTGTTACCTCAAAGATAGCTGGAATAGTTTTAAGGATATTAAATTGGCAACCCTTGAATGGGTGGCACTTCGAACACAGCTCACGTCTTACAAAGCTAGATCGATAATTAATCGATTTCTAACGCTTCTCAGGTTCAATAAAACCCGTTTGCATAGCCCGGTAATCCCCCCAATAAATAAGAACACTTAGAAATAGAGATTAACTGCTAAAATATACCAGCAGGAGAATCCTATGAAAAAGACACGCTTTACTGATAATCAAATCGTTAATATCCTTAAACAAGCA
>NZ_SAXC01000014.1:0-43660 GCF_028895345.1 Psychrobacter sp. DAB_AL62B
TTCACGAGTATATTCATTATTACAACAATGAGCGTATTCAGATGAAACTGAAAGGACTGAGTCCTGTGCAGTACAGAACTCAGTCCTTGGGGTAAACTAAACCGTCCAACATTTGGGGGTCAGTTCAGAATGAGGGTTTTTAATCATACAATAGTGAATAAAAAGTGCTTATTTATTCAAATTCATTTCCATTTCTTTAAATTTCTCTTTGATTGAATCCTTTGGACCGCCTGTCATAATACTTACCGCAAAGATAGCGATAGTACTAAGAACGAAACCTGGGACAATCGCATATAACCAACTATTAAGCGCCATACCGTTGATTTGGAAAGGACCATATATCCATAAGATGACAGTTAATGCGCCAACGACCATACCAGCAGCAGCACCGTTACGGTTCATACCGCGCCATATCAAGCTAAATATGACTAGTGGTCCAAAAGCAGCACCGAATCCAGCCCAAGCATTAGAGACCAAACTTAATACAGAGCTTTCTGGGTCAGAGGCTAATAAGATTGATACAACAGCAACTAATATAACAGAGATACGACCTACCAGTACTTGACGAGCTTCTGGCGCATCTCTATCTAAGAATAGTTTGTAGACATCTTTAGTTAATGAGCTTGACACTACCAATAGCTGTGATGAGATAGTACTCATGATCGCTGCTAAAATAGCGGCTAACAAGAAACCTGAAACCAGTGGTGTGAATAAGAACTGGGTAAATACCAAAAAGATGGTCTCAGGATCATCTAAAGTCATTGCTGTTTTTTGTACATAAGCACGACCAGCAAAACCAGTCATTAATGCACCAATTAAACTAACAATCATCCAGCTCATACCAATGTTACGTGCCGTTGGGATATCTTTAACAGAACGTATTGCCATGAAACGTACAATAATATGTGGCTGACCAAAATAGCCTAAACCCCACGCTAATAAGGAGATAATACCCATGATGGTCATACCACTGGTAATATTAAGCAGGTTTGGATCGATGTTTCGAACTGCTGCAGTGGTTGCTGAAATACCGCCAAGGTCAGTAAATGCGACGACAGGTACGATTACCATCGCAAATAGCATGATTATGCCTTGCACAAAATCAGTCATTGATACCGCTAAGAAACCACCAAATAGGGTATAAGCGACGACCACACCAGCAGTCACCCACAGACCAGTACTATAAGAAAGATTGAGCGAGCTTTCAAAGAGTTTACCGCCACCAACTAAGCTGGCTGCAGTATAAACAGTAAAGAATAAGATAATAACGACTGCTGAGAATACGCGAAGCATGTGTGATTTGTCTTCAAAGCGGTTAGCAAAGTAATCAGGTAGTGTGATTGCGTTGTCTGCAATCTCAGTATAAACCCGCAAACGTGGTGCGACGATAATATAGTTTAAGAAGGCACCCATCGTCAAACCAAGCGCAATCCAGACACTCACCACCCCATCTGCATACATATAGCCTGGTAAACCAAGTAATAGCCAACCGGACATATCTGATGCGCCAGCGGATAAAGCAGTTACCGCAGGACCTAGGCTGCGACCGCCAAGCATATAACCTTCAGTATCATTGGCTTGCTTAAAATAAGCGTAAATGCCAATCCCAATCATCACCAAGAAATAGGCGCCAAGTGATACCAGCACGCCACTAGAAACTCCGTTCATATAAACTATCCTTAACCAACGTTGTTGGCTGTCATTATTTTTAACGAGAAAAATTAAGTCTTACAAGACGATGTTTAGAAACAATATCTAAAGACGAAAAAAGCCATTAAGTAGGACATAATGGCTTTTATTCAATATCTTCTGTTAGTTTTATATGATTGATGCTGTTCTAGGACTCATACCTATAAAAAATAGTGATTAAAAGGCTACTGAAAATACATTTTCCAGCTTACTATGGTAGTTGCCCGCATCTACTAATCACATATGAATATCAGTCGCTTATATAACCAATCATTTAAAACCATTAAACCTACTGTTTACTATCATATATTACTAGAACTGTTCAATATATGACTATCAGTGTTATTAAGGTAAACTTATGTTATCAAAAAACGTCAGATGTATTATAACGCATGAGAGTCACAAATGCGAATTCGGTAATTTTCTAAATAATTATGCTCTGTTAAGAGAACACTTAGCATAAGTTAGCAATCTTTTAGCCAGTAACTCTTTACTCGATCGGAGCAAGTAATTCCAATAGAGCAGTAACGCTGTTAGATTGCGTTAGTTTTGGATTGATGACCACGCCTAAATAACGCTGTAATTCGATATTATCGGCCATATCAATACGTTCTAAGTCTTGACTGATCATCGTTTGTGGCAATACTGACCAGCCGAGTCCAACAGAAACCAACATTCGAATAGATTCAAGTGGGTTAGTGCTCATAGTGGCATAAGGCTTTAGGTTGTGCTTAGCAAATTCAGCCAAGGTAATCTGACTGGTAAAGGTATTAGCAGACGGCAAAATAGCAGGGTAGCGTGCCAATTGCTCTAACGTCACATTAGACTTTGTGGCCAAAGGTGATAATGTGCCGGTCATAAAGAAGAGTGGATCTGACCATAGAGTATGATAGCTCAAGCGCTTATCATATACAGGCGGTAATGTTAAAAATGCCAATGATAAATCGCCATCTAACACCGATTTGTGGGCAGTTTCTGAATCCACAAAGTGCACTTCCAACTGTACGGCAGGATAGGCTTGGATAAAGTGCTTTAATACAGGCGCTAAATGATGTAAGCCTATGTGATGACTGGTGCCGATGACGAGCTTGCCGGATACAATGTGCTTAGAATGCTGCAAGTTGATTTTGAAGTTTTCATAATCTTCAAGCCAGCGTTTGGCATGAGGCAACATCTCACTAGCCGCTTGCGTTGGCACAATCCCGCGCCCTACGGTATCAAATAAGGTAATATTGAATTCATCTTCTAAGTTTTTGATGCGTTTACTGACCGCAGGCTGAGTAATAAACAGTTTTTCTGCGGCACCCGAAATACTGCTTGTTTGCATAACAGTGACGAATGTCGTCAAATTTGTGGTATTCACACCGATGTCCTTAGCTACGTAGCGAGCTATAAATAAAAGTTGGCTGACCTAGTCATAATGTATTAGAAATAAAAGTTTGCAACTATGCAAAAATCATCAATTATTATTATAGGATTAGCCTGCTATAATCACAAGACATCAAGACGTATTTATTATATAAATTTGATTATTTGACTATAAAACTTGGTTCGTTGGCCGATTGCAGCGCTTATTATCAAATTACAAATAAAAAGGTCCTAGCTTACTACTGTCTAGGCAAACGAAAAATTAAGTTATTAGCAACTAAAAAGGATAGCAACATGGCCGGTCAAACGTTATATGACAAACTTTGGAATGCTCATGAAGTCACTAAGCGTGATGATGGTTCGAGCCTGATTTATATCGACCGCCATTTGCTGCATGAAGTGACGAGTCCGCAGGCATTTGAAGGCTTAGAGCTGGCCAATAGAGCGCCGTGGCGTCTGTCTGCCAATATTGCAAGCCCTGACCATAATGTGCCAACGGTGACTAAAGAGCGCTCAGAGGGTGTTGCAGGTATTAAAGATAAAGTGTCTCGCTTACAAGTACTGACTTTAGATGAAAACTGTACTAAGTTTGATATTGCCGAATTTACCATCAATGATGCCCGTCAAGGCATCTTGCATGTCGTCGGTCCTGAGCAAGGCTTGGTATTGCCCGGTATGACAGTAGTTTGTGGGGACTCACATACCGCCACTCATGGCGCACTAGGCTGTTTAGCGCATGGTATTGGCACATCTGAGGTTGAGCATGTATTGGCAACTCAGTGCTTGATTCAAAAGAAATCAAAAAATATGCAAATCCGCGTCACGGGTAAGCTTGGCGCTGGCGTGACCTCAAAAGACGTGGTACTTGCTATCATCGCAAAAATTGGCACCGCTGGCGGAACAGGACATGCCATTGAATTTGCTGGTCAAGTATTTGAAGACATGACTATGGAAGGGCGCATGACCGTCTGCAATATGGCGATTGAAGCGGGCGCGCGCGTGGGTATGGTTGCCGTTGATGATACGACGATAGATTATGTCAAAGGTCGTCCTTATGCGCCAACTGCTGAGCAATGGCAGCAAGCAGAAACATACTGGCGTACTTTTTATTCAGATGATGACGCCGTATTTGATAGCGTGATTGAGATTGATGGCAGCCAAATAGCACCGCAAGTATCGTGGGGCACTTCACCTGAAATGGTCGTTGATATCACCCAATCAGTGCCAACCCCTGATCAAGCCATTGACGCCGCACAAGAAGAAGGTTGGTTGCGCGCTTATATCTATATGGGTTTAGAAGCAGGTCAAAAAATTACTGATATCCAGCTTGACCGTATATTTATCGGTTCTTGTACCAACTCACGTATCGAAGATTTGCGTGATGCCGCAGCCGTAATTAAAGGTCGTAAAGTGGCTGATACTATCAAAGAAGCCATCGTCGTTGCGGGTTCTGGGCAAGTGAAGTTGCAAGCGGAAGCAGAAGGCTTGGATGCTTTATTTACCGAGGCAGGTTTCGAATGGCGTGAGCCGGGCTGCTCGATGTGTCTAGCGATGAATGCCGATAAGCTTGAGCCACAAGAGCACTGTGCTTCGACCTCTAACCGTAACTTTGAAGGTCGTCAAGGTAATGGCGGTCGTACGCATTTAGTGAGTCCTGCAATGGCAGCAGCAGCAGCATTGGCAGGTCACTTTGTCGATGTGCGCACATTCTAAGTGGACACTCAGTTATCGATAACCGATTATTAGCCATGCTTTAACGGTTACGATTACCTTTATATTAGAGGATGTATTTATGCAAGCTTATAACACTCAAACGGGTATCGTTTGCCCACTTGATCGTGCCAACGTCGATACCGATCAGATTATTGCAAAACAGTTTTTGAAGTCTATTAAACGTACAGGCTTTGGCGTTAATCTATTTGATGATTGGCGTTATCTCGACGAAGGTTATCCAGGTCAAGACAATAGCACACGTATTATTAATCCTGACTTTATTCTAAATCAGCCGCGCTATCAAGGTGCTAATATTTTACTGGCACGCAGAAACTTTGGCTGTGGCTCTAGCCGTGAACATGCGCCTTGGGCACTTTCAGAGTATGGTTTTCGTACTGTT
Source organism: Psychrobacter sp. DAB_AL62B (assembly GCF_028895345.1). Classification (NCBI taxonomy): domain Bacteria; kingdom Pseudomonadati; phylum Pseudomonadota; class Gammaproteobacteria; order Moraxellales; family Moraxellaceae; genus Psychrobacter; species Psychrobacter sp. DAB_AL62B. The sequence continues at coordinate 5,171 of NZ_SAXC01000014.1, forward strand.
ATTGCGCCAAGCTTTGCCGATATTTTTTATAATAACTGTTTCAAAAATGGCATGCTACCGATTGTATTAGAAGAAGAAATTGTTGATACGTTAATGAAAGCCACGATTGCCAACGAAGGCTATGAGCTGACTGCAGATCTTGAAAGGCAGGTAGTCATTACGCCAACTGGTGAAGAGTATGCTTTTGAAGTAGACGAATTTCGGAAGCATTGTTTGCTAAATGGTCTTGATGATATCGGACTGACTTTGCAGCAAAGCGATGTCATTAAAGAATACGAGCATAAAATGATGCAAAAAACACCTTGGATATTCAATGAAGTTAGAGCCTAGTTATTAACAACGAAATATTAACAACGAAATGTTAATAATGAGCGATTAACAGTAAATGATGAATCAATATTTGTTAATCGCCATAAAGAATAGCTTAGCGTTAATACAGCGTTGAGTTATGGTGATTAAATGGCTAAAATGAATGGTAGTCTATTTTTACATTATTATATCTTCTATCTTATACATAGTAGCCACCATTATGAATAAAACACGTTTCGCTTTATGGACAAGCACGGCTATGGCCGCAAGCTTATTGTTATCTGGCTGTCAGGCGTTGACTGGCTACCAACAGATAGATCAAGCAGAAAACGCAAAGGCGTGGGCGGGTAATATCAAGCCTGTCGCTGGTGAAGTGAATATTGCCTGCGTCGGCACTTATCACTGCGAGATTGTGCAGATAGATCGCACTTTAGTCATTGCGCCTGATACTCATAAGCCTTTTAATGCCAATATGCTGGTCGCGATGAAGAACGCCAGTGGTAACGGTAAAAGTCGTAATAGCACTAAACATACGCAAGCACCCATGACCATAGATATGACACCGCTCGCTAATAAGAACACGATCAAAATTGTTCCATTATCAGCATCTGGTATGCCAGGGATGACCAATTATTATGCTCGCGTACAGCCTGCTAAACGTGAAGTACATATTAACTTCTATCCAGAAAATAATGTGGGTTATGTAGAACGTTTTGCGATGATTCATGATTTTGTTAACCCCGGTACTTATCAGCTACGTGCTTATCAAAAAAAATCCAGTCAAAACTCGGGTAGCTTGTTAGACACAGCATCACCAGAACCTTTATGTGTTGATCTTTATCAAGGCAATACGGTGCAGCGCCGCTTCTGCAAAGAGCTAGGCACTGAGCATCAAGGAGAGTTTGTAGAAACTCGTATGGTTAAGGCGACACCAGCACAATCAAAAGTGAAAGTAAAAGCCAAGGCGTGACTATTAACGCTTAACAGGCAAAGTGTGAAAGGCAAGCAGCTTGTCTCTCAATGTTGATTTTGATCGTTTAATACTAACTTTTTGCAGAAAACTTAATAAAATAGACGACTTCTTGTGCAGCTCATTGTGCAAGAAGTCGTTTTTTAGAAAGCTGTCATCAAATGATAGCAAAACTATAAATAAAAACTTACTTACCCACAAGGATCAGTATGGCAACGATTTTAACATTAGCGGGCGATGGTATTGGCCCTGAGATCATGACTCAAGCCATTGATGTGCTCGAAGCTGTCAATCATAAGTTTGCGTTAGGTTTGACCCTTGAGTCTGGATTAATCGGCGGTGTGGCAGTTGATGCAACTGGAGAACCTTTACCAGAAGAGACGCTACAACGTGCGCGCGCAGCAGAGGCGGTGTTATTGGGTGCCGTTGGTGGTCCTAAGTGGGATGGTATTGAGCGCAGCAAACGCCCTGAGCGTGGTCTGCTTAAAATCCGTAGTGAGCTCGGTTTATTTGCCAATTTACGAGTGGCAAAACTTTATCCGCAACTGGTCAATGCTTCTAGTATTAAACCTGAAATTATCTCAGGTCTAGATTTGCTTATCGTCCGTGAATTGACCGGTGGTATCTATTTTGGTGAGCCACGCGGTATCCGCACCCTAGAAAATGGTGAGCAGCAAGGCTATAACACCATGGTTTATAGCACCAGCGAGATTAATCGTATCGGCAAGGTTGCTTTTGAGCTGGCACAAACACGCGCGCAAGCAGCGGGTACACCTGCCAAAGTCTGCTCTATCGACAAGGCTAATGTGTTAGAAGTCACTGAGCTTTGGAAGCAGACGATGATCGAGCTGCAGCAAGCGAACTATGGCGATGTGGCGTTATCGCATATGTATGCTGACAATGCCTGTATGCAGCTGATTAAAGACCCTAAACAGTTCGATGTCATGGTAACGGGCAATCTGTTCGGTGATATCTTATCTGACGAAGCGGCTATGCTTACGGGTTCTATCGGTATGCTACCATCAGCCAGTCTCGATGAAGCAGGTAAAGGGATGTATGAGCCTTGCCATGGTTCAGCCCCTGATATCGCAGGACAGGATATAGCCAATCCATTGGCAACCATTTTATCCGTCGCGATGATGCTGCGTTATACCTTTAAACAAGAAGCTGCCGCGCAAGCAATTGAGCAAGCGGTAAGTGATGTTCTTGATGATGGCTTACGTACGGTCGATATCTTGGACCGTAGTGAAGCTGGACTAAAACAAGTAGGCTGTCAGGAAATGGGGCAAGCGGTATTGGCCAAATTGGTCTAGCTGACGCTGCTCTAATGTAGACTGAGAATTTGTTAAGACTAATGCATTCGTTAACGTTTTCGACTGTATTATTCTGATAGTTATAAATTTAGATGTTAGAAATTTTGTCACGATAAACCCATAAGTTGCTGAGCGATTTATGGGTTTTTTTATGCTTCTTTTTATGTGTCTTGAAACAACTCGTTAACGTAAACCTACCTAACCAGACAGCCGAAAAAAAATCCTTGTTTTAACACAGACACTGCAAGATAAGGGTTTTATTAACATAAAGCTGTCATATTCTCACAGGAGGATAGTGGCACTATTAGTCACTTGTAAGTACCATGAGATGGTTAGTATCCATTCAAATATTAATGTATCTATTAATATATCAGAGCAATGCGATAGTAATAATTAAAAGTGCTGATAATGTATTAAAAGACTAAAAATAATAACTTTCATCATTTTTAATAGCTAACTTTCTAACAACAAAGTTTTTCATAAAAAATATAATTTTAAAAAAAATTAGGAGCGTTACATGTATCAATTAACGAAAATTAGCACGGCGCTAGCTGCGCTTGGTTTATCAACAGTTCTGTTTATGACTCAAAGTATCGCCGCGACCAACGACGATAGCGCAAATGTTGCTAATAAAAGCACGCTTAACAATGTCAATGATATAAGTCCCGTTACCAATGGGGTGAGTCAAAAAGTTGCTGGTAAGAGTAAAGCTGCCGTATCATTAAATAAATTTTTACCTACCATCAAATATACAACAGAAAATCTGCCGGCAGTGGCACAAAAGATAAACAATGCTACTTGGAAAGAAGGTATGAATCTAGATCGTCATACTGTCACTAAATTGCAAGCTTTATTAAATTGGCATCAAAACGCGGTTGGTCCTGTCGATGGTTATTGGGGAAAGAATACCCGTAAAGCGATGCAAGCCTTTCAAAAGGCCAATGGTTTGACAGTGACGGATACATTGAATAATGAAACGTGGCAAGCATTAACCAAAAACGATAAACTGATGCAGCAACCAGTATTGGTGAGCTATCAGCTCAGTGATGCTGACATTAATATCAAAACGACGACCATTCCAGCGGGTGCAGAGGCCAAAGCCAAGCTTGATGGGTTGTATTATGAAAGCGTGATTGAAGGATTGGCGGAAAAATTTCATATCAGTGAAAGTTATCTTAAAGCGCTCAATCCAAACGCTAGTTTTACAGTAGGCGAGACCATTACCGTATACAATCCGGGCAATCCTAACACCAAGCCGGTTACGCGAGTCGTTGCTGATAAATCCACCGAAACCCTATATGCGTATGATGATAAGGATAATTTAATTGCCAGCTATCCGGCGACAGTAGGTAGCACGGCGATGCCGTCGCCAACGGGTACGCATACCGTAGAGGTAAAAGTGCATGAGCCCAATTATACTTATAGCGCTGATGATGGTAGTAAGTCTATCCTTCCACCGGGTCCTAATAATCCAGTAGGATTGGTGTGGATAGGCTTAAGTAAGCCTTCATATGGTATTCATGGTTCGCCAGATCCTGCTCGTATCAGTCGTCAAGCATCGGCAGGCTGTATACGCTTGACGAATTGGGATGCATTGGCATTGCTTGGTGTGATACAAAATGGTGCGACGGTTGAATTTAAATAATGGCTTTAAGTGATGCATTAAGACTGACGTTTATCATGCAATCTTGATAGGTCGTTATTAAATCATAAGAGCCTATGCTAAAATTTAGACATAAAAATACCGCTTATATTCAGCGGTATTTTTTATGGTAAAAGCAAAACAATAATTAGCTACTAAAATATGATAGGCAATAATGAGTAGGTTAGCAGTATCATTATTATTATCAGTTAAACCACTCAAGCATTCATAACAATGCTCTTATAACCAATTTAGTAAATAAGAAGTTAGTTTTTACCACGGTAAGTAATGCGACCTTTAGACAAGTCATAAGGGGTCATTTCAACCTTGACTTTATCGCCAGTTAAAATGCGAATGTAATGCTTACGCATCTTACCTGAGATGTGCGCAATGATTTCGTGTCCGTTTTCTAAACGAACTTTAAACAAAGTATTTGGAAGGGTGTCAATGACTTCGCCTTCAAATTCAATAATCTCGTCTTTTGCCATAATTTGTATCATCAATCAATTTAAAATAAGCCCATATTATACGTAAGTTAGTAGATTAAAGCAATACGGAACCTGATTTTTACTTGACAGCCTGTAAGTGATATGTATATCAGTTTATATTAACTAGTTGGGAAGGTTTAGCCAAATAGGTGTTAAAGAGGCATTCGGCAGTAATATTTGAAAGTGCTCAGGATAATAGGCATTAATAAAATACAAGCCATCACCAGAAGCGGTGGGCGGTGCAATGGTACGATCTTTTTTAGCCAAAATATTTAAAAAATCTGCTGGTTCTAATTCGTGTCTGCCGATAGCGTATAGCGTTCCCATTAGATTACGAACCATATGATGTAAGAATCCATCAGCTTGAATATCGAAAACGATAAACTGACCATGAGCAAAGAGATTTGCATGGCTAACGTTGCGCACAGGCTGATTGGATTGGCAAGCCGCGGCGCGGTAGCTACTAAAGTCATGAGTACCTACGATATCAGCAGCAGCCAGTTGCATAGTGGCTAGATCAAGTGGCTCATAGATATGGGTTACTTGATGATTGAGAATGGCAGGACGCTGAGTCTGATTGAGGGTGATATAGCGATAACGACGAGCAATGGCTGCAAAACGTGCATGAAAATCTGCGGGCATCGGCTGAACCCAGCGCAACGCAATATCATCAGGCAATAGACTATTCACTCCGCGTAACCAGTTGTTTGTAGGTCGATAGGCATGAGTGACAAAGTGGGCAATCATGTTGCTGGCATGAACACTTGAGTCCGTGCGCCCCGCTGCTACGACTTCTACTGGCTCATTGGCGACGGTACTGATAGCAGTTTCTAATGCTTGTTGTACGCCTAACACCTCTTTTTGACGTTGCCAACCATGATAATGCGTGCCCAAGAATTCGATGGCAATGGCTAATGTATACATCGGTATGTTTTTAGTTTCGATGTTTTTAATTTCACTATTTTTAGTTTCGATGCTTGTAGTCTCGGATATTTTCATTTCGGAGCTTATGTCTAAGAGCTTGTGAAATAAGGAATGGCTAGGGCGTGTTGAATATTTAACACGCCCTAATATTTATTTAGCATTTTTTAATGCGCGTGCCAGTTTGATTAACGTTATTCAACCAGCGTTGCCGACGTCGTGCTGGGCTATTATAGCGCAATAGTAACCACAGTAGACGTGCATAGATAGCAGGGATGGTTAAGCGCCCGCCTGCAATGACTTGATAATCGTATTGCCAACTGCCAGCCGCATAATTGTCACTGACACCGCCAAACGGGCATTGACTGGCACATATCACCATGTGACCTTTTTCGTAAGCCAACTGTAGTGCTTCTGCTAAGTCTGCTGAATAAGGAACATTGCCAGCGCCAAAGCCTAATAAGATAATGCCACAAGGCGGCTGCGATAATAGGGCGCGGAGCTGACTGTTTAATACATCGGTCGCATTTGGCAAACAATATAAAGCATGAACGCAGGCTTGCTCAGCGCGAGCTTGAATATCATCGATTATATCTTGTTGGTCATCAAGCCAATGCTGCCGCCGCGTATCTGGAAGGGTTTGTATATAACTATTGGCCGGATAAGCGGCTCTTGAGTGACCGGTAAAAGCCATAAAATCATGGCTATGTATCTTTTGTACCGTTTGCGCAGGCCAAGACTCGCCGCCAAAGCCTATCCTCACACCTGACTCACCGGCAGCTGCCATTTTTAAAGCGTCTTTAAGATTGCTCCAAGCATCACTTTGAGCATCAATAGTGTAAGAGTGCAGTATTTCACTGTCTAATAATGGGCGCATACTACCAGTAACAACCACACAAATGTCGCTACCAGCAAAAGCTTCTGCCAAGAATGCACCCAAGTAACTTAAGGTATCAGTGCCGGTGATTAAAACAAAGCGTCTACTACCTTGTTCATAAGCTGACAACAGCAGCTTATAAAAATGTACAAAATCGCTAGGAGTAAGTTGGCTGCTGTCTTTAATGAGCGTATTGTTAAGCCAAGCAATTGGCAATAGATTAACCGCATTATTTGGATCGGCTAGCAGTTGTTGCAGCGTTGGCAAAAATACTTCTGCTGATAAGGGTGCTAATGGACGCCCATAACTGCCAAAAGTGCCGCCAGCATAGATGAGCTGGATCGGTGTAGAGATTGTTTTGGTCATAAAAGAGGATGGCATAATGTTAGCACAATAAATAGAGAGGAGAGAAAGGGTAGAGCAGAAAACTTAATCGGAATAGAAAGTATGGCAAGCAAACTCAATGAAAAGCAAAATGCAGCGAATATTTTTTACTAGTAGAATACTCGCTGCTGCAACAGCTCTCTTTAAGCAGTGCGTTCAAGCAATAATTGTGCTTGCTGCTGTTGTTCGCTATTACCTTGAGTCAGGACTTCGTTGAGTAAACGTTTGGCGCTATCATATTCACCCAGTTGGACATACTGACCCGCTAAGTCTAGAGTCACTTGATTGCTGTCTAAAGTTTTGACGAAATCAAAGTCTGCTGCAAACCGTGATGAGAAATCTTCAGCTGTTTCGATAGTAGTTTCAGCAGTAATACCAGTATCACTATAATCAATACCACTGACATCATGGTCGCTTTCAACTGCAACGGGCGTTGTTGCTGTTGGAGAGTTTGATAAAGTATCAAAGTCAAAATCATCATCTATTAGTGTATTGTCATCGAACATAACGGTAGTCGGTGATATGCTAGATACTTCAGTCTTATTATCTTCAAAACTATGACTTTCACCTAAATCGCCTTCAATATTAAAATCATCAAAGCTATCTTCAATAACAATAGGTTGCTCAATAGCCGTTTGGTTTTCTGTTGCATTTGATGCATCGATACTGTCAATACCGTCTAAAGATAAAGTAAGTCCATCTTCATTTGTTTGAATCGCGTCTGTAGTGATTTGATCATCGACGCTGACGTTATCTGCTTCAGCATCAATCTCTAAGTCTGCCAAATCTAAGAAAAAATCTTCCTCATCTAAAGTGATGTCGTTCAAGTTGTCGTTAGCGATAGCGGTGACAGGAGATTCTGTAGAGATATCACTTTCCTCAGACAACTCAAAGTCAAAATCAAAGTCAAAGTCGTTACTGTCTGTGTCTGTAACAGTCGTTGAACTCACTAGAGCTTCTTCATCTGCTATATCTAGTGTCGTGACAGGTGTCACAATAGTATTGTTTTCTAAATTATTTTGACTAAGGTCAAACGTTTGTTCGATATTATTAAAGTTATTGAAGCTATCAAAATCGTTCGAAACTGTTAAGGTTTCATTGGTGGCATTTAATAAATCGTTTTCATACTCAACAGGCTGAGCAGTAGCGGTATCAAAAGTTGGAGCATTATTCTCAACTTTATTAGCTAGCATATCAAAATCGATACTTTCAAAGCCAGCATCTTGACTGTTATCTGCTGGTAGAGATTGCTGGGCTATTTGATTTTGTTCCTCAGTAAGCAAAGCTTTTAGCTCATCCGCTTGTGCAATGCTTTTTACGTCATTATGCGCTTTGATAGAGTCATAGACTTTATTAAAATTGTCAGATTGATCTATCGTGGCATATACCGCGAGTAGTTTGAGAGATAATTGGTTGTCATGAGGTTTTTCAATCAAACCACGATTGAGTGTTTCAATAGCTTTGTCATAGCGCTGTTGATCCATAAAACGTTGAGCGATTTCAATATGATCAAATTTTCTCTCATTATTGCTACTGGCTTTATCAGGCATATCTTTAGAAGCAGTTTGTGTCGATAAAGAATCCGTTCTATCTGTATTTATACTGGGCTGATCTGATGGTTTTTGCGCTTTGTTTTTGCGCATGACCAAGACTGCTACGATTAAAATAAGCACCAAACCAGCGATGATATATAGCATATTGTCCATAGTGACTCCCACGCCTACTGTTGCAGTTGACTGCATTGATCAGTTAGGCAATTATTGATTGCGTAATTTTTTGAGACGAGCTTGCAGCTCAGCCAGTTTTTGATTTTGTAATTGCAATTTTCTCGTATAACTGTCAAGCATGCCATTGGTCTTTGATAAGCCCTGAGCTTGCGACGCTGTACTTTGTCTTGATGATTTGAGAATGGTTAATACATCTGTGCTAAGCCCGTTGCCCGTTGCCATACCTGCTTTAGTTTTAGTACCATCTGCGCTACCTTGATGACCAGGAGCGATGACAGAAAACTGTGCTTTTGGCAATGTTTGGGTCTTTGTTACCGCCGGTTTCTCAGTATGTTTAGCTGCTCGAGTTGTCTCAGATGCAGTTTTAGATACTGGTTTTGAAGTGGGTTTTGGCGTTGTTGGTTTTTTTGCAATAGGTATATTGGCTTTCCTGTTATATTGTCTCTGCGCGCTAATCGCTGCCTCTAGCTTTTGCTGTGATGGCAGCACATCATAATTGGGTAGGCTTAACTGCGCATCCGCTTTTAATTGATCAGCATTTTTATTAATGAAAGCACTAGGGTTCTGCGACTTAATTTCCTTCATGACTGTCTGAATGTCAAGATTGTTTTTCTCTGCGATTTGCTGGGCAATGACCCATAAGCTGTCGTTGCGCTGCACGGTATAATTGACTTCAGCGCTACCTGGTTGATTAGGGGCTGTCGCCACTGTGGCTGCTGTATTTGTCCCTACTGTAGAGGCATTGGATGTAACGCTACTAGAGGAGGTGTCACTAGTGGGCACGCTATTTCGAGGTGCGCTAGCGACAATGGTATTAGCAGAATTAGCTTGAACTGTTGAGGCCTGATTATTTAGCGTTGGCGGCAGTGTCGCTTTAGGGCTCAAAGGCCTAGCCGCCACTATGCCTGTATTGCGTTCATTATCAAACTGTATCTGACGGGTAATTTGTATATTTAATATATCGAACTGCCTGTCAGTCACGGCACCTTCTTCATTATTATCCGACGATAGAATATTAAGGCTGGTTGCGGCTGTATTATTGGCGCTTATTTTATTATTTGGAATATAGTCTGTAGTCTTGCTTACATTCAAAGAATTTTTATCTAAAGAATTAATTGAGCCAGTATTATCGTTATTTAGGCGACTAGGAGCATAAACCGTAGTATTGCTTTGTGTGGTCGTAGTGACTGCTGCTGGCAAGCTAGATGATACAGTAGGTGCTTGAATGTTAGGTATTTGAATATCGCGTGCGGGCAATTTTGCTGCTGCCAAATCAGACGTTGATGATTTATATGCTGATAATAATAATGGTGGCGGTGTGCCTTGTCTAACAGTTAGCGGTTGCGCATTGATGACAGAAACGACCGGTAAGTTTGGCTTTTTTGCCCCTGTAACGATGTTTTTAGAGGATGTAATCGGTAAGCTGTCATTAAGGGGCATGAGTAATGTCTTAGGAATGACATTGCGCTGAGTGCCATCATTAATAGCTAACACCACATCTGCAAAAGGCTTGGATACAGGCTTCGTAGTGGTAATAAAAACCTGACCAGTGGTGGCTGAAGTCGGCTGAAAGCGTACAGTCATAGAGTCAGTGGGGGTCAAACCCATTTGCTGATAAATAGTAGAATTCGCTAAACTGGCCGAAAAATCGGCTGTTTTAATATCGGTGACCATAATACTGGCGACTAAAGGTTCGTGCTGAGCAGAGGTTACAACAGTTTTGCCAATCGTCGCTGCTTGAGCACTAGATACTAGGGCTGCATAGCCTACTGAATAAAGCAGTGCCATGGATACTGCGCGATGTATCGTAGTCAAGCGATGAGATAAATGACAAGACATGTGCAGCCCTTTAGAGTGAGAGTTATCTATATTGTTATAACAAAATAGCGTTTAGTTTACCAGTTTATTCCACTGCTGTTGTGATCAATACCTTAATTGTTTGCTTAATGTTCACCCTTATCCGTTCGATTTTTTATCAAGCAGCATAGCATCGCCGTAACTAAAAAAACGATACTGCGTTTTAATAGCATGTTTATAAGCCTGCTCGATAGATGCTTTACCTGCAAAGGCTGATACTAACATCAACAAAGTAGACTTCGGTAAGTGAAAGTTCGTTAGTAGTTTATCTATAACCCCAAACTTAAATCCCGGATAAATAAAGATATCTGTATCACCTGACCAGCTAGCCAGTGCTTGTCCATTAACCGCTGTTTTTTGATACGCGGTTTCAAGGACACGTGTCACCGTTGTACCAATAGCGATCACTTGCTTGCCATTGGCATGGGTTTGATTGATAAGATCTGCGGTAGGCTGAGGCAAGTGCGCATATTCACTATGCATGGTGTGATTGAGTAAGTTGTCTGTTTTTACAGGCGCAAAAGTCCCTGCGCCAACATGGAGTGTGACAAATGCCGTGTTAATCCCTTTTGCAGCAAGCTTAGCTAATACTATCTCGTCAAAATGTAAGCTCGCTGTCGGTGCTGCTACGCTAGCAAGCTTGGCAGGATCATGAAAGACGGTTTGATAACGAGTATTATCAGTGGCATCGGCATGGCGCTCAAAGTAGGGCGGAATGGGCAGCTCACCATGACGCTCTAAATCAGGCAAGATGGGCGCATCAAAAGCCAAGATAAATAAGTTCTCTTGACGACCAATCATCACGCAATTCATGTGACTGTCAGCAAGCGCTAAACGCTGACCAAGCTTGGGTGCTTTACTTGCTTTAACATGACAAAGGGCGATATATTTTTCTGTGCTGAGTGTATCGTCTAATGTTGCCAAATCTAAAGTTGCACTATTCAAATTAGTAATATCAACCAAGCGCTCAATGAGCACTTCAACTTTTCCGCCCGTATCTTTTTGACCGAACAGACGCGCTTTCATAACTTTGGTGTCGTTAAAAACAATTAAATCGCCCGTGTTCAGCAGCTCAGGCAGCTCTGAAAATAATTTATCTTCAATTTGACTGATGTCATCTTTTTTATTACTAGCAGCTAGATACAGTAGCTTTGACGCTGACCGCTGCGCTAATGGATAGCGGGCAATTAACTGATCTGGTAGTTCATAATCGTACTCATCAACACTTAAATACTCTAAAACGTCGTCACTTTTATTGCTATCGTTATTGGCATGAATACTGAGGTTGTTATTTAAGCTTGCTAGTTGAGAATCAGTCATAAGTAGTCTTTAAATAAAGTTGAATTTTGGCGTAATTGTAGCAGAAATGAGAATATTAAAGAACGTTTCCTAAGTGGTTATAGTTCGTAAAACTTGATAACTATTAAATAGCCTAAGCAGTATTCTTCTCATTTATCAAAAGTTTAAACCTGTTTTTATTGAAGATCATTCATGTTACTCGAATAAATCTAACTGCGGTATTACCTGTGTGGCAAGCGTTAACGAAGAGAAGGTCACACCCACAAGTCTGATAGGAAGTTGACGCGGAATATCTAAAAATAGCTTGCCTAACCAGTAGTGAGCGGATTCAGCACTATCAAAAGCGGTGGATAAAGTGTGTGAGCGCGTCACTTGAGTAAAGTCAGCGTATTTAATTTTGAGGGTAATAGTATAGGCAATAAGCTGTTTTTTATGCAGCTGATAAAAAGCATCGGCATTTTGCTCATAGATTTGTCTGAGGAGTTCATCATCACGATTTAAATTGTCTCTAAAAGTTGTCTCAGAGCCAACAGATTTGTGCGTACGTTCAGATTTGACGGCACGTTCGTCACGACCATGCGCAATATCATAATAAAACTGTCCGCGCTTACCAAATTCATTAACTAATATGGCAGCTGGCGTGCGGCGAAGGTCTGCACCGTGGCTGATACCCATCGCATGCAAGCGCTTTGCAGTTGCTTTGCCAATACCATGAAAACGCTCAATAGGCAGTGTACTAATAAAAGCGTCGGCATCCGCTGGTGTGATAACCGCGGTACCATTGGGCTTATTAATGTCAGAGGCGATTTTTGCAAGCATCTTGTTAAATGAGACACCTGCAGAGGCGTTCAGACCTGTTTGCTCTAAAATTTGCGCCCGTAGCCAATTTGCCATTAATGTCGCTGAGCCTTTATGAACAGATAACCCGGTCACATCAAGATACGCTTCATCTAATGATAACGGCTCAACATGCGACGTCAGGCTGTGCATAATGCGGCGGATATCGCTACTGACGGCGCGGTAAACATCAAAGCGTGGTGGTACAAATATGACTTCTGGACAACGCTTTTTTGCCTCATAACACGACATGGCGGAGCGTACGCCAAACTTACGTACTTCGTAACTGGCAGCAGCAACTACCCCGCGACCATTTGGGTCGCCACCGACGACTAATGGTTTGCCACGTAGCTCAGGGAAATCGCGTTGTTCCACACTGGCATAAAAAGCATCCATATCGATGTGGATAATCTTGCGAAGGATTGGTTGGTTGATGGGTGTCATGAGTACTATTTTACCTGATTTTATGACTCTGTTTTAGTCGCTGTTGCTCGATTGGAAAATAGTTTATGAAGATATGGTGAACAATATTCAGGTAAGAGAAATGATCGCAATGCACAGTGTGATCTGACACCATTTTCATCATCAATAACTTGTCTGATGAATTTCAGGAATTTTTGGATAGTAAGTATTGTTAAGCAACGAATTAAAGATTTTGAGTGATACATTTATTAAGAGTATTTAAATTTACTGACTGTTCACATTCCGATCTTGACCGTTCGTCGGGAATAATATAGTTAATTGTTACATTTTTGCTTATACAGCTTTACAATGGAGTAATCAGGATACAAAGTATCTATAGAAGAGAGAGTAGAAGAAGTAAGCAGCAATTAAAGATATAGGTAATTACTCATTGTATTTGCTTGACAACAAACGGATTTGCATCATTTATATTAGGTTCATTGACTCAATAACGATAAAGGTTATTATCAAAAAACTATATATTTAATGATGAATAGCTCAAACTATTGTAAAAGAAGTTAAGGAGCGGGGTATGAATAATGAGTTAGCAGGCAGTGGTTTAACACGCGCATTGCTTGCACGAGGTGATAAACAAGTATGGTGTGCAGTCGATGATGATAGTGATGAGCAAGCAATGATAGGTCACTGTGGTAATGATTTTACCGCTTGTATTGTCTCATTTAAAGATGATTTGTTTTATTGTAGTGGTGGTTCACCATGGCTATTTGCGGTACCGATAAAGATAGTCGCTGTTACCCAATATGAGATGAATCTTTAAGCATTGGATGTGGCAATAGTAATATGAGAGTATCAATATAATATAGCCTCCTAATTTGGAGGCTTTATTTTTTGTAGATTAGATTAGACGCTTGGCGCATCAGGTTGCATCATAGGATCAGCATCGGCGAACGCCTTCAGAGTGCGGCAGTGCGTATCGGTATCTACGATATTAGGATAAAGACTGAGGTCTACTTTGAAGCGTCGAGCAGACGACACTTGTGGAATAAGATAGCAATCTGCAAATGTTGGACTGTCGCCATAGCAGAATTTACCGCGATTTTTATCTTCTGCCAAGCGTTTCTCTAATGCAGCAAAACCTTCACTCATCCAGCGACTACACCACGCCATGACTTCATCTTCCTCTACTGACAGCTCATTGCGTAGGTATTGTAAGATACGGCGATTATTAAGCGGGTGAATATCACAGCCAATCATAGCGCTGAGTGCTCGCACTTGCATGCGACCAGCCGCATCTTTAGGTAACAATGGATGATTGGGATAGACTTCTTCTAACCATTCCAAAATAGCTGGGCTTTGATAGAGTTGTAAGTCATCAACTTGTAAGACGGGCACTAGACCTTGTGGATTAACTGCTTTAAATGCCGCCTCCAACTGTTTGTCTTCTGCCAAATTAACTGAAATATAGTCATATTCTAAACCTTTAAGGTTCATAGCAATGCGAGTACGGTAAGAGGTGCTACTGCGAAAATAGCTATAAAGTTCCATCATTATTATTCTCCATTTTGAGCATGTATCAAACGCTTATCATTATGTATATAATCAGTCGTAATAAGAAATTCATCAAATCCGTAAGCGCTGTTATTAATAGACAAACACCAATTCGCTTAAACCAATGAGCTTTAAAATGCCATCATCAGATAATGCCTCAGTATTAAATCATACTTTAACCTCTAGCAAGCCCCAAGGCGGCGTACAGTCACTTGAAATTGGCCTATCGATATTAGATATTCTTATCGCTTATAACGCGCCTATGATGCTAAAAGATATTGCTCAAGCCATGCAGATGCATCCTGCCAAAACCCATCGTTACCTAGTGAGCTTGATTCGTAAAAGCTATGCTCGTCAACTTGACGATGGGCGTTATGGATTGGGCGAACGCGTCGATGCTTTAGGCGCTTTGGGTAATACAGCGCTCAATCAAAATAATCTGTTAGAGCGACTTACCGCTGTCGCCAACGCTATTAAAGATGCTCTAAACTGCGGCGTGCAAATCGCTAAGTGGTTTAGTGAAGGTCCAATTATCATCCAGTCCGTTGAACCGGATAGCCCGATTAGTATCATTACTCGTATTGGCTCACGGATGCCGCTCACGACTTCTGCCACAGGGCAGTTGTTTGCCAGTTACCAGTCTGATGCCGTTATTAAGCCATTGGTGCTTGCAGAGTGGCAAGGTAAAGCTAATAATGCAAAAGTATTGAACGATGATGAAACAGCGTCTCGTTGGTTGCAATTTACCCAGCTACAAACCAATATTCGTACTCAAGGTTATGCAACAGTGACTGGCGATATGTTAATGGGGATTAATGCGATTACGATTCCAGTTATCTTCCCGCAGTTTGCCACTGCTAGTAACAACGGTACTGATCAAGCTTTTATCGATAAAGGTTCATCTCTTGAAAAATTGCCCTTAGAGTATGCCATTACTATCATCGGAACCACCGAGCAGTTGCCGATGAGTGAGCAGCATAATATATTTGAGCAAATATTGCTGATAGCACAGCGTTATAAAATTGCTTAGATGCGAGTAAATGAGACAATCTCAGCTACGCTATGTTTTAGGATTTGATAAGTTAATACTTACTCACCCACAGGCGCGACTTCTCTTGCTTCGGCAAGCTCTTCGGCATGTAAAAACTGCGTATGCGCTGGAGCGCGTTTGGTACGCGACCATTCATCAAGCATATCTTGCTTAATCTCTTCAGTAATCATCGATACTTTTTCTTCTGATGTAATATCATCATAGGTAAGTTCCATACGATGTCCGTTAGGGTCGAAGAAGTAAATCGAGTGGAAGATGCCGTGATTGGTCACGCCGATAACATCAATACCGCCTTCCTCTAAATGCTTTTTAGCAGCCATTAAAGTATCACGGTCTTTTACTTTCATCGCTAGATGCTGTACCCAGTTTGGCGTATTCGGGTCAAAGCCCATCTCAGGTTGATTAGGTACTTCAAAAAACGCTAAGACATTACCGTTACCAGCATCTAAAAACACATGCATATAAGGGTCAAAGGCTTTGGTTGAAGGTACATGATCTTCAGCAAATGCTAAGATGAAATCCATGTTTAGATGTTTTTTATACCATTCGACGGTTTCTTTAGCGTCTTTGCAGCGATAGGCCACATGATGAATTTTTTCAATTTTAAAGGTCATTATCAATATCCTTTTGATAGGTAATCAAAAAAGCAGTCACAGCAAATGCCATATAATTTCAATCTCAACTTCATCTTTACTGTGACTAGCCTTTTATTTATGAAACGGGTCGGTGCTTTAAATCTTTAATAATCCCAGAACTACTAAGAAAAATTAAATTCTAAGGCAGGCATTACCTTACCTCGTACTTCGCCAAAGCCGACACGGATACCCTCTTTTTCGCTATAGCCTTTCATAATGACCGTATCGCCATCTTCAATAAAGCTGCGCGTCTCGCCGCCTTTAAGAGTCACTGGTTTGGTGGCATTCCAAGCAATCTCTAACATCGAGCCATAAGAGTCTGGCGTTGGTCCGGAAATCGTACCTGAGCCCATCATATCGCCAACTTCTACTTTACAACCAGTGATAGTGTGGTGGGTCAACTGCTGTGCCATTGACCAGTACATATGTTTGAAATTGGTTTCACAAATAACAGTGGCGCGCTCAGCATTTTCAGGAAGTAGCTCTACTGACAGATTAATATCATAGCTATTATTGCTGTCTTTTTCGTTCAGATAAGCCAGTGGTTTTGGCTCTTGAGTAGGGCATGGCATCTTGAACGGTGCCAATGCATCCATGGTTACAATCCAAGGCGATACCTCAGAAGCAAACGTTTTGGCGTTAAATGGACCTAAAGGCACATATTCCCATTTTTGAATATCACGGGCTGACCAATCGTTAAGTAAGACCATACCAAAGATATGATCGATAGCATTATCTACTGCAATCGGTTGACCGATGTTGTTGCCTTTACCGACGACAAAAGCCGTTTCGAGCTCAAAATCAAGGCGCTTACAAGGCGAGAAAATAGGGCGTTCATCTGCATTAGGTTTTAGCTGACCAGAGGGGCGTATCACATCACTACCGCTGACGATGACCGTGCTGGCACGTCCGTTATAGCCGACTGGCATTTCCGTCCAGTTAGGTAGTAGGGCATTGCTCGGGTCACGAAACATAGTACCGACGTTGGTAGCGTGTTCTTTAGAAGAATAGAAATCAGTAAAACCTGGCACTTGAACGGGCAAATGCATGGTGACGTCTGCTTGCTTAAAGAGTACTTTTTTCTGCAAGTCTTTATTGTCACGTAAGGCATTACTGGTATTAGACAGTAACGTTTGAATAGTTTTACGTGCTTGAGTCCAATTATCTCGACCAGAATCAATAAAGGCGTTTAGAGTCGGTTGATCAAAATATGACCCGCCATTTAAGCTCAGCAAACCTTCTGCTTCGAGGACGGCCAAATCCAATACGTGCTCGCCAATAGCGACACCAGCACGGCGCTTGCCGTCAGTACTTTCACTGAAAATACCATAAGGCAGATTATGGATTGAAAAGTCAGAATCAGTGGCGATATCGATGAAAGAGGTGAGGTTTTTGTCAATCGTTGACATGGTTTGCTCCTTGCTAAAGTATATAATGAATTACGTTATGATTAACTACTTACGTATAATGTAATTTATAGCCAGTCATATTGCAAGGTTTTTTATGCAGTGTTTTAGTGTCGTACTGATATTAAAGCTAGCTGATTTGTTGCTATCGATACCGCTATTGCTGTCATTTATTACATAAAATCAAAGCATAAAAAAAGGCTAAGCAACTGCTCAGCCTTTCTTATTAAGATAGTTTTACGATAACAAGCTGGTTTAGTCTTTTAAGACTTCAACCATAGCATTCGCAACATAATCGATATTACTGGCATTTAAGCCGGCAACACACATGCGTGAGTTCGATACCATGTAGATACCAAATTTGCTTTGCAGCTGCTCAACCTGTTCAGGAGTGAGTCCTGTAAAGCTAAACATGCCGTTCTGCTCAGTTAAGTAGTCAAAGTTACGATCAGAAATTTTGGCTTCCAATACTGATTTCAGCTTTACGCGCATAGACTTGATACGGTCACGCATCGCATAAACTTCGCCAACCCATTGCTTGTGTAACGCTTCGTCGTTCATGACGATATCGACCACACGACCGCCATGTGATGGCGGGCTTGAGTAGATACGGCGCACGGTAGAGTTCAGCTGACCGAAAACGCGCTCAGTTTCGTCTACTGTTGGACAAACGACTGATAAACCACCGACACGCTCACCATATAGCGATAAGTTTTTAGAGAATGAGTTGCTGACAAACACTGGTAGACGCATTTCGACGGCTTTACGAATCGCGTAAGCATCGCTGTCCATATCTTCGCCAAAGCCTTGGTAAGCAATGTCCATAAATGGAATCAGCTCGCGCGCTTGAATAACGTTTAGTACTTGATCCCATTGCTCACGAGTCAAATCAACGCCTGTTGGGTTATGGCAGCAAGGGTGCAATAAGATCACATCATTTTTGTTCAAAGTTTCAAAGAAGCGGATCATCTCATCAAATTTGGTACCACCAGTAGCGGTGTCGTAGTATGGGTATTTACCGACTTCTACATCAGAGCCTTCAAAAATGGCAATGTGGTTGCCCCACGTTGGGTCACTGACATAGCACTTAGACTGCGGAAACCATTCATGGATAAATTCTGCGCCGACTTTTAACGCACCAGAACCACCGATGGTAGCAATGGTCGCAACCAAGCCGTCTTGTAAAACCTGAGCATCTTTGCCGAAAAGTAGCTCTTGACAACCTTTACGATGCCCTGGTAAACCTGCCATTGGCAAATACGGACGAGGCGAGATAGGGTCAGCAATACGCTGTTCAGCCGTTTTGACACACTCAAGCACTGGCATTTTGCCATCTTCGTCATAATAGACGCCCACACCTAGATTCACTTTATCTGGGTTGCCATCTGCTGCAAATTTGTCCATCAATCCTAAGATTGGATCACCGGCATAATAATCGATACGTTCAAACATTTGTTTTCCTTACAAGAGATATGAGTTGAGGCGCTAAAAAGCATAAACCAGTTTTGTGATTAACTCAACGTTAGATTCCGTTATCCTCATTAATTAACGCATTTTTTTCTTACCTACAAACTTTTTAATTATCTCTCAGCTTGATACTGACTGTGATGGTCAGTATAGCCAATTCAATATAGAAGAGGTACGTTAAAAACAGCGTTATACTGGGATAAATTTTCCTCGCTTGCTGTGCGCTTCGCACTCCAGAGGCTTCGCAAAATTTATCCCAGTAGCACTGTATTCTTTTTAAATTGAATCGACTATATCAAGCGATTGCTTAGATAATGAACTTTAAAAGCTCTGTAAGTCATCAAAGTGGGTGGCAAAATAGCGCTGCAAAAAATGCTTAAAAGCAATGCTCGCGGGTGATAATGCTCGCGATGAGCGTTGATAAATGAAAAACCGGCGCATTTTGACAGGTTGCGCAAGCGGTCGCATCTGTAAACCATTAGCGCTTACCCAGTCTATCACTTCTGGCATGTAGGGCAGACACAAAGTAATACCAAAACCTTGGCGAGTCATCTCAAGTGCCGTCGACATAAAATTCACTTTGTAACGCGCCTGCTGAATATGGTTGACGATACTTTCATCCAGCTCAGTGGTCAATTTTTCAAGAAAAGGGCCTTGTAGCGTGATGAGTGGAATGTCAATCAAGTCTTGCCAAGTGACTTCATGTTTTTGCGCCAACACATGGCTATCAGGCATTACCACACAAAACGGTAATTGATATAATAAGTCTGCACGGATGTCATCTTCTGTTTCCATAAATTCAAGCTCAGTACCGACTTCAGTACCGACACCTAAATCCACTTCAATATTTTGGATATGCTCAAGGACGTTTTCTGCTGAGCAATCTAATAACGATACGCTGATATCTGGATAGTCTTTGGCAAACTGCGCAATGACCGCTGGCATAGAAGAAGCAGCAAACTGCGATACTGCCAATCTTACCTGACCTTGCGCCAAGTTTGTCAAACTGCTTGCTTCATTTTCAAATAGTTGCATCTCGTTCAAAATGCGCCGAGCTTTCGGCAATAAATGATGTCCTACTACAGACAAAGACAACTGGCGTGTGGTGCGATCAAACAACACAATACCCAAGTTAGATTCGAGCTCTTTGATCAAGCCACTAACGGCAGATTGAGTTAAATGCATCTGGTCGCTGGCACGGGTAAAACTGCCATTGTCAGCGACTTTGATAAAGGCGGTGAGTTGGCGAATGCTGATATTCATAAGTAAACCTGATAAATAAATCAAAAAATACGATTAGTCTTATAAATCAAGCTAATCTAATATAAATGAATCGTCAATAGGAATGATTGATGAATCTTATTTTTTGCTAATTTTTAGCGCTTTATACCACCAATTGAAATTAAGGATGATGACAATGTCAGAGTTAAAGGCAGATTTATTTGATAACCCAATGGGCCTAAACGGGTTTGATTTCGTTGAATTCGCCTCACCTCAACCTGATGCGGTTGAAGCATTGTTTAAGCAGCTTGGCTTTGCTCATGTTGCCAACCACAGATCTAAAGACGTCGCTTTATTTCGTCAAGGTGACATCAACCTCATATTAAACCGTGAACCAAAAAGCCAAGCCAGCTACTTCGTTGAAGAGCATGGCGCAGGCGCTTGTAGCTTGGGCTTTCGCGTACATGATGCCAAAAAGGCTTACGAGTTAGCGATTGAAAATGGTGCTCAACCAGTAGATGTACCAACAGGGGTTATGGAACTCAGGTTGCCTGCAATCAAAGGTATCGGCGGCTCACTTATTTATTTGATTGATCGTTTTACTGATGGCAACTCAATCTATGATATCGACTTTGAATATCTGCCAGAGGTTGATAAACATCCTGTTGGCCATGGTTTTAAAGTTATCGATCACTTAACCCATAACGTTTATCGTGGTCGCATGGCCTATTGGGCAAACTTTTACGAGCGCATCTTTAACTTCCGTGAAATCCGTTTTTTCGATATCAAAGGTGAGTACACCGGCCTGACCAGTAAAGCGATGACGGCGCCTGATGGCAAAATCCGTATCCCGTTAAATGAAGAGTCAAAGCAGGGCGGTGGACAAATCGAAGAGTATTTGATGCACTTCAATGGCGAAGGTATTCAACATATTGCTTTAGCCAGTGATGATTTGTTTGCCAGCATTGATAAGCTAAAAGCCGCTGGTATCCCGCTCATGACGGCGCCAAATGAGACTTATTACCAGATGCTTGATGAGCGCTTACCGGGCCATGGCGAAAATGTCTCTGAGCTACAGATGCGCGGTATCTTGCTAGATGGCACCACTGAAGGCGGCGCACCACGTCTACTGCTACAGATTTTCTCTGAAACCATTTTGGGTAGCCCTGTATTCTTCGAATTCATCCAACGTAAAGGCGATTACGAAGATGGTTTTGGCGAAGGTAATTTCAAAGCATTGTTTGAATCAATCGAGCGTGACCAAGTACGTCGCGGCACGGTTGGTCAGCAAGAAACTGAAACGCCTTAGTCTTAGAGTCGTTGTTGTAAATTGGCTTTAAAGTAATAAACGGGCAAGGCAAAGGGAATTTGTCTTGTCCTTATTAGCCTGCTACCTACTAGTATAGTCCTGCTTATAATAGTGATTATAAAGTATGGGGTTTAGGGTTAGTAGGACAAAGTCATTAACACAAGCTACTGCTACAAAGGTAATGGACTAACTGCAATAAAAGGAATATAGGCATGGAACGCCTACCATCTACAAATGCTACTGATAAAAAGCAACCTTACGTGTCGCATCAGCCAGATGCTACTGGTCATATTCACTATAGTGATGATGAGCATGCCATGTGGCAAGCGCTGCTTGCGCGTCAAGCCAAACAAATCCCCAATCGTGCCTGCCCAGCTTATCTAGAAGGTTTAACTAAGCTGAATCTATCGCCCGCACGTATTCCGCAACTACATGATATTGACGAAGTTTTGCAAGCAACGACCGGTTGGCAAACCGCTGCTGTCCCTGCATTAATCAGCTTTGGTAAGTTTTTTAAACTGTTGGCCAATAAATCCTTTCCAGTGGCGACTTTTATTCGTCGATTCGATGACATGGACTATATCGAAGAGCCTGATATTTTCCATGAAATCGTCGGTCATTGCCCCATGCTGACCCATCCTGCGTTTGCGACTTTTAATGAGACGTACGGTAAGCTGGGACTAAACGCCAGTAAAGAAGAAAGATGGTTCTTAGCACGGCTTTACTGGTTTACCATCGAGTTTGGTTTGGTTGGAAAGACGCAAGATAGCCGCCGTATTTATGGCGGTGGTATTTTAAGCTCACCCTCTGAAACGGTCTATGCGCTCAGCGATGAACCCGATTGTCGTGCGTTTGATTTAATTGACGTCTTGCGCACTCCTTATCGTATCGATCATATCCAGCCGATTTACTATGTCATTGATGATTTAGATGCGTTATTTGATATTGTTAATAGCGATATCATGGGCGCAGTGAAGCAAGCGATGGCACTTGGACTTTTTGCACCAAGTTATTCTGAAAATACCTGCTAATTCATTAGAAAATATACTGAGCTATGGAAGTAATGTGGCTGTAAATTACAGCAGTAACACGGACGTATCTGAATTAAAAAAATAATAGTTAACCTAAAAGGACCTTATCATGACAACCTTATCACAAGCCAGCTGCGAAGCCTGCCGTATTGGCGCTCCAACAGTCAGCGAAACTGAAGCGCAAGAGCTATTACAACAAATTCCAGATTGGTCATTGATTGAAGTTGATGGCATTAAGCAATTACAGCGTCAATATAAATTTAAGAACTTCGTCACGGCGATGGCATTTGCCAATCAACTGGCAGATATTGCTGAAGCAGAAGGGCATCATCCTGGCATATTGGTTGAGTGGGGCAAGGCCACCGTCACTTGGTGGTCGCATAGCATTAAAGGTCTGCATCGCAATGATTTTGTCATGGCAGCCAAGACCGATAGCCTGTTGGATAAGGAATGAGAGTAGCAATCATTATCGCAACTCATTAAACTTATCACCCTAAAAGCTAACCCTAACGCCAGAATCTACTGGCACGTCAAGGATGTGTTATGCCTCCACAAGTACTTACCGAGCTATCTCCTAAGGTAGCTTTTATCATTGCTAGCGTCGTCATTGCGATTATGGGTGTCACCATGATCGGCTTTGGCTGGGTTCCGCACCTATCATTGATGCTTGCTATTGCTGTTTTGCTGGCACTAGGTATGTTCAAAGGCTTAAGCTTTGAGAAGATGCAGGAGCAAATGTCTTCAGGCGTCGTCAGTGGTATTGGTGCTATCTATTTATTATTCTTTATTGGATTGCTAGTCGCCGCTCTCATGATGTCGGGCGCTATTCCTACCATTATGTATTATGGTTTTGACCTCATTTCACCGCAGTATTATTATATCTCTGCCTTTGTCTTGACCTCAATTATTGGGGTGGCGCTAGGCAGTAGTTTGACCACGGCAGCGACGATAGGCGTGGCCTTTATTGGGATGAGTAATGCCTTCGATGCCAACGTCGCTATCGCTGCAGGTGCCATCGTCTCAGGCGCATTCTTTGCCGACAAAATGTCCCCACTATCAGATACTTGTACGCTTGCCTCTTCTGTCGTAGGTATTGATTTGTTTGAGCACATTCGTAATATGATGTATACCACTGTGCCCGCTTGGCTCATCACAGCAGGACTGTTTTGGTTCTTCTCTGGGCAGGCAGGTACTGGCAATTTAGATCAAGTTACTTTGTTACAGTCGCAGCTTGTCGATAGCGGCTTAGTCCATGGTTATTCAGTGCTACCGTTTGTTGTGCTAGTTGTATTAGCGTTATGCCGAGTGAATGCCATCTATACCATCATTTATACGATTGCTAGCGCTTTAATCATTACCTATTTTCACAGTACCCCCAGTATCGGACAGTTAGGTAACTACATGTTTGGCGGTTATACGCCTGCCGAAAACTTAGAGCTGGGCGAAGTAGGCGGTATGATCTCACGTGGGGGTATGCAAAGTATGTTCTTTACGCAGACCATTGTAATCCTCGCATTAAGTCTAGGCGGCTTGTTACGTGCATTGGGTATCTTACCAGCGTTACTATTAGGTATTAGAGATATGCTGACCAGTTCAGGTCGTGCGATATTTGCCGCCGCTATGGCAGCCTTAAGTATCAACGTTTTAATCGGTGAGCAGTATTTAAGTATACTATTATCAGGTACGGCATTTCGTCCGACCTTTGAACGCTTAAACTTACATCCCAAAAATCTATCGCGTACGATTGAAGATGCCGGTACGGTTATCAATCCATTGGTACCGTGGAGTGTGTGTGGGGTATTTATCAGTCAGGCATTGGGTGTACCAGTTATTGAGTATATCCCTTATGCCTTCTTCTGTTACTTATCGCTACTGCTCACAATATTGTTTGGCTTTACAGGGATAACAATCAGCCGTAAAGATGGAACGAGTGTTCGCATGCATGAAGCGAAACAAGTTGTTAGTTAAGAGGTATGGCTAAATAGTTCAGTAGGTTTTATAGTTTCCTCACTATAAAAAGTCATCATAAGAAATTAACCCATCGTGCTTAAATATCTTTAAAAAAAAGAATCACGCTAATATTTAGCGTGATTCTTTTTTTTTGATAAAGTGAACAATATATCTAAAAGTTACTGAATAAGAGATAATGTATTCATAGATTTCGAGGCATTAAAGACACTTAAAAAAGTGAATTTAGCCGCTCTTATCGCTTTGTAGTAACCTATAGCTTTGTAGTAATAAAGATCTAATAAAGCTCACTTAAATGAAAAGGCAGTCCTGAATGACCAATAATAACCCATACAATCTTATACCTTTGAAACCTACTGGCAGAAATGAGACTGATACCGCCAATACTTATTCGCCTGAAGACATGGTTCAGATATACGAGCAACAATTTCTTACCGAAGTACCTGAAGATAAGCTCACAGAGTTTTTGCCTTTTTTAAAAAGCTTTTATGACATTGATGACTATACGTTAGATGTCAGTGCGGTCATTTTTGAGGCCATCGCTGATTCCTGTATTATTTATAATCATAAAGTCAAAGTAGGGCGTTATCAGATATTAGAAGGATTGGTAAAAGAAGAGATTGAGGAAGACGAAAACTATAAAGAGGACGAAAACTCTGAATACAAACAGGAACAAGCCTATACACTAGAATGTAAGCGTACTTTTTTTATCAATGATGTAGAGATGCCTTATCGTTTTAATTTGTTTATCCATGGGGATAGTTATTCTACGTTAACCAAGAGAAATAGTTTGTTAGAAAAAATCTACTGGTTTGTCAGTGATGGATTTGAAGAGCATGTATTAGGCAACCCTGAAGATACAGAAAGCTTAGCGTCTATTAACGAGCAACTGGTAAGCTTGGGTATTCGGGAAATGGATCTGACGACCATACATGAGTTAGTTGACTATGTAGAAGACAGCATCATAGATGATGACATGGTGGAAACGCTTAATAAAATATTAGATGATGCTGAATAGTATGATAGATATAGAGTTAAGTTAGCTTGAATCTAGGGTAATTAATACACAATTTTTTATTAAAGAAAGTCTTACCTACTAGGTAGGGCTTTTTTTGCATCTAAAATTTAGTGGTGTCTATTTTAGCAACAACTGAACGGTTCTAAATGATTGAATGTTTACTCTAAGAATATTTAAGATATCATAAACAGGAGGTAATAAAAAACCCTCACAATCTATAGTGAGCTATGCTGAAAAGACTGTAGAACCAAACTTGGTAAACTAAGCGTATTAACAGGAGTTTATCATGACTAAGAAAATCAGAACCTACAGTGCATCTTTCAAAGCTGAAGCTGTCAAAAAGATAGCCAACAATAACGGCAATGTTTCAGCGACCGCAAAGCAGCTAGGTATAGCCATGCAGACCCTATCTAACTGGCAGAACAAAGCGAATGAAGGCAAGCGTGTCGGCACTAAGCGGTATGATCCTCAACTCATGGCTATACTAAAAGAGAATAAACGTCTGAAACGTGATCTCAAAGTTGCTCAGGAGGAACGAGAGATCTTAAAAAAGGCCACTGCGTACTTCGCCAGATACAGCTCGTGAAGTACGCTTACATTAAAGCCAATCAGCGGTTTTTTAGCGTTACCCGTATGTGCAAAGTACTAAACATTGCACCCTCTAGCTACTACGACTGGACGAAACGCGATATCAGTAATCAACAGATTCATCGCAATCAATGTGAGCTATTAGTTCGCGTGGCTCATGATGAGACTAAGCAGCGCTATGGTGTTGAGCGACTGCATGCAAAGTTAATAGAGCAAGGATATGCCATCAGTAAATATATGGTTAGACGTATCAAAGAAGAGTATGGCATTGCTTGCCGTCGTCAAAAGCGCTTTAAAGTCACCCCCAACTCCAATCATAATAAGCTTATTTATCCAAACCTGCTTGATCAGAAGTTCGATGCCAATCGTCCTAACGAGTCGTGGGTTAGTGACATCATTTATATTTGGACAAATGACGGTTGGCTATACTTAGCAGGAGTTAAAGATCTTTATACTAGAGAGCTTGTCGGCTATGCCACAGGCAAGCGTATGACCGCAGATTTAGTCTGCCGTGCACTCAATATGGCCATTAAGAACAAACGACCCAGCCAAGGGTTGATTTTACATTCTGACAGAGGCGGTCAGTATTGTAGCAATGAGTATCGCAAGATCATTAAGCAGCATAAATTGAAAGGTTCAATGTCTAGGCGTGGCAACTGCTTTGATAACGCTCCCATAAAGAGCTTCTGGGGTATCTTAAAGAATGAGCTGGTGTATCACCAAGACTATGAAACAAGATTCGAAGCCATTAGCGATATCACTAAATATATTGAGCTTGAGTATAATGAGGAGCCATTAGCAAAACACTGCTTTGCAGCGACGCAAGACAAGAGCTATGCTCGCAGTGGGACTAGAATTCAGAAGCGTTTAGGCTATAGAACACCAAGACAGATGTGGTTTGACTTTTATCGTCAGGCTGCATAGATAAAATCTCCCAAGTTAATGTCTACGGGATTGACAGCATAGGCCAGTCTTCTTGATGATTAGTTTAAGGATCAAACACACTCTAAAAAGATGAAAAACGTAATGTATTGGCTAACACAATAACTTCCTAAATTTATGAAAGTAAGCACAATTTTACTTCAAATTTGATCAAGTGCTCTTAGCATGGCTAGGAGCACTTGATTGTAGTATGCATTATCTTCGGGCTGCATTTTTAAGTCGTTATACCTATACGACTTTAGTTTGAACTATTCCTCCAGAAGCAGTCTTTAATAGAACCGTGGTGTAATCGTCAGTGATAGAGTAAAGCACCAAGTACCGCCCTATTAAAAACCCATCATCATGCCAAACACCACCAGGCGTATATATCGCATAACCGTAAGGTATCGAAAAAGCAGTCGCCTCCCATGTGTTTTCATTGCGTTTCGCTAGTACTAGATGGCCACACTCTTGTTCAGATAAAGGCATGTGAAAATGTAGGCGATCATGCTCTTCTAAGTAAGCTCCCCCACCGTTTTCAGCGCTGAGAAGATACCCATTCAAATAATCCGCACCGATATTCATAATACTTACAGGCAGAGGAGCGTCCGTATCCAAAGAAAAATGCTCACCCATAGGTATTAAACTAGCACCGTAATACGCTAGCAAACTAGGTGTTGCCTCTATTTGAGGGATTTCCAACGCCTCTTCAGTTACTTCTAAGATGTCGAGCTTTCCTAAAACGGTAGCGCCCAAATCTACTACGCCTTCCTGAGCACTCTGTTTTCCAGTAAAAATAACTTTTGGTGGAACGGTAATATTCTCAGCCGGCTTGACTGGTTTTTGCCCGTCAGCTACATCGTGAAATCCCTCATTACTCATTCCATAAATCTTATCTGGAACAACATATCCCAAAATACCTTCAGTCTTCATAAAGGCATCAGGAGTTTCTCCCTGACGTCTTACTATTATTATGCCCAGATCCTCATAAATCTCTTCTGGCAAATTACGTATTTCATAAAGCGTATCGTCTAGTCTTTTTATATCTGACATGGTATATCTCCTTAGTGTTAATATCATAAATAAGCCAATGAATCATCAGCGGCTTTTATTTCATTTAATTAGCTCACGTTTCGTATTAAACAATAAGTTAAATTTTTCCGGCGAACTCATCATTAATGGATCTAAGTAGCTTTCCGCCTCATCTGCTGTAAGCAAGCCGGACTCTACAGCTACCTGCTTGATATTTTTATTTTCTTGGGCTGCTTGCTTCGCTAGGCGGGAAGCTGTTTCATAATCAAAGAGGATAGCGATAACTGTAGACAGAGCAAGGGAGTTTTCTGCATCACTACGACATTTATCATGATTAGCAACGATGCCTTGAATACATTTCGTACTCATTAGAGGTAAGCAACCGATCAATAGTTCGCATGATTCCATAACGCAGTTAAGTATCAGTAACTCCCATACGTTTAGATCCAGTTCACCTTCACAAGCTCTTGTTATCGCCACGTCGTTACCCATCACGCGGAAGTAGACTTGCATAGCCATCTCTGGGATAACTGGATTTATCTTACCTGGCATAATTGAGGAGCCGGGCTGTACTGCTGGCAACTCAATTTCCGACAATCCTGCGCGTGGCCCTGAGGACATTATTCGTAAGTCGGATGCTAATTTATTGAGGTTCAGCGCTGTCGCTTTAATAACCGCCGAAATTTTTATCCATAAATCTGCATTTTGTAAACCATCGAAAAAATTATTCTCTGCCTTATAGGGCAGCCCAGTCAAATCTTGCAGTGCTTTATAGATCTCTGATTTATAACCTGGAAAGGTACCAAACTCCGTTCCGATCGCAGTTGCTGATAGCGGTAGTTCTAAACATAATTTACGTACCTCAGCGACCTCTTTTACCATACGCTCAAAAGCACTACGATAGCCACTGAACTGCTGCCCTAAAGTAATGGGTAGAGCATCTTGTAAACAGGTACGTCCAAGCTTTACGATATCCGAAAACTCATTTTCTTTTAACTGGAGGTCATCGGAGAACTGAGATAAGACCTGCTGCAAACGGCCAAGTCCACCATATACAGTCATTTTCATTGCTGCTGGAATAACATCGTTAGTTGACTGACCCATGTTGACATGGGTATTTGGATGAACAGCACTGTATCCTTTTTTCCCAGTCAATATTTCATTTGCTCGGTTGG
Organism: Psychrobacter sp. DAB_AL62B; assembly: GCF_028895345.1. NCBI lineage: Bacteria > Pseudomonadati > Pseudomonadota > Gammaproteobacteria > Moraxellales > Moraxellaceae > Psychrobacter > Psychrobacter sp. DAB_AL62B. The sequence continues at coordinate 34,588 of NZ_SAXC01000014.1, forward strand.
CTAACACTTCATTGACATTCATATTGGTGGGAGTTCCTCCTCCGCCCTGATAAATATCGAGAGGGAACTCTTGCGGATCAGGATGTTGCAAAACTTCATCGACAGCTTGGCAGATTGCTTGGCACTCTTTAGTGCCTAAAGCCCCAATACGCTGGTTGGCTAAGGCAGCGGCTTTTTTAATAGTAGCAATACTGCTGATAAAGCCATCAATATCACAAATCGTAGTGGAAGAAATACTAAAGTTTTCCTTGGCGCGTAGCGTTTGTATGCCGTGGTAGAATTGCTCTTCTATTTCGCGATTCCCGAGTGAATCATGTTCTATACGCATTGGCTTCTCTCCATTAAATCTGATGTTAATATTATTTTTGAGCGGATGTATATCGCTAGCTGTAGCAGCTCACTCGCTACTCGTTCCTCACGACCAGATAAATCATTTTGGGTACGAATAATGAGTGAGTCCAGTATCTTTACTTTGAGCATTCTTATATTGATTTAAAATCAGGCTCATTTGAAAGGTCCACATCTTCAAACTTCTTTATGCCCTTATTTTTTTTATTGTTCCACACCACTGCTAGGCCCAAATAGGTCATCAGTACGGATACGATTGGACTCGCGAAACTCATGAAAGCGTATGGTGCAAACTCAAAGCCACTAATACCTAGTGTTGCCACTGTAAATGCGCCAAACGTCGTCCATGGCATTAACGGCGCTAGCATCAATCCTCCCTCGCTCACAATACGAGCAAGCATCGCTCGGCTTAACCCTCTCTTATCAAACTCTTCTTTAAATAGCTCACCATTTAAAATAAAGGACAAATATACCTCACCAAACGCAGCGGTTGAGGTAATTGAGGACACCATAACAAGTAAGGTAAGCGAGCCAACCGTTTTTGCTTTAGTCACAAGACCTTTGATCAAAGTCTCCATATAGCCGACTTTGCTTAAGATACCGCCTAATGATAGCGCCATAAAGGCAACAGAGAAGGTCCACATCATACTTTGAATGCCCCCACGATTTAGTATCGGATCTACATAAGTAGAACCGGTGGAGATCTCAAAACCTGAATTCAAATATTCTAACGCGGCGGGGATGCTTGCGCCTTGAAATACGACGGCGACTACTAAACCGGCAATAACTGCAATTGCCATGGAAGGAAGAGAGGGAAACTTCATTATATTTAACGTTAAAAGAATGGCTATCGGTAGCATAACGATTGGGTTCAAATTGAAATTATCTGCTAATACACTGCGTGTTTCATTAATGATACTTAGGTTCGCTTCACCTGAACCATACTTCATACCCATGTATATGAACAGACCTAAAGTAATCAAAAAAGCGGGCCCTATCGTTTGTAGCATCGCTTTGATCGTTTCATACAGATCGGCACCTGCAGACATGGAGGTTAGGTTTGGTGTGTCGGATACGGGGGACATCTTATCGCCAGTAATTGCGCCAGATATAATCATACCAGCGGTTATAGGTAGCGGAATGCCCAAGCCTTGACCAATGCCCACTAACGCAATACCAACCGTGCCCACAGTGCCCCACGATGTACCGGTACAAAGCGCCGTAATAACGCACAATATAAATCCAGCAGGCAAAAAAATACTTGGGGAAATAAAACCAAGTCCATAATAAATGATGGCAGGAACGGTTCCAGCTGCCATCCATGAGGCAATGATCGCTCCGATAGCAATAAAGAACCATAAGCCAAAAGTGGACTCGCCAATGCTCTTTTTAATCAGCTCCATTAAATCATTGAATCTATAGCCCAGTTTTCTTGATATCAGGGTGACAAAAACCATTCCAAGCAGCAAACCTACCTGTATAGATACGGTCTTAAAGATCATGATACATAAAATTAAGCTAAAAATTACTGACGCTAAAGCTAGAGCTGCTAACTTAACAGTGGGTTTCTTAAATTCCCGAGGTTGTCCATAACCATTCATTTGCATTCGTCCTTGAATTTAACTACATGCAGATATATAAATATCTTATACTCTAAATAAGATAAAGTTAATATAATCCGTACTATGGAACAGTTTGTTCAGATCTTTTTCCAGCCTTCCTTAAGGTAGGAGCATTGCTTATAAACATTGCTGCTGAAAAATATTGAGTCCGGTGCGGTTTTTTAATACCTTAATATGAATATACAATTAGTTGACTTCTAACTTATATCTATCCTAGATATAAAATTCTTGCCAACCACCTTATGCTACTCATTTAAGTATGATAAATCCAACCAATTAAACCTTAGTTATGATAGGTTTATCCTATCGCATAGATTGGTAAGGCTTTTAAAGGTAAACGGCCATATTTGAGAAACAAAACTTAATATCTAATTAAGAGTAGTTATGAAGTGAAATTCGATTATAAGAAAATAAATAGTAAAAAAGGTAGTAATCATTATGAAATTACAGCAGTTACGCCATTTTTTATTTGTGGTGGAAGAAGGAGGCTTTCGTGCGGCAGCAAATCGTGCAAATCGTTCACAAGCTGCAGTATCAGAGTCTATAAAGGAGCTTGAAAAAACACTGAATCAGCGTTTGTTTGAAGGCGGAAATAAAGCGACCCTAACGCCTTTTGGAAAGGTTTGTGTACCTAAGATTAAGCAGTTTCTCAGTAGTTACCAAACATTAGAAAGTGAATTACAGACTATAGCATCAGGAGACAAGGGAAAGCTAAGGATTGCTAGTGCGCAATCGCTAGTAACTAAGCTATTGCCTAACGTACTAGTTGCTTACTCAAAGAAATATCCTGACATTGAAGTTATGTTGATAGATGACAATGCTATTGGAATAGAAAGCCGTCTGCTCTCGGGTGATGTGGATTTAGCATTATGCAACCGAACTAGTATTAAAAATGCAGATATTAATTTTACTACGCTTATATCAGATCCCATCGGTGTGGTATGTCTTAAAAGCAATAAGCTAAGCAGTGAAAGTCGCTTGCAAGGGCTTAAATGGCAGCAACTTATGATGCAGTCATTTATTTATAATGATACCTGTATTCTACTCGAAAATACGCCTGCAGAAGCACTCAATCGCAAAGCTCGCTATACAGTAGAAAATATCACTTCGCTATTCTCCTTATTAAAAAATGATCTTGGTATTACCACTCTGCCGAAATTAGCTTTTCCTTCTAATGAACCCGAGCTAATTTGGATTAATTTACTTGATCCCTCCTTACGTAGAGAAACTGGTATGTTTAAACTGGCTAAAAGCTCCCTTTCTCCACCAGCTCAAGCTTTTTATGATCTGTGTTTTGCATATGTTAAGGATAACTACTCGTTATAGTGTATTAATAGGAGGAGACACCCTACTGAATAATCAGTCGTTGAGCCTATACCACTCGTTAACGTTAATGGAATAGGCTAGTGGTTATTTTAAAGCTCGATAAACTGTTTTTGATTATTAGTAGCGACTACAGCATGACTTGTGCAATCATAGCTGATCCTATAAACGTATCTGGCAGGACAGCAAGTGCCGTTATGGTGCTCGTAAAGTCTGGCAGCAGATGAAGGCGGATGGTTTATCTGTCGCTCGCTGCACTGTAGAACGGTTAATGAAGTAGCATGGCCTATACAAGGGGTTTGGTGCGGTAAGGCTAAGTAAGATCACAACCAATAGCCGTGATGACCAGAAACGCGCGGACGACTTGGTCAACCATAACTTTAACGCTCATCGTACTAACCAGTTATGGGTTGCTGACTTTACCTATATCAAGACATTAAGCGGCTGGGAGGTGTCTGATCGTATGAACACTGATCTGGTTATGGCGGCTTTAGAGCAAGCGATAGCAGACAGAGATACGCCTAAAGATGTCATTCATCATAGCGATAGAGGGGTTCAGTACTTATCCATTCGCTATACTGAGAGAGTGGTTGAAACTGCCGTTATCGCCTCTGTCGGTACAACTGGTGATTCCTATGATAATGCATTGGCTGAAACAGTGAATGGACTGTATAAGTCTGAACCGCCCCGGGATTGTCGGAGGCTCAAAATTCTGAAAGAATACGACAATGAAAAGACAAAATTATACTTCTGAAATTAAAGAACGCGCCGTTCGCATGCTGATTGAAGCATTAAGCGACTATTCTTCTACATGGTCAGCCATCCAGCCATAGCATCAAAGAATGGCTGCACGCCTGAAACCCTGCGCTCATAGTATAAAGAGCACATGGAGCATACCATTTCTGCCTCAGTACAAGCTCAAAGTCAGAAACAGCGTATTAAGGATCTCGAGCGCGAAGATAGAGAGCTTAAACAAGCCAACGAAATGATAGATAAAGTTGGGGTGGTTCAGTTCACACTTCACTGGATAGGGCTATTCGTCGCCTATTTAACCTATTCTAATTCATAAAAAATCCTTAGCTCGATAAATAGTCAATATACAAATACGTTAAATAATACATTTCCTTATAAAAATATAAGGTATATTCAAAAATAAGTATATAATGAAAAAAAGGAAGCTAATTGATAGCCTACAAGGATGAGGGGTATTGTTATGAATCATATTTACCGTATTGTATTTAATCACTCCTTAGGAGTTTACCAATGTGTGTCTGAGCTGGCTAAAGCTGGCGGTAAGTCATCTGGACGCTCGGCTACTAGCCATAGACAAGCAGGAGTGGTCTTATCTACCTTATCAATAACTATGTTGGGTATGCTTTCGATAAGCAGCGTACAGGCAACGACTTATAACAACGGTCAGATAACAGTAGTAACCACAAACCCTTATCTAGTGACTAATGATGTTGTAGAAAAGACAAACACGGTCTTACAGACCTCTGATGCAATTGTTGGTCAGACAAGCTCAGGTACATTGATTATCCGCAATGAAGGTAAAGTTGATTCTGATAATATGATTATTGGAAATCAACTCGGGGCGGATGGCAAGCTGACAGTTACAGGCAATGGCTCATCGATGCTTATTGGTAATAACTTAACAATTGGAAATTCAGGTAAAGGTAGTGCCACTATTTCTGATGGTGCATCAGTCATTGTTAACGGTACATCAGCGGAAGGGAATGTTTTTATGAGCCTTGGTCGGTTAGCCTCTGGCGAAGGTGATTTGACCGTCACCGGTGAGAACTCGACACTGACTGCTAAAGAATTACTTATTGGATCAGAAGGTAAGGGAAGCGTAAATATTTCTAACGGGGGATTAGTACAAGCGTATGTTCTTACTACGGGTAGAAAAGAGAATAGCGAAGGTGATTTGACCGTCACCGGTGAGAACTCGAAACTGAGTATCGATGATTATTTGGAGATCGGATATGAAGGTAAGGGAAAAGCTACTATTGCTAACGGGGGGTCAGTACAAACGGGTGTTATGTCTATTGGTTCAGAAATAGGTAGCGAAGGTGATTTGACCGTTACCGGTACCAACTCGAAACTGAATGTTACTTATTTTCTGGAAGTCGGAAATGCAGGTAAGGGTAGTGCCACTATTGCTGATGGCGCATCAGTCATTGCTAACGGTACATCACTCGAAGGGAATGTTTTTATGAGCCTTGGTCGCCTAGCCTCTGGCGAAGGCGATTTGACCGTCACCGGTGATAACTCGACACTGATTGCTAAAGAATTATTTATTGGATTAGAAGGTAAGGGAAACGCAAATATTTCCAACGGGGGATTAGTACAAGCGTATGTTCTTACTATGGGTGGAAAAGAGAGTAGCGAAGGTGATTTAACCGTCACTGGTACCAACTCGAAACTGATTTCTGATGCCTCTTTGTATATTGGAAATGCAGGTAAAGGCAGTGTAACGATTGCCGATGGGGGCTTAGGACAAACGTTTTTTATTGATATTGGTATAGAAGAAAATAGCGAAGGTAATTTGACCGTTACCGGCACCAACTCCAAACTGACTAATAGTACTTTATTAGTCGGAACTAAAGGCAAAGGTAGCGTAACGATTGCCAATGGGGGATTAGTACAAACGTCTTATATTAGGATTGGTGGAGAGGAAAATAGCGAAGGTAATCTGACCGTTACCGGTACCAATTCAAAAATAAGTGTTAGTGATTCTTTGAATATTGGAAGCGGGGGCAAAGGTAGCGTAACGATTGCCGACGGGGCGTTAGCACAAGCGGCTAGTGTTTCTGTCGGTAGGAGCGAAAGCGAAGGTAATTTGACCGTTACCGGTGCCAATTCAAAACTGAATGTTGAGGACTTATCTATCGGTGACGGAGGTAAAGGCACTTTAAGCATTATCGACAATGGAGTAGTAGTAGCTAGAAATGTTAACCGATATTATGACTCTCCATTATCAGTGATTAACTTTGATAAAGGAACCTTGCAATTAGCCCAATCTTCATCCTCGTTACTGTTCAATAAATTTACTGCTGACAATACTATCAACCTAGCTAGCGGTGGCGGTACCATTGATACCAATAACTTTAATATCACCGTATTTGATGATGCCAGAATGACGGGCATTGGTGACTTTACTAAAGCCGGCACAGGTCAACTGTCAATGAAAACTGCAACAAAAGCTTGGACTGGTAATACCAATGTTAACAAAGGAGTCTTACAGTTGAATGGTGACTACATCATGCGAAATGGTGAAGTGTTAGGCATAGGACTAAACAGCCTGACTGACTATGGTCAACTAAAGGTTGTTGGTAATGCCGATATTAGTAAAGGCGCACTAATGGTCAATGCCTCAAATGCGGTACAAAATCTAACTGGCGGTCCAACATGGAATAATGTCGTATCCGCTAATAGCCTCAACAGTAAGTTTTCTGCAGTTAAAGATAATAGTCCCTTAGTAAGCTTTGTAGCTGACTATAGCGATGCTAATACTATACATTTAAAAATGATAGCGCCGGTTGACCCAGTTGACCCAGTTGACCCAGTTGACCCAGTTGACCCAGTTGACCCAGTTGATCCGGTTGACCCAGTTGACCCAGTTGATCCGGTTGACCCAGTTGACCCAGTTGACCCAGTTGACCCAGTTGACCCAGTTGACCCAGTTGACCCAGTTGACCCAGTTGACCCAGTTGACCCAGTTGACCCAGTTGACCCAGTCGATCCAGTCGATCCAGTCGATCCAGTCGATCCGGTTACTGATAGTACCTTCGTTAAAGCAGTGGAAAGCCAAGACAATCAAACCGCATTAAGTCTCGCTAGAGTATTAGACTTATCTATCACTGATCGCTTAGATAACAACAATGCCTTAGCGGACGCCCTAATTAGCGGAACTATAAACTTTGACCAGCCAAAGCTTGCTGCTGCCGCTAACGAACTACAACCGCTGTTAATGGGTGCAACTAATCGCATTATCACCGATACCAACTATGCGGCCACGGAAGCGGTTACCGAACGCAGCCTAATCACACCTAATCGTGGTTTATGGGCGAAAATCATTGGTAATGATAGCAGCCATGACGAAGAAAGTAGTATTACCGGTTACGATGCAGATAGCTATGGTGCCATCGTTGGTATCGATACACCTATTAACGACAATCTAAACCTTGGTGTTGCGTTCTCTTATATCGATAGTGATGTCGATAGCAATAGCCGTACTCTCAATCATGAAATGACTGCTAAGAACTGGCAAATACTTGGCTATGGTAACTATGCCGCAAGTGAGGCCACTCAGGTTAACTTCCATGCCGGTGCCGGTAGCAGCGATGTTAAAGGCCAACGTCATATCACGATACTGAGCAACGCTACCGCTGAATCTGACTACTCTGTTGATACCTTACAAGCAGGATTTGGTATTGGTCATCGCATCGGTAATGAGCTAAGTAACTTCACTCCATTCGCACAAATGAATTATGCTCGTGCCGAAAGTGATGGTTATCGTGAAACCGGTGCTGGGGTTTATAATCTAGATGTGGATGAGAATACGTACGAATCTCTACGCTGGACGGCTGGTGTGAAAATGTCACAAGCACTGACGCCTAAATTAGCGCTCACAGGCCAGTTAGCAGCAGCGATAGAGAATGGTGATCGTCGCTCTGATATTACCGCCAGCTTCATCGGTATGCCTAATGCAAACTTTACTACTATCGGCCAAGAAATTGGACGCGAGATTGGTATTGTAGGAGTTGGTCTAAGCTATATGCCAACCGCCAATACTAAGCTATCGGCAGGCTATCGTGAAGAATGGCGTGATAACTACAATGATCAAGGAGCAAGTATTGCGCTACAAACCAGGTTCTAAAGGGTAGTGCTTTACGTTTTATAGACTTAAAAAATAATAAAGCTTGAACTTAGTTAGTCTGGGTTCAAGTTTTTTATGGTTTTTTTTATGGCGATATATCGTAAGATCAGAATTGATTGTTAAGAGCCTTATGTTAAATGAAAATAGGCGTAAAAAAGTCATCAAGCTGATTACTCTAAAATACAACTTTCGAACGCATGACAGCCAAAAAAATAACTGTTGTTGGTACTGATGAAGTCATCGAGAATAAATAAATTTAAGAAAACCCTAAAATACTGGGAATACGGACGACAGTGTACTTCCTACCATGGCCGTCCAAACTCAAATTGCAGACATAAAAAAAGCCTTAACTAGGCTTTCAGACGTGAAAGTGAAAAACCTATTTTTCTGAATTTAAAATATAAGAGATAGAAAAATGAAAAAGAAGAGCAAGATAATTCTATTGTCCTTGATAGCTGTGCTTGTTTTAGCTCTTAGTGTTAGGATGATTACCCTCGAGCACCAGCATAGATAAATACATCACTAGCAATGCCAGCACAGCGCTCAGTCTTGCCTGTAGGCTTACCGTCTTTGTTTAGTGAATTAGCTTGAATGTCCAATAGGACTTCAAGCATTCTAGGAGAGGTGATCTCGCTGATTGGCTCGTTACCAATATACTCGCATATAAACTCAAGACGACCTTTTTTGCGTATCAGTGTATTACTCTTCTGATTTTGATCTAAACTATCGAAATATTCCCAAGCAAAATAGATTAAAAAAGTTTTTAGTTTTACTAGGGCGTGTCCCTAATTGGAAAAAGCATATATAGGCGCTAAAATAAGGTCTATATTTTAGCAATCGTTAGGTATTCAGGAAAGATGGCCAGACAAGCATTAACCGATAATCTCTGGGAACAGCT
>NZ_SAXC01000015.1:0-39921 GCF_028895345.1 Psychrobacter sp. DAB_AL62B
TGCTTGTTTAAGGATATTAACGATTTGATTATCAGTAAAGCGTGTCTTTTTCATAGGATTCTCCTGCTGGTATATTTTAGCAGTTAATCTCTATTTCTAAGTGTTCTTATTTATTGGGGGGATTACCCTTCTTTTAAGCTTTTATAATCTGCATCACTTACTATGGTTGAATTTATTGGGCTTGAACAAGTAATGCTTAGAACCCCTCTAAAACTACTTGTTTTACCATCAGCTGTTAAAGCAATCAACAGATTGTCTGGCTTTTTAAGGTTAGCACCCGTATACCCTTCTATTGTCATGGGATATGCAGTCCAAGTAGTGGTATAGACACCACCGTCTTGACTGGTATAAACATTAATACCATTTGAAAAACCAGGGGCAGCTAGTGCGCTAGTAGATACAAAGGATGAGAAAGTTAACAAAGCTAAAGATAAAAGATAAGTAGGTTTCATTGCCGCTCCAATAATTGACGTTTTCACAAATCCTTATTATTTTATTAATATAACACAAATGTTTTATATTGTTACATAAACTTAATTAAATGCACTGAGTAATATATAAGCTTAATAAGTTAGCATCTACCATGTTCTATCATAATTCGTAAAAAAATCATTAAATAAATAACAAACTTGCAAGTGGGGTGTACTAAATTCTATTTGATAAGGGTCTTATTGTTAAGAGGGTTACCATCCCTTTGATGTATACGCCAGTCGAACTAGATAAACAGATCCTTTTAATCAATTAATAGACCACTCAAAATAGCCTGATATAATGGAACTACTTATATCAGACTGCTAAGCTCCTCATATTTACTAAGGCTAATTATGACCACATACATACTCGACACCGAAACTACAGGGCTTATCGAACCGCACATGACTGAAGCAGCCTACTCTATTGTTGATATTAGCGATGGTAAAGTAACTGTGTTGCAGGAGCCGAGAGCGAAGCGTTTTAACCCCCTGAAAGAAATTAGTTTGGGATCTATGGCGATATCACATATCTGTGATGAAGATGTAGCGGATGAACCACCTCACACAGATTTTAGACTGCCTAGCAGTGTTGAGTACTTGATTGGTCACAATATTGATTTTGATATACAAGTTCTTAAAAACGCTGGCGTGACCCATATACCTAAGTTGATTTGCACCAATGCCATGGCTAACTGTCTTCTTCCTACACTTGAGAGCCATAAGCTAGTATCCCTCCTCTACCACTTTCACCGTGATATAGCTCGTGCTCAAGCAAGGGATGCTCATGCTACTATTGCTGATATTTACTTCACTGAGCTGGTGCTGGGTAGTCTGATTGATTTAGCCAACAGCCAAGGTCATGAGATAAGTGATGGGGAAAGCTTATATGAGTTTAGTGAAATGGCGCGTATACCCACGCACTTAAGTTTTGGTAAACATAAGGGTGAGGCTATTGCAGATTTAGCGACCCATTCGGATGGGGCTGGATATCTGAAATGGCTATTGAAACAAGATACGGTTGATCCTTATTTGGCTGAGGCATGTAAGCAGGCGTTAGAATCTGCTTGAATAGAATTATAAAGTGAGCCTAGAGATTTTTTCAGATAAATAGCAGGAAATTTACAGAGCTGGCTTTAAGTTTAAGTAATTCTGATGACTTTTAACAACTGCTCTCGAATCTCTATAGCAGGTGCTGCCAGATTTACCGTAGAAAACTGAATTTTATGGTGCTGAATGACAACATATTCATTAACATCTTCGCCTATCGAAGGATGAATAAATAGACCACAAGCATCATCATTAAGAGGATCATCACTACCCTCTTGAGACCTTAAGTAGGCATACATCTGATACAGATATCCACTTCTTAACGTTTCATCTCGATACCAACCACTTGTGACGACAGAGTTAAACTTGGTATCGATAACTATGCGATGCTCTAAGTCGATATTGTCTATTATGATGTCCGTCTTCATATTAGGAAGGATGTTATCCATGCCCAAACTATTACTCTCAACCTGCCATTTAAGTACTCTACCTGCGCTTATTCGATAACACTGCTTTGACAGAACCGTATCATAAAATCCAGCGACTCCTTTTTCGAAGAGTTTGCGCAGCCATGGCAGATTGTCCCTTTCTGGAGAGAATAACTGTCTTGTACCTTTAGACTCCGTTGGTAATGCCAGATTAAACGCTAGGTGTGCAGCTGTTACCATAGGTTTATCTTCAGCGTCATGCCTTCCAAACCTATTCACTGATACTTCACTACGACTCGGGCGTATTTGACTGACACCCATTCGTCTTAGACGTATATCTAATGATCGACACCGATGAGTCAGATCCTTACGCTTAACGACTTTAGAGATAGCCTCAAGAGCCGTTCTAACATACCTATTACGCGGCGTATCAATAGTTAACTCATCGAAGCGGCAGGCAATCTTACCGCGCTCAAGTAACCTGCCTCTTTCAGTACCTAGAAGATCTATTCTGCCACGCACGCGACTGAGTACGGCATCACGAGACTGATAGCTATAACTTAGGTTACGCTGAATACGATGTTCAACCCGTCGACAAAGCATCTCCGCGACTAAGTCTGGGATATCATCAGGGTTTTCTTCAACGGCGATATTAGCGGCATCTAGCTCTCTATAAATATCGGAGGCATATAGCATGAGCAGCCAAAGATTACGGATAGGTATCTTGCCTATGTACTGAACATCATCAAAGGATTCTATAGATAAATCTTCTTCAACCGACATATATCTGCAAGCCTTCAATCAAGCACTTTTGGGCTTTTCGAGATTTCTCAAGGTCATCAAACCAATACTCATCAAGTAAAGGGCCTATCTCTGTTTCTACCACTTCACCGAACCACTCTTTAGCATCTGTGATATTCATCCCAACGGCTGGCGTGACATAACTATGTCCTACTTGAAATTGAGCGCCAAGACTAGTATCTGTGGAGATCTCCTCATTTAAAGCGTTGATACGCTTCTCAATTTCATATAAAAACTCTAAATCAATACCATTTTTATCTTTTACCCAGTCAAGCCAAGATTTACCAAGTGTCGGTTCAAGATCGATAAAGGCGAAGCGGCGGCGCAGGGCAAGATCAACCAATGCAAGCGAGCGGTCAGCAATATTCATTGTGCCGATGACATATAAATTACTGGGAATGTAAACACGTTCACCATCGAACTTCCTATAAGACAGCTCTAACGCCTCATCTGGTGTTCTTTTATCAGTTTCAAGTAATGTCAGCATCTCACCAAATACTTGAGCCGGATTACCTCGGTTAATCTCTTCGATGACTATGACGTATTTTGACTCAGGATCATCTACGGCAGTTTTAATCACTTCCATAAAAGGACCGTCTACCAATGTCAGCTTGCCCTCGCCTGATGGACGCCACCCGCGGATAAAGTCTTCATAAGATAGGTTTGGATGGAACTGTACGGCTCTTATCTTACTGTCGTCACGTTGACCGATCAAAGCAAAGGCCAGTCTTTTAGCGAGCCAAGTCTTACCAGTTCCTGGAGGGCCTTGTAGAATGATATTTTTCTTAGTACTAAGGCGCTTAAGGGTTTTTTTAATCTTAATTTTATCTAAGAAACATCCATCAGTGATAATGTTATCGATAGAGTAAGGCTCAATAGGCACTTCGGTCTCAATCTCGGAATAGGGCTCAGCATGAAGGTCACTGATCATATCTTCATTTAGCAATCGATATACCCCTTTGCTAAGTAACTCTACTTCTCCATCATTTTCCATGTCTATTAGTAGAGAGTTTACTCCTGATTTAACGCATGTCCTATTAGGAAAAACCTCCTTAATATCTTCCGTAAATCTTGCTAAAAACTCCTTTTTAGTGAAATCACAAGACTGCTTTTCATAACAAAGCTGTCTTACTTGATATGAAATAATATCTTTCCAATTCCTCTTATGGGATTTGTCTGGATTATTTGACTGATACTTGTATTCACGCTCTAAAACTGTATTTGGTGAATCGAAACTTAATAAGCTATCACCCATCTCATAAAAATAAAACATTTTGTCAATTACACCAAAGTGTCTATCTTTACCCTCCAAACCAAGCTCATCAAAAACAATAGAATCTAACTGTTCTGCAAGGGCAATATAAACTCTAGGATTACTATTATTTTTTCGCAATCTTTCTAAACCAACAAACTTAAAGCCTTCTGAGCAATAACTATTAGTCAATGGAAAAGCTGTTGGGAAAACTGGATAGATAATATTGGCAACAATATTAGTGGTAAGGTTATTCAAACTAAAATCCAAGCCTGAATCTAAATATAATTGTCTTGCCTTTTCTTTATTACTTTTATCAGATTGGTATAACTCAGCTAGCGCTTCGATAAGATATTTAAGGTTACTAGCAAATTTAATATATTCTATTTTCAGAGGATCACTTAAGTCTTCATATTTAAGAGCACCAAAACTTCTATAAAACCCCCCAGCAGCAACTGATGACGATGATTTAATATGCTCTTTAGGAGGGTCTAAATTTTCAATCTTACTTAAATAATCATCTTTAGCCACTGTTATATTATTTTTTATAACGGAGTTCCCACCTTTGATGAGATCTATCTTATCGTCAAATGGAATACCTATACTGAGCTTCAAAGCATTTGCTATAAAACCCACTGGATCAGTATTTATTTCATCATCGGTAGTCTGGTCAACATACGCCATTATAAACTCTGCTGAGAGGGCTGCACCTAGCTTTTCAACTTCGATATAATTAAGGTCTTTTGTTCTACCATACAAATTTTGTAAGTTCATTTTTACCCTGTTTAAGATTAGTGACTAATTTTGAGCTGATTATTCTAGATAAAAATTTATTGATATACAGAATTCAAGTATTTTTATTGACAGTCTTACTCAATAAATCGACTGAATCAGCTCTTGAGTAAGCTCCACGTTTGGTTTCAACATATCATCAGCAAGACTGCGCTTACTAGATAGTAGCTTATCCAGTTTGATTTCAAACGTCTCAAAATCATCTGCTGAGATAGACGGATAATACACGTAAACTTCTTTATCTTGCCCAATACGGTAGGCTCTATCAGTCGCTTGGTCTTCCTTAGCTGGGTTCCAACTGCGTGTATAGTGGATAACATGGTTTGCTTTTTGGATATTTACACCAAAGCCAACTGCCACCGTGGATAAAATAATTACATTGAAACCATTTGTTTCTTGGAACTTATCAATAATGCCCTGCCGCGTTAAGCCTACTCTACTATTAGTATTTGAATCCCCATTCACTGTAGTAACGTTTAATCCAAACCGCTCAAGGAGAAGCCGCTTTAAAAAAACTTGAATAGCCCTGAACTCAGTAAAAATGATAACCTTCTCATTTTTTTGTTTTATGGTCTCTAAAGTGTTTATTAACCATTCGGCTTTAGGTGAATCTTTGATAGTCGCTTGTTCTTGCAAATTCAAGGGGTGAGCACAAATCATTCGCATACTATGTAATGCAGTTAACATAACACCCTTATGTCCTTGTTCAGATAAACTTCTATAATCATTTGATACTTGTTTATAGAGTGTGCGTTGCAGCGTTGATATTTCAATATTTTTACAATCATTAACTTCGTGTTTTGCTGGCAACTCAGCGACATCATGCTTCATACGTCTTAATACTTGTGGCTCAATCAATTGACGAAGCTCATCTATTATCGCGCTGTCTTCATCGTCTTTCTTTTCAATAGGACGTCGATACTCTTTATTAAATTCACTAAGTGAACCCATCAGGTTTTCTTGAATGAAATCAAATAAGCACCATAGATCAACAAGTGAATTCTCTACAGGCGTGCCTGTACAAGCGATCTTAAAGTCTGCTTTTTGGGCTTTAGCGGCTTTAGTGACCATTGCAGTGGGCACTTTTATTTTTTGGGCTTCATCACATATCATGATACTCCAATCTACCCTCCCTAAAGAAAACTCAAGGTCTCGCATGGTTTCATAAGTAGTCAGTACGATATCTGCACCACCTAACCAATTTTCTTCAAGTAGATTTGTTATTCCATAATCGTTTCTTAATTGAGAGGATATTAAGTGCTTCGGTATTTTTCGCTGTTTTAAGTTATCGCCATATAAACTTAACACTTTTCCGAATTTTGCACTAAAAAACCTATTGATTTCAGCCTCCCAGTTCTCTAATAAAGAAACTGGTGCTACGACTAATGCAGGCTTTGTATCTTCTTCGGTTTCTAGATATTCACCGATAAAGCAAAGTAACTGCAAAGTTTTCCCTAAGCCCATATCATCTGCTAACAAGCAGCCGCTTACCTGATTTGGTGCATACTGATATAGGTTCTGTAGCCAAGCGATACCATATTCTTGATGCGTTTTTAGACTAAATTCTTGGCTTCTAAAACTTGATGGCAATCTGGCCTGAGGGCGGTTGCTTTCATCAAAAGTCAGAGTCTCGGCTCGCTTCTTAGTAAAGTCAGCCTCATCGATATTATTGGCAATCAATAAGGTAGATTTTTTCTTTGTTTCATCAGCTTCTGGCTGCTCTTGCTCTATGTCGTTTCCCGCTGGGTCATCACTCTTTGAATCACGCAGATCATTAAGTAATTTTTTTGCATCATCTAATGGAATGGAGACTTTGCTGTCCGGATGTAGAACAAAGCTCTCGCCTTCTGCCTCTGCATGCTGTATACGTTGCTCAAGCAGTTCAGTAGTGGCACCAGTATTATCAGAAGTAAATTGAGATAAGTCGGCTGACCCATCTATAAGATTTTGTGGTAACCATTCGGATTCACCACTATCTTTTTGAATTGCTTCAGAGCTCAGTTTTTCAGCTTCACCAATCCCTATCACTCTATCGCTGTAATTGCTTAAATCTAGCACTGTTTTAGCTTGCAATTCATCATCATACTGTTGAATTTTTTCTAGATCACTTTTCAGCTCTTCTATCTGGTTATCTAAGTAGTTTGTTCTATCTACGCTGTAACCTGCCCATAGGAACACCGGTGATGATCGCTCATAAGTAGCAATAAAGTGTTGAGCTTGCTCTAGATTTGAAAGCTCTAAAAAAATAGGGTCTTGTGCTCTACTTGAGTTTTCATGTAACGTTAGTTGAGCCGAACTAAAATGTGATGCTTCATCATAGGTTTTATCTATTAACAAACGGTAGCTATAGATTTCTGCCTCTTCTTTGGATTGCTCAAAGCCCTCTGGAGATATCACCTCTACAGCATCTTCCCCTAACTGAGCAAAGGGATTATGTAAAAAGGTCTGTGCACGCTCGCCAGCTATCCGACGATTTGGCATCTTTTTAATTTCATTGAGTACACTCTTAACTTGCGGCTCGATAATAACGTGAGCCAGACCACCTTCTGGTAAGCTGATTGTATATTCATCTTGCACTTCATTATACTTATCAAAAGTTTGTAGCCAATTTGAGGGCGAGTCTTTAAAATCAGGCTGCACCTCTACCACTGACTCTTTACTAACTAAGTTTTTACGAAGGTTAAGTTGCAGCTCTTCTGGGGCAAGTACGATCGTTTTACGCAAGAACTCATCTAAGTTCGCCTCGCTTTTATTTGCTAAACTGCGTATTTGTGCCCAATACTTTTGATTTAATGATTTGTTTTTATCCGTAACACGGGAGAATTCTTTAATTTTCTCTAATAGCTTCCAAGTGCTTTCATTCAATAAACATTCTTTACCGGTAATACTAATAATTGCGCCTGTTCGCTTGACTGAGCCTTTAAGCTTGACCTTATTTTTATCACCCCAACCATCCAGAATAATTTGAAAATCAGAATCACTTATACCATTTTCACTACGAATTATCGGGTATAAATCATTTGATAGTGGCAAGTTGAGTAAACTAATGACATCACTATGATCAGGATCTTGTTTAATCTGAAAAAGCTCTTCCCATGGCAATATATAATTATCATCTGACTGATAAGCGAGCTCTTCATCCGCTAAACTTTCCCAATAGTAATCCGCATCAGTCTTAGCCACAGCTGTATAGCTGTGCTTTAAACCCATGTCATCATATTGCAGCTGTAAAGGCACGATACTTCCTACCAACCGTTCTTTATTAGTATCCTCAACATCTTTCTTTCTTTTCCAGAATGCTAGCTTCATAACTACTCTCTAATAACGTCTTTTATATTTTGGACTATTAGATTGATTAGAAAAGACTCCCAACTCAGCAAGTTTTTCATCAAATCTAGCTTCCCAGTTTCCTGAGTGACTCAAACTCATTCCTCGACCAGAATCACTTTTAAAGATTGAATGCTGTTTGCTTTTTAATTCATGAACCGTGATATTTTTCTTATCAATATTGAACGGTAAATTACTATATCCATAGCAAGCATTTCCTGTATCTGAAAAATCAACAATATGGATGTTATCGATTTTAAGTAGAAAAGCATTATTACTAGCAGTAGAACCCACAAGGTTCTTTAATCTACCACGGTTAAGTTCTATGAACTTTCTATGTTCAGCATTTCTAGATTGCACGGCAGCTGGACCCAGAAATATCTGAGAAAAAGAAATTTTATCAATAAACCTTATCCAATAATTAAAACGATCGACATCAGCTGTATGGCTGAACAACTTAAAGAAAGCTTCTAAATCTGCTCTGACAAACCATTGAACCACCATTTTTCTAGTATCTGAACCGACATTACGCCAGCCTGCTGCTGAGTCATATTGCGGGTTACCCCATTGCGTCAAACAAACATACTTTAAAGCTTCGTGTACAAGTGTACGTCTTGAAGTAGAAGCATAACGTTCAAGTAGAGCCGTTAAAATAGCTGTGGTATAAATTGGATTTTTTTCGAGGAGGAGCAAGAAACGAGGTATCAGTTTAAAGTAGTCATCTTCTTTCATTGTCTTAACTGATTTGATAGATGAACTTACTAAGCTATCCCAAAACCAGCTATTAGGAGCGATACTTAAGCTTTCTAATTGACTACTGACTCTACTGTGATCACTATTATGTAAAAAGTCATGAATAAATCTTTTGGAAGGATCTAGCGAAAGCACTTCAGGATGATCAGTTAACGTAGTAAGCCATTTTTTAGGCCTAAGAGTGGCTTGAAACAACGTAGAGCGATTGGTATTTAAGATATTCCTGAGTCCAATCCAGTTATTGGGCCGTTTATTTATCTCATCTTGTTCTACCGCAAAATAACTGTACAGTAGAGGAAAATAAACAGCTTTCAGTAAATCAGGCTCCATTTTGCTAAATTGTTCAATAAGTTGGTTACCTAGAAAAGTGAAAAGTATCTTGTCTTCATAACTTAGCAGCTTTTTACTTAGTGACCACGCTAGGTTCTTCCAATCGCGCTTTGTTAGATAGTCGGTACCATGCTTTTCTAATTTTAAAATTGAGTTAACAATCTTCTCTTCGATAGGCTGAGCATTTTCCATATCATCAAACTTACGTTCAATGATTTCTAATGTCTTAATTAATTTGGTCGGTTTGGCAAATTTATTATGTATTTGGGCAGGTTCAGAAAAATTATTGATACTCTGATTCAGCCTCTGCTTTAATATAGCGATACTCATCACATTCACCTTGCCAGCTGACAGGTTTCAATAGGGGCAGAAACGAAAATAGGCTGCGCCTCAGCACTTTCTTTTTCTTTTAAACCATAAAACTGCATTCTTAGTTCTACACGGCGCGAAGCTTCTTTACTGTCTTTTGCTGAATTAAACGAGACACCTCCAGCTAGAAACAGCTGTTTGATTTGGTTTTTTTGCTCATCAGTTAAAGTGAGCTCTGGGTTAAATGTAGGATCCAATAAACTGCACATCACCCACTCCGAACGACGCAAACTTAAATTCAGGTTATATAAGTATGAACCATCAGTATCTGTAAAACCTTCAATCACAATCTGTTTGAACCATTTTTTGCCGTTTTCACTATTAGCCGCTTCCAAGACAACAGGTACTAAAGCACTTAAAGCTTTTATACCCTCTGAGTTCAATCGGTAATCATTGTGTCCAAAACGCCCTGCTTCACCAAAGTTTATACGGTTCTCTTTACAATCTACTGTAATGAGCTGATTCTTTAAAGTGGGGTCGTCTTTAATACTCGTACAAATATCCAAGATCTCTGAACTACGTTCTTTTTCAGCTTGCGTTGCTTCGTTAATTTTCTTAGTGACTACCATTAAAGATACTGCCATCACTACTAAAAAGAGCGTCATTAGTGCTGTCATTAAGTCAGCAAATGAGATCCAAAAAGGCTTCTCACCCTCATCCTTCGAACGAGGTTTTTTAGCGTACCTATTACCAATCATTAGCGATACACTCCAAAATTAGCGTCTAGTTCTTTGCGTAAGATCTTCAAGGTCTTCAACCACATTACCTAAGCCTTCAACACCAGTTGCAAGGCGTTGAACGGCTTGGTTAAGTGTGTTGTCAAAAGACACCAACGATTGATTGAGACTACTTTCAACGGAAGTACCAAAGCTATCAAAGCTCTTCACTAGAACATCACTAACTTCTGCTAAGTATTCTTGCATCTCCCTCTTCACTTGGCTTAAAGCTGTCGTCATATTCTGCATATCATTAAGCATTTGACTAGTCATACCAGCTTCAGATTTTGACTGCTGAATGATATTTTCTAGTGCTTCAATGGCAGTATTAACGCTGTTTTGAGAATTCTTATAATCTCTTATCAACTCAATAAGGCTACTGCTCGCACTCGTCATGTTAGTTGAAGTCGTATTAACCTGTGCAATAAGCTCTGAGGTTTTACCAGTCACTGTGCTTAGCGAACTACCAGCCGTAGTAAACTGCTCAGCAGCCAAGCGCATTCTTTCTGCACCACTATTCATACCAGTGATACTATCGGTGGTTACTTGAGACAGTTTTTGGATGCTTTCTTTATGAGTTTGAACGGCTTCTTTGCTATGCGTAATGAGCTCTTTAATTTCACTACCTAAGTTATCAATCAATACAGATGACTGCTCGTGCAATTTTTGTTGATTATCTGATATCTGGCGATCTTGCTCGATACGTTGCTCTGCAACATTTGACAGTAGACCAGACATTGAGGTGCCTAAACCTGAGACAAGATCTGAAACCTTACTATTCAACTGCTCAACCGCATGTAGGCCTTGATCACCAATTTTAGCCGAACCAGCAGATAAATTTTCTACCATTTCATTCATTTGGGTAGACATCTCATTTTGCTTTTGATGTATATCCTCCATCATTTTAGCCATTTGAGTCTCTAACGTTTTGGTCGAAACTTCACTGTTAGTTTGCATATCTGTCATTAATTGAGAAAAGCCTGCCTGCATCTCACGCATAGCCGTGACAGACTGTGTCATCATCTCGCTCATACCTGTCATTTGACCGCCAAACGTTGTTTCCAGCTTACTCATAAAAGCAGCTAACACATCAGTCATAAGTTCTTGCACAGCCGAACCTTGATCGCCGCTAACTTTTTGCACGCTCGAAGCAATCTGCTCTAAAGGGCCTTGCAAGTTATCTGTAATAGACTCGCCAATCTGGGTTGCCATCGATTGGCTCGTCTGCGCATAAGAGTCACTTAGTTGCGATGCGAAATCACCTTGATTTCTTTTATTCTCTGCAACTAGGTTGGTCATCATAACCTTGAGCTCATTAACCAGACTATCTTTAAGCTGCCGAGCATTAGCCTCATTTGCTTGAGAAGACTTAAGTAATTTAGCCAGATACTCCTCACCACTTTCATCAGCAGTAAAGGTGTTATCAATGGCTGTATTTAAGCGTTGTAATTGCTCATAACATTTTCTTAACCAAGACTTTTCAAAAAATGTAATAACCATAGCTGCGAAAATAGCTAATGCAGAAGCCATAAAAGCTTCTGCAACCCCGTTTAGTAGTAAATCTAAACTGTCTTGAACCTTGTCAGGATTACCCGCAGGGTCGAATGCTAATAATCCAGACAGTAAGCCTATGAAGGTCGCAATAATACCGATACCAGTAATTATGCCGGGTAAGTGCTTGTAAAAATCCACCTTCAACGGAATATCTACTACGATGGATTCCGTGAAAAATACCTCACTGGGTACAGTTGCCCGTGAGTGTTCTATAACACTTTCACCGTCTATCACTTCATGAATATCATGAAGAGTTTGTTTATAATTTAACCAAGCCTGGCTCAATACAGGGTCATCGGTAAAACTTGCATCTAGTAAATCTTTATCAGTTTTTGCTTTTTTATCAAGCCCTTCTAAACTGTTAGCCAACTTTGACAATCTGATCTTTAGTAACTTGGCAGGCTTAGTATAGTTAAAATAAAAAGTAAAACCGATAATCACAACGAAGAAAAACATCGTTGCAGGCAAAATAAAGAACTCTTGCGAAAATTGCGCTAAAGCTAACAAATCCATCAATACCACCTATCCCACCAAATAAAAGATTGAAAGCTTTGTTATTCAACCTATTGCATCCAAGTCTAGCTAAATTAGAGTCAGCTCGATTCGATAATAAAAATTCACGTCCACAACACCCATGACAGTAGTCCAAACAGTGAATTACAAGCTGTAACTTACAAAAAAGAGAATAGTAACATAAACAAATGACTAGAAAATGGTCAGCAAATAATTTTTTAGGAAATAATAGGCAGTTTGAGGAATTCGTAACTATGACGGGAGGGAAAATAGAGATGATATTCAAGAATTTTTATAAAATATATTCATCTTTCATATAACAGATAGGAAGCAAATCGAATCCAATGATGCTTAGCAAAGTTGAATACCTTAACCTTAGAATATGCTGTGAGGTTTATAATCTACTAGGTACTAATAACTGTGTTAATGAGGGATCAGAAATATCAGTATAATAAGCAAATCTATATGACGAATAAATTTTACTCGCAATAGAAAATATTTCTGGAGCCTTACAGGGTATAGTGTTAGCAACTTCCAATCATTTGATAATTTACTCAGGTAGGGTTTTTAATAAAGGCGTACCTGACTAGCTATGCTTGGCGAAGTACGCCGTCGCCTTTTTTAATATCTCACGTTCCTCTTCAGCCACTTTAAATTTACGTTTAAGGCGCTTGTTCTCTTCTAGCACAGCTATCAGTTCAGGATAGTATTGACCTGTCCCTTCAAGCTTGCCTTGGTTGGCTTTTTTGTGCCAGTTACATAAATTTTGTACGGCTATGCCAAGCTGCTTTGCGGTCGCTGAGATATTGCCATTGTTGCCTGTTATCTTCTTGATCTCTTCGGCTTTAAATTGGAAGCTATAAGTTCTGATTTTCTTGGTCATGGTAAACTCCCTTAATTTTGCTTAGCTTACCAAGTTTAGTTGTACAGTTTATTCAGCACAGCTCACTTTCCTAGATATACCATATGTCATATTTTCTGTAAAACAAACCAAGATAACCAAGGAAACCATTCAGCTGCTAATGGCATGTCTTCTAAGGCAAGAATATAGTCTGAAAACTTTTCATCTAGTTTAGTCAACAATGCAGACTCTTTATAAATACGTGCTTTATTTAAGGCTATACCAACCTCAAGTTGCACTGCGTTATAATCGTGCCAGCCACTCTCCTGCTTATGATAATTAAAATCGCTTTGCCAACGGCTGAGTGTATTGCTAAAACCAAAATGACATTGAAACATGATATAAATATCTAGCGTCTTAGCGCATGGTATATTGGGTAGCAGACGATACAATTCTAATAACCGATTGTAATCTATTTTATGTTGAGTTTGCGTCAATATCGCACGCAGTCCTGTGTGCAATAACTTAGGATAATCTTGCAGGTAAGTGCGAGTGGTTGAAGAAGCAGCTAGTGGC
This sequence comes from Psychrobacter sp. DAB_AL62B, assembly GCF_028895345.1. Lineage (NCBI taxonomy): Bacteria > Pseudomonadati > Pseudomonadota > Gammaproteobacteria > Moraxellales > Moraxellaceae > Psychrobacter > Psychrobacter sp. DAB_AL62B. Next base: position 13,773 of record NZ_SAXC01000015.1, read on the forward strand.
AAAGTAGCAGATGCTATAGCATTTATTAATTTACTTACTTCTTCAAACTCATTTCGATAGTACGCAACCGATTGCGTTTCAAGGGATAAAACGATCCATTCTGAAAGAATAGCGACGTCTCTCGAATTATAGGATAGTTCAGTATTGACAGCATCATTGTCGCTATATTTCGATTGCGTCAATAGTGATAGCTGCTCAATACACTCATCGGCATCATAGCACCACTCAAAAAATGCACCGTCCTTGTCCTTAGGTGTCAAAACTGTACTAGACATAACTCATTTTCAACCTTATCCATACTTACTTTCATTTAGCTTAATCCCTGTCTGATTAATTTAAGTAGTGATTTTCTATATTTAAGTACTAACCAAAAACCACTGTTTTTGTGCAGACGGCAGATAGCACACAAAATTTGCACTTGTGGTATTTGCCTGCAAAAACACCACCTTTATATCCAAAACCTCAACCGCCACAAAGTACCCTTGTTTAATTAGAGTAACCTCGAGCACATTATTACTCTCTGGTTTCGGCAGCATATAAGCACCTTTGCTACCCCCTGCCAAATATACGGTACCATTTAAGGTGTCACAGCCAAACCAAGGAATATCTGGCATATTCATAGTGATTGCAAATATGTTGTTAGATTGTTGGTGTAATATCAAACCTAAATTTGACACCGCCAGTAGTTGACCATTAGCATAGGTGACATCATTGATAGGTGTGTCTGATGCGATTGAAGGGTCAAACGTCATAGCATGCCATTGTTTATTTTTATACTGCATTAGCTGGCAGCCATACCCCATTAAGAAATAATCACCATCTACTTTTTTGAACCTGATAGGGCGCTTTATACCGGCATAGCTGGTAAAATTTCGTCCATCATAATGAATCAACGTACCCTCAAAAGTTGCTATCCATAAGTCACTATCTTCACCAATGATACAAACGGGCGTTTGCTCTGTTATCCTCTGGTACGACCATTTTAATGCGTACGCTTGAGTTTCCAGCTTTTCATACAAGTTACTACCATTTAACTTAGATTTAGAACCATATAGATGCCCCATCATATCCACCGCCCAAATCGTGCCAAGTGAGGATACGGTGATGTCTGCTAAGGTGACGTTTGTAGTAAGCAAAGTAGTTTTATGAGAATACTCATTATATAAAGTGACTTTTTTGATGGCGGCGGGCGGCATAACGTGCATGTTGTCATTTTCGTAGGACTGCAAGCAGATAATACCGCCACCTTGAACGAGTACCTTATTTACTGTGATATAGTCAAAATTATTGCTCATTATAAGAACTCAATATACTCATTTTCCGAGCTTTCTAAGTTAGGTAGCTTTGTTAGGATATCGGACATCGCTATAGGACACGCTTGTAGTATAGGAATAGACTCATTCGAACACAGAGAATGTTGTAGTAGCTCTTGTTTTATACAAGCAGCAAGCACCTCTGCTTCTTTTTGAAGATACAGTCGAGGTGAACTGTTTGTTACTCGTTTTACGCGAACGGTAGTAAAAAAATCAATCAATACGATCTCTATTTCTTCCAACCACGCTAAAACAGTCGGCTCACGTCGTTGTGTTATAAATATTCGAGCTATACTGATAAGCTGAATGGTTAAAAATCGACATTCAGTACCTCTTGTCTGACTATCTTCTACCCAAAAGCTTAATGCGCTTTCTCTGATAAGCGTTGTCAAATAAAAGGCAAAAGATATATTTTTGCCGCCGTGATTTTTTTGTTGTGGTAAATTATTGGCGTGGGCAGATTGGTTATAATTGTTAAATGGTTTAATAAGCTTCAACACTTCATATCTTACGCTATGATACTCCATTAAACTCTTGGGTATGGCTTCCAAATCATAACCCATATCCGTATTGCCTCTAATTATATAATCAGCTAATAAATTAAGCGTTACTAGCATACCTTGTTTATGCGCGACCTTGAGAGCTTGCAAGGCATCAGTGTCATATAATCTAGCGGCAGTCCTGATTTGCTTTTGTTGGTCGGTATCGTATTTTTCACGGCTCATGCCAGCGGTCAATATCACGTGTATACCATTATCAAATATAAGTAAATCCTGAGAATAGTGAACTGGGTTTACCTTCTGCCCTAATGACACTGCCCAATGACCACTGGCTGTCAGGTACTCATGTAAAGGCAGCTCTGCTTCATCAAAGGCAGTTTTATTAGAGAGGGTGAACGCAACATCAACCAGCGCCTTTGTCATTATATTGACGGTACTACGATGCGCCTTAGCGTCCTCAACTTTACGTGCGTTGATCCTCCTAAATAAATCGTAATAAAGAAGCTGTAATAGTTTATGGCGAAGTGCGGGCGGTAAATTAGCCCAGCCAATCCTCGCAACCAGTGTTAATAGTAAACTTAAATCATTAGGATTAAAGCTAAGCAATAATTGTTCAATTAACACCAATATAGCTTGCGCACGCTTGATGTCTTTTTTTGAGCCGCTCGTGCGAGGGTAAGTAATATAGCCCACGACTATGACTGCTTATTATTGCGTTCAATGGCTATTTTCCCAATGGTCGCTTTGTCTTCATGAGCGTCTATATCAGATACTTGATACAAATCGTCAGGATTGGTCCAGCTTAGATACTGCAAAGACTCCCTCTCCTCTTTACCATATAGCCTCTCGAATACTGCGAAGATAGGCATGTCTGGTGGTATTTCACCAGATTCGACTTTGTTTAGTTGCGATATAAAATGACTGTTCCAATCTAAGGTGGCCACATCGCCCAAGTGTTTTTGCAACACCGCATAAGTCTCACGCCCCTGCTCGGTCATCTCTACCTTATCGCCTTCTTTTACTATATTTATCAGCTCACTGTCGTGCATTAGGCTTTCGATAATTGATGCCACTGTAGATGGGCGACCCACCTCAAAAACATCCATATTTTGTAATAGCTTGGTCAGTGATAGAGCTTCTGACTCATCTTGTAAAGACAGCTCCATAGTAAAATCACCATTCTCAATAGCTTTAATATCCTCATCTGACAGACAGTTAGATTGCTCACCATCACCACTATTAAAGAGTTCACCCAAAGGCGTGCCTAGCCAGCCTTTTTCCACCGCCATATTGGTTTGTAGAGTGATAAAAAGATTATCTTCTCCTTCTGCCATTTCAAGCTCAAGCTGCATCTTTTGGCGCATAAATTGAGCAGCACCTAAGTTCTCGCTGTCTTGCATCTCTTGAATAAGTGTAAATAGTTTGCGCTCATCATCCTTGTGAATATGAGCTAATGCGTCTTGATCTATAACAGAGATATCATCGTGGGCGCTATTTGTCATGAACTTCCCTCATAAAGCTGCTGTAATATGCGCATGGTTGTTGCGGGCATCATGCGGTGCTTTTGCCAAGCTAATGACATAATCTCAAGCGTTGAGCGGCTAAAAGGCTCATACTCAACCATATCACTTTGAATATCAACAAGTGTGTATTTCTCAATGTTTTTTGCTGTGATAGGTTTACCCGTTTCTTCAATGAGCTCTGCTACCTTTTTTAGATAAGAAGCGGGCACGTTTGGCATCTGCCCCATTACTTCACGCCCATTTACCATTAACTTGACTTTCAAGGTAGTCGACTTGCATCGCTTTACGCTTGCTTCATGTTGTGCTATTAAATCCAATATCACCGCCTTTACTCGACCCATACCCTGGCGACCAGCATGTCCATAGGGTAAATGCTCTGCTAGCAACGTCCACATATACTGTGCCAACCAGCGGTCGATAACTTGTCGGGCAACTTCAGCAGAGACCATATTTTGATCAATCTGTCTTGAATTGTTACGCGCCTCACATACCCCATCTTCAGTTATTGACCGTAACGCCACCCGTTCAAACTTCTCTATAAGCTGGGGCGCACGCTGTTTGATAGCATGATGCAGATGCCAGGCGATAGCCTCACCAACATTATCGTCATCAGTCGCTACATATATTTTTTTGACTTGTGGACCTTGCTTTAATATTACTTCTAGCGTTCTTTCCCCATTGGGCAGTAATTCATATTGTGGACGTAGCTGCTGGCTTGCCACCTCTACCGAGGCACTTTCAAGATCCATATTGGTAATTGCACCACCTGTGGCATGTACAATATAGTCACTTTTCAAAATCTTTTTAAGCGATTTTATCTTACCCGGCGCTTCAACAATAAACAGATAGTTTGGAAAGAGACGCACACCAAAGTTGGCCATGTACCAACCTAGATAATGTATAGAATTAGTTGTTTGAAATTCTTCGTGCTCAATAACTTCAGGACTGTCTAATTTATATAATTTTGGTGATAGAAACGCAATAAACGACTGTTTAGCACGAGAGACTGCCACGTTTAAAAGGTACGGTTGATCTTCAAAAAATAGGGTTTCGCCATCATCATGAGATTGTACGCCAGAGTAGATAATAATATCTTTCTCAGCACCTTGCAGCGTATGAATGGTATTAATGATGGTCTCAGTAATCTCTTCTTCTGGAATAACTGTACCTCGGGTGCTATTTTCAGCCACTAAAGCGGCACGTATGCAATTTGGCTGCTTATTAAATGGTGTGATAATTGCTACCATATCCTGTAGACGTGGTTTATCTGTTTTGTCTCCTAACAATGATTGCCAAGCGCTATACTTATCAACAACCAACCGCGCAATCATTTCAGCTTCATCTTTGTTTTGCTTAGATGAACCACCTTGCCCTTTGCTAGAAGACCCTGTTGACTCTACATAAGCCATCGCTGGTAAATCTTCATCTTTACGGTCTTTATCTAACGGTGGAATATAAAACAGCTTGTTTTCATATACCAGTCGATTGCAGTAGTCGATAATATTCCGATAGCAGCGATAGTGACCTCGCAACATAAAGCCTTTGCCTTGATAGTTTAAACTAGAGCTCTCCTGTACCACATGCAAAAAACTACCATGCGATACCGATAGCTGCTGCTTAAATAAAGCGGCAACCTTCTTTGATGAATAGCCATGTTTTAACCAAATCAGATACTCATCAAATGGGGAAACATCTTTTTGCGTATCAATCACAGGTGCCAATTGCAAGACATCGCCCACAGACATTAAACGCTTGGTCAAAGACGCTAATGGCAAGGCATTCATAATAGTCGCTTGACCCGACTCATCAGTGATAAGCAAGTCGATACCTCCATACACATAATCTGTTTGGGTCGCTCCTTTCGGATAACTCATAATCTTAAGTAAGGCTGGCAGGCGGTTAGTAGTTGAGATAATTACAGGCGTTATCATACACACACGCCGCAAACCTGCGATTATATTGTCTTCGGTACGTGAAAAATGCAAATGAGATGCTTGGTCAATGATAAATTGACCTTCCCAATAGCGAGCAGCTAAATGAAACAGCTGGGTGCGGTACTCTAAATCAATACATTGCTCGATCAACAAATTTAGCGCTGCTCGACGCAATACAACTGGATAATACTCAGGCTCAATAGCTTCATCGCGTATGATTTCACGGCATACTTTTTCATAAACCTTTATGTCATTATATTTATAAAGTTTAATTAAGTCTTCACGAGTGTTCTTAAAGGCTGGCAGGTGATTTTCTTCTTGATATAACGGAAATACTTTATCCAAATCAGCATTATCTGAAAAAAGTTGCGTTTTGGCGCTGTTCAATGCCTCTGCCATCTCGATATAAGTTAAAGACAATAAATAATGCAAACCATCAACAGCTTGCTGTATATCAGTTGGTGCTGATAGCCCTTGTTGACTAAAAAATACCTTAGCCTTTTTTAGATAATAATTGGCTAACTCATTATTGGCATGCAAGTCATTGAGCTGCGCCCCCACATTTTTCCACTCAAAGTTATACGGTTTGCTTGGTCCCACGATACTTAGAATTGGGATTTGCTCTTTTTCTTTATGACTTAACTTACTCTCAGCATCTTGTGAAGCAAAAAAACTACCGTAAGTTGGGCAATGTGGAATCCAGCGCTGGTACTCAAGTAGATACTCATCATTATCATCTTGCACCACATCAGGAAAGGCAGAGGTAACATTTTTTACCGATTGGTTAGTCGCACCGCTTGCCACAATGATAGGACAGGGTTCTCTAAGCAGAGCTGCTTTTACCACATAATGCGCAACCACTGCTTTAAGCATTGAGGTCTTACCACTGCCTGGTGGGCCATTGACCGCCAATACTCGACCATAGCTATTATTGTTTTGATAATTTTTATCTAAATAAGCCGCTGCTAGCGAAGCATGGCGCTGGGTGTTGTCTAGTGGGAATAACTCACGGTTATGTTTTAATGAGATTGGATGATCACTACTTTTTTGAGTATCCATATGACCTAGTAAATAGGGTGTATTTGGGTCATAGTTGTCCTGAGCTGTGGTCAATAAATCATTATATAAATCATCTGCCGTAAAATCTAATGCTTGAGTATTCACTGAATCAACATCATAAACTGACAGTAGCTTAGATAAAGCAGTATGTTGATAAGTCTGAGCACCATCAGATAACAAGCTCTCATATAATTGTATCAACTGTTTCTTAGCGCCATCATCGGGCTTTGCGACCAAAGACAACTTCGGTTCTATCTCTTGACCTTTAAGCTGCCTTTGTATTTTCTCACGCAAGGCGTGTAATGAATCAACTTGACAGCTTGTATACAGATATTGGCATGCCTGACTAAACCAAGTTTGAGAAGTTCCTACTTGTAACGAATATGACAAATCCTCATAAGATAAGGAGCTATCATTTAACTGTATTTCAGGGGCGTTATGATTGCGCTCATCAGAATTATGCTCTCCTAGATAGTACTCGGCGTTTAAGGTAATTGTCTCAGCTATATTTGGTAATAAGTAGACGCCAGCCTGCCCATCCTCAGGCACATCGAGAGTGACTGGGATTGCCAAGACTCCATAACCTTTAGGCGCTCCACGTTTCACAAACTCTAATAGCACATAATAAACTTGGTTCGAATTAGCCGATGCAAGGCTTTTTAGGTCGAATGGTTGACTAAGCGTCGCCGCCCAAGACTCTATATCGTCTGGAAAAGAAAGAGGGATACGCTCGAGATCATACAGCTTCCTCATCGAATCAAAGTTCATTTGCTCATAAAACACTTGTAACGTTTTGCTCATTTTATACTCGCTGAAATAAGTTCTTTAACCTCAATTCCCCACTTCGATGCTTCAGTACGTACCTTATAGCGATATTTTTCTGGCTCATCAACTTGGCTCATTTGATGCTCCCAATCAGTAAAAATAGCGCTATCATCACTGTCTATGATGGAAAAACCATATTTAGGTGTGGCCTTATACGGTGGTTTTTTGCCGATATGATCAGGTAGTTGTTCAATATACTCTGCAAAAACAATAACACTGCCGCCAGCACCACCTTGGTTCTCATCACTATCTTGCAGATCATCGGCGCACAATATGCGAATGGCCTCGGTGGTGAATACCGGAAAAGTAATTTCTTTAAAAGCTACCGATAGCTTTTTACCAATATCTAGCGTACGAAAACCCCGCGCTATCAATAGCGACTTAGGAATAATGAGCGCTAGGTCTACATGTTTGCTACGTACCGAGGCGATAGCATGGTTTTTGAACGCATAGTTTTTTTGACTGCGCTCAATCTTCATTACATAATCAGGATGGTTGTCATATCGACTCCAAATATTGCCAACAGTGCATTCAGCTTTATACGCTTTATCACTGTTTATACCTATAAACAAACCTCTATCTATATATTTAATCTGCCAAGGTTTTTTTGACTCTTCTCTAATGATATGTAAATCAAACTCAACACCTGAATGAATCGCATAAATTCTATTTCTTACCAGCTCACTCCTCTCCACTAACACCCGAATATAAGGCGATTCTATGGCTTCAAACAATGCCATATCAACATAACTTACGTGTTTCATCTCTATACAGCGGAATCTCTGGTGGTATTCATCCTCTGTGGCGACTGATAGTTTAAAATTACACCATTCTTTGTTCATATAATAAGACAGATGCACTTTAATCGTGTCTTCTGGTTGCAAAGCCGACACATCTTTAATAAAGTGCTCAAGGTCCGACTGCCAAGCCTCTACATTTAAGCTAATGCCCTCAATCAATGGCGTGACAAACCTGTATAACTTATACTCCTTGCCATCTTTCTCTCTAAGCTCTGTTTCGACAAAAATTAGGTCTGCCATTGGTTGGTTGTGCAGCGCTAATAATCGCTCAGTATTCGCAGGTAAGCTGGTTTTGGCTTTGCACCCTTTATCATCAAAGATGATGCTCGCTGGTAGTATGGCTTGCTCAGTAACGCTGTGAATACCTAATTTTTTAGTTTGAGAGCTATAAAAAAGAACAGGTAAAAACACCCCTTTAGCAACATAATAATCAGCTAAATAAGTAGTTGGATCATCAGTTTTTTTACGAATATTGGTAACGACGCCTTTATTGACATATTCAGGCTCTTTAGTCTGCCATTGCTGAATAACAAAGCCACCTTTTTGATAATCAGTATCATGACTAAAGGTCACCACAACTAAGCTGTTATAAAATATTCGATATAGCTTGGAATATACCGATCCTTTAGGCAAGACAATATAGTCATCGCCCTGCTCTTGTGTGAGTTGAATACGACCATCTTCAAGCCGTTGACAGTAGCACCCATATTCAAGCTCTGACGATCGCTTATTATATTGAGACAATGGCAACAACTGATTTATAAAGGCACTAGTTTTACTTATGTTAATACTAGCCCAATAGTGACTATCCTCTATAGGATATGTATAAAGCTTTCCTCCTTCTATTACTTTATTGGATAAAAAGGCACAAAGCTTTTGACCCTCTACTTCAATATCAGCGCAAAAAGTACCTTTATGGTTTTTCTTTAATTGTAGCTGAGTTAGTATTTTTCGCTGTGACAACTTCTATCTCCCTAGCTAATAGATGGCACCAGAGGTACTTTTTTAGTACATTCCATCTATTTAAATCATTTTAATAACTATGTGATTAAGCTGTTATCGCTTATTCCGCACAATTTAGAAGCATTTTTAATAGCCCAACAGCATACATAATATATTTTATCAATATGAAAGCTTCTCAGGCTCTAGCATCAGATGATCCTTGTACGCTTGTTCCTTCGCGTCCGACCGTGGCATTCCGATAGCTTGGTACTCATCCATCGCTTGCCACATTCTTTCCTGCACCACGAACGCTAGATCGTCCAGTAGGTTTTGCTTTTTCAGTCGTGCTGTCATTTGTGGGCTGTCCTGTCTCCACGTTTCCAGTATCTCCTTGTGTAGAGACTGGTTATGCATCACTTCCTCGCGCTCATAATTTTGGCGCTCTTTTCTAATGTTAGCTACCATTTGTGTGCTAAGTCCATGCTCATGCTCTAATAGTAGTTTCTCATACATTCTTTTACTATTCTCTACACTGGTCATTTCCTGAGTGTCAAAATCTTCCCAAGCACGAATACCCTCCCAAAATGAAAGCAAGTAGGGCTTTATGTCGGTGCCCAAATCATTAATCATCGCTGCAGCGTAATCACCAAAGTCATGAACACCACTTTCGAAATATGCGCCGGCAAGAGTCATACCATCAAGCAATAGCTCATGATCGAACTGAGAGTTTGTTTGGCTCTGTTCGGGCTTTATACAATCGCAACCAATTGTCTTGCTTTGATACAGATTGACTGTACCTTTCTCGCCCTCAGTATGATTCATTTCCATTTCAGGATATAAAAATTGAGTCAGCTCATAAATCTCGTCTTCTGCCGCCATACCTTTTTTATCAGGATTTGGATAGAGAGCCGCAGTAAGAATTAATCTAGGAAGCTGCCAATACTCAGCAAATACCTTCTCAAGCTCTTTTCTAAGAAATTCAAGCCAAAGTGCTACAGTCTCTTCGGGTATATGAGGGTCTGGTATTTTGTAAATGAGAAAATCTGCGTTAAGACAATACTCCATACGGAACGCAGCTGCCATACAGTCATGCAGCCACTGCAAGGTTCTATGATCAAAACTGTCTAGCTCATCACGCAAGTCACTCAGTTCTGTGCGAACATCAACGACTTGCTCTGCTTTACGATGCTTATTGGTAGCAAAATCGATAATTATACGTAACGCCTCCCCATAAGCCTCATGCTGAATCTTTGCAATACGAGTAGAATCACCCTGAAACTTAGTACCAACTATCATCGTTAACCCTTGTTAATAAGCTTGTAGCGTATCGACTACATAAGCAATAAAATACTATATCCATCCTCTTATTCAGAACACTTAAGCCTTTAAATACGATAAGATAGCGCTATAATTGCACATTAGCTTACTTGTTCACACCAGTAAATCATCTACAGAGACAACCATGGCATTTAACCAAACCCAGTTTTTTGAAGATTTAGAAAAATTAACCACTAAAGTCATTGATAAGAATAAAAAAGAAGACTTTATATACGATTTCCTAACGCTGCTAGATGTCTCAAAATCTACGATTACTTCTCTCAGAAAGAATGACGGCCGTTATAATGTCGCAGCCAATCCTGAAGCTGGCGAGGTTGCCAATAAACATCGTATCTACTTTAAGCCTATAGCTGCGGGCCAAGACCTTGCTAAAGCACTAAGTGAGATGATAACTAGCCCAATCATTAACCAGCACAAAATCCGCATGGTAATGGTGACAGATTTCGACACCGTACTGATTAGTGACACCAAGTATGATGAGACGCTTGACTGCGACTTTACCGATCTTTATAAAAACTATCACTTCCTCTTACCACTTGCCGGCCTAGAGCGTGCGCGTGAGTACTCAGAGCACCCTGCAGATGTACAAGCTTCTGAAAAGATGGGACGCTTGTTTGACCATATCCGTAAGCTCAACGAGTTTAATACTGCTGATGATTTGCATGCTCTCAATATATTTTTAACGCGATTACTATTCTGCTTTTATGCTGAAGACACCGGTATTTTCGATGCTAACCAGTTCTATAATGTTATTGATAGAACCACCAATATAGATGGTAGCGATGTCGATAGTACACTGTTTGAGCTGTTTGAAGTTCTCGATTTACCTGAGTCTAGCGCAGAGCGTAGTGCCAAGCCCACGCATCTAATTGCATTCCCCTATGTGAACGGCAGCTTATTTGAATATCAGTTCGCCATTCCTGAGTTCGATGCGCGTACCCGCCGTATCTTGCTAGAGTGTGCCCGTTTGAGCTGGGCCGAGATTAATCCAGATATTTTTGGCTCCATGTTTCAAGCGGTGATTGACCCTGAGCAGCGTGGCAGCTTAGGACAGCATTACACCAGTGTTAGCAATATCATGAAGGTCATACAGCCGCTATTCTTAGATGAGCTACGTGTAGAGCTAGACACGGTCATAGCGCTAAGTTATGACAATCGCCATAAGAACAATAAAGCCGAGCGCTTAGATGCCTTACTTAAGCGTATCAGCCAAATCAAAGTATTTGACCCAGCTTGCGGTTCGGGCAACTTTTTGATTATCGCTTATAAAGAGTTACGTAAGCTAGAAATTGATGTATTAAAGGCACAACGCGATTTACTAGGCTCTAAAGACAACCTGTTAGGTTTAGGCTTTGATAGTGTGGTCAGCTTAGATAATTTATACGGTATTGAGTACGACGACTTTGCCAGTCAAATAGCACGCTTGTCACTCTGGCTAGCTGAGCATCAAATGAATGTGCTCTGTGAACAAGAGTTTGGCGTGTCTCAGCCCATGCTACCGCTTAAAGAAAGTGGTCATATTGTTTATGGTAATAGCTTACGTATAGATTGGAATGAAGTCTGCCCGAACAATAGCACTGATGAGATCTATATTATTGGTAATCCACCGTTCGGAGGCACTGGTAGTCGTAACGATGAGCAGGTTGATGATGTGCGACTGGTGTTTAAGGGTTTTAAATCCTATAAAAAGCTGGATTATATCTCTTGCTGGTTCTGGAAGGGTGCTCAATATATTACTGAAACGAAATCTAAAATGGCGCTAGTATCGACCAATTCTATTGCTCAAGGAATGCAAGTAGCTATGTTGTTCCCAGCTATGTTCAACTTAGGTATTGAAATTGAATTTGCTTATCAAACGTTTCCTTGGAAGAATAATGCTAAAAACAACGCAGCAGTTCATGTTGTGATTTTAGGGTTATCCTATAAAGATAATTGCAATAAGAAAACAATCTTTAGTTTTTTTGATAAGAAATGGCTCTCTAAAGCAGTAAGTAATATTAGCCCTTATTTAGTTGAAGGCTCGAACATAGCTGTAGAAAAAGAATCGAAACCACTTCATGGCGGCTCAACTATGGTTTTTGGTAGTATGCCAAATGAAGGTGGTTTTTTACTTTTAACCAACGAGGAAAAAAATGAGATATTAATAAAAGAACCTAAGCTAAGTAAATTTATAAGAAAAATATTGGGCTCACAGGAGTTCCTAAATGGAAAGAATCGTTGGTGTCTATGGCTTATTAATGCCACCAATGAAGATATTGAAAATTCAGAAGTTCTAATGAAAACATGTAACTTAGTGAGAGAACATCGTCTTAAGAGTAGCAATAAAGATACTCGAGAAATGGCTGAGACACCTCATTTATTTTGGTACATAAGCCAACCAACATCAGGTAATTACATTCTAATTCCGAGAGTTTCATCAGAAAGACGACGTTATGTGCCGATAGGTTTTTTAGACCATGACATTATCTCAAGCGACGCTAACCAGATCATTCCAAACGGTACATTATATGACTTTGCTATACTGACTTCGATTATTCATAATGACTGGATGCGGTTAGTTGCTGGTCGTCTAAAGAGCGATTACAGATATTCAGGTACTATTGTATACAATACCTTTCCCTTTCCTCATGCCACTGACGAGCAGAAGAAAAACATTGAAAGCCTCGCAGAAGAAATCCTACTCGCTCGAGCTAGTAATGCTGGCATGACTTTAGCAGAGCTATACGATCCAGATAAGATGCCTGAGGACTTAAAACAAGCGCATAGCACTCTCGATGACGCGGTAGATAAGCTATACCGTCCGCAAGGATTTGCCAATACCGAAGAGCGCTTGGCGCATTTGCTGGCACGTTATGAGCAGCTTATCGAAGCTGAAAAACAGAGCAAAGGTAAAAAGAAAGCTAAGTAGCTTATTTGGCATCAGCATCCATACCAAAACAACATTAAACACCTTATAAAGAGCGTTCTATTATGATTTCCAAAATCTTACCAAGCGCAGCCATAGCTGCCCTACTTGTATTTTCTATGGGTCAAGCATCAGCTGCTTCGCAAAGCGAGCTTATATCGCTAAAAGGTAAGAATGGTCAAGACCTTCCTGAAGGTGATATGTTCATAATGTTTGCCTGGATGGAGGATGGCTGTATCGGAGACGGACCCATTTACAGTTCTATCAATGAAAATCATAATAAATTCATTAGCAGAACAATGAAAATGAAGACGCTTACAAAACCAAATAAAAATGATGAAATTTATGAGTTTTCTATAGCTCCACGGTCTCAATGGGCTCCTGGTTATAGCCCACTGATGAAAGATGTGAGCATCCATACTAATATGGAATACACTGAATATCATATTAAATTTGCAAATGGGGTCAAATATCGCGAACAGCCTCTAGCAGAGTATCATTATAAATTTAGACCTGAGTCAGAAGGTGGTGAATACGTTCTGAAGTTTGCTAAAAACGCAGACATGCAAAGTGTTTGGAAACATTTCAAAACACGTCAGGCATCAGACTATATGGATGACGGTATGTATGATTCAAAAGCTAGGTTTGATCGTAATAATAATACATTGACTTGTGTTTACTAATTTCACAACATTATTATGATAAATGAGCTGTATTTTTACTACGCTACAGATTTACGATCATCTCTACCTATAATGAATCTACTATGACTGCCACCGTTAATATCCTAAATCAAACTTACGCCCGTACTGGTCAAAGCAAGACACATAATTCGATGGGCATGCGGGAAATGCAGGCACGTGCATTCGAGAAGCGTCATAGCCAATACTTACTCATTAAGTCGCCACCTGCCTCTGGTAAGTCACGCGCCATGATGTTTTTGGCCTTAGACAAACTTATCAATCAAGGTGTTAAGAAAGTCATCATTGCTGTTCCAGAAATGAGCATTGGCAAATCCTTTAAGTCAACAGCGCTTAGTGATTATGGTTTTTTTGCCGATTGGGAAGTAGCAGACCGCTATAACCTATGTCTAAATCTCGCCTTGAGTGATACTCGCAAAAGCACTATATTCTCAGAGTTTTTGACCACAGATAGCAGTGATGACTCCTTACCACAAGTATTAGTCTGCACCCATCATAGCTTTCGATATGGCTTTGACAAAGTGATTGAGGACGGCGGTAGCATAGCGTTATTTAACGATATACTTATCGGTATTGATGAATTCCATCACGTCTCTGCAGATGACTCAAACCGCTTGGGTGCCATACTAGATGGCATTATGACGCAGACTAGCGCGCATATCGTGGCAATGACCGGCTCCTATTTCCGTGGCGACTCAGTACCCATCTTGTCAGATAGCGATGAAGAAAAGTTCGATAAGGTCACTTACACTTATTATGAACAGCTGAATGGTTATGAGCACCTAAAATCATTAGGACTCGGTTATCACTTTTATAAAAAGTCATTTTTTGATGCCTTAGATGAGTGTTTAGATACTAGCAAAAAGACCATCATCCACATCCCTAACGTCAATAGCTTAACCGCTGAGACAGACAAGTATGAAACCGTTGGACGCATTATTGATATTATCGGTGAAATTGAATCTCGTGATGACAATACTGGTGTCATCACCATACGGTCACACGATGGTAGACTTTTACTACTCGCCGACTTAGTGACTGATGACGCCATACGAGTGAATACGCAAGCTTACTTAGCGGATATTACCTCTCGCGATCAGATGGATATCATCATCGCCCTTGGGATGGCAAAAGAAGGCTTTGACTGGGAGTATTGTGAGCATGTATTAACCATTGGCTATCGCGGCTCTCTAACCGAGGTAGTACAGATTATTGGGCGCTCAACAAGAGATAGCGCGGGCAAACACCATGCCCAATTTACCAACTTAATCGCTGAACCAGAAGCGGACAAGTCTGAAGTGACAAGCTCTGTTAATGATTTATTAAAAGCCATTACGCTATCGCTGCTGATGGAGCAAGTACTTAAACCTAATATCAACTTTAAACGTCGTAGTGAGATAGACATATTAGGAACGCTCGACTTGCCGGCAGGTACCATTATTATTGATGACACCGTCAATCCTCCCTCTGATCGAGTGATGAATATACTTAACCAAGATCGTGAAGAGATATTAGCTCAGCTATGCCAGAACGCAGATAGCATCAAAAAGTATATCGCCGCCGAAACCGATAACGTCGAGACCGAAGCTGTATCGGACACCGTCATCCCAAGTATTATTCGTAGTAAATACCCAACGCTAGATGCCAATGAAGTACGGCAAGTACAAGAAGGCGTCATGCAATATATGGCCATCAATCGCCAAGGCGGCGTGGTTGAAGGTAAGGATATTCCTGAAGATGCGATCATCGAAAATGAGCGCTGTTTCATTAAGCAAGGCACTGAGTATGTAGATATCGCTACTCTAAATGCTGAACGAAAAAGTCAGCTCAATGAAAACGACATTATTAAAGAGCGCCACCTGCCAGCTGACGCAAAAATATATAACCCTAAAACCAAATCAAGCAGCAGCAATGACTCAAATCCTAGCAACGGCTTTGTGAAGGTTGGCAGTAAGTTTGTCAATGTAAACAACCTTCCCATCGATCTTGTCAAATCAGTTAACCCCTTTCATGATGCCTATGAAGTTCTCTCTAGAACCGTCGATAAAGAAGTACTACAAACGATTAATGACGTCGTGCATGCCAGCCGTTCTACCGTAACTGAGGCAGAAGCCGTCCTGATGTGGCCAAAGATAGTGGCTTTTATCAAGAATAAAGGTCGTCAGCCTAATAGAAACTCAGAAGATGCTATTGAGCGGCGTATGACTGAAGTTATCTCCTATGTCAGAAACCAAAAAGCTAAGCGAGAAGCCAATAGTCATGATTAAACTCGATGAGATCTATCAAAGTCGTGAATACAAGACACTAGAAGATATCTTTTTAAATGACAGTACTGGTCTACTAGACGACATAAAGCCTGTCACCAAAAGCGCAGATAATAATAGCGTTTTAGCGCAGCAGTTTGACAGTATCAACATTTTTATCGATCAACATGGGCGCGTGCCTAGTAGCAGTGCTAACGATATTAATGAAAAGATAAATGCTCGCCTCTTAGCTACCATACAAACCAACCACGCAAACTCGCAGGAACTGCTAGCTTTAGATAAGCATGGCTTATTGGCTACGCAAAGTACTACTTCTACCCTATCTGACGACAAACCGACTCTCTCAGACAAAAGTATGAGTAATAAGGATGATGGTTCTGAAAAGGCAGTCAGCGCTAGCACTAAAGAAGCTGAGCCGGTAACCGTGGCTGTTAGCGAGCCACCTATTATTAACAGTCTAGATGATATTTTCAACAGTGATGACCTAGGGATTTTTGACAATATCCATTCTGAAATCTTAGTCAGTGATAGTCAGCTCAATTCTCGCAATACTTATGACCAGTACGATGATGAAGAAATAGCAACTCGCTTTGAATGTAAGGACTTTTATAAGTTTGAGGCAACCTTTGAGCGTATATCTCAAGCCATTCAAACGGGAGCTTTTACTAAAACCAACTTTTCATCAGTAAAAGATATCAACATTGGCAGCGTCTTCGTTTTAAACGGGATTTTGTGTTATGTAGCGGATATATACCAAGCAGAGAATCGGAAGAATGAGCGTAACCAGCAGCGACTTCGTCTGGTGTTTGCTAATGGTACTGAATCTAATATGCTCATTCGCTCTTTAGCTACTGCTCAATATAAATATGAAAACAGCTATCAGCTGTTAATTACCGATCCTGACTGGATGGACGATGAATTAGCAAAAAACTTCGGAGATGATCGGCAACTTACTGGTGTCATTTATGTCGCCAAGCTGACTGATACGCCAAGCAACTTAGCGCACTATAGAAATTTGCATAAAGTTGGTTTTTCGACCCTTACAGGAGAGGCTCGCACTAAGCACTCAATTAGGGATACCGCATTCTTGCAACAGCCTGTAGATATTATCGCTGAGTGGCAGGTATATGATGCTAATGCCCGCAGTGTAGAAGGTGTACTACACGCTTTCTTCTACGATCAAAGAGTTAAAGTGTCTTCAAAAGCAGCAAATGATAACCTCTACAAGGCGACAGAGTGGTTCAATATTCCCCTTGATGAGATTGAAAAAGCCATTAATCTGGTTATCGCCGGGGACATTAAACACTATCGAATGGATGGTGCGGCTGGCAAGGTGGTTTTGAAGTAATGAGCGTTTGCAGAATTAACTCACATTCATAATTTAAAATTGTTAGATGTGATTACCTATAATATTGCGGGTCTATAAATAGCATTTATAGATATACTGATTTCCTACCAAAATGTGAAAACACTATATCACTAGTTCATCTAAGCCTTTTCATACAAAGCTTTCATTATAAATGGCTAATCATAAGATTTGTCAGGTGGCTTTGTGAAACTCGGGGTTTGAATATTGGGGTTTGATAAATTTAAAATACCCTGCATGCTAAGATAGTATGCAGGGCTTTGTATGAAGTTAATTTTGTGGATTATCTTAACACTAGCTTTAAGCGAGATCAGCGAAACGACTGTATTCTCCTTCAAACTTAACTTTAACAGTACCAATCGAGCCGTTACGCTGTTTGCCAATAATCAACTCAGCAATGCCTTTTTGAACTGACCTTTCGTTATAAACCTCGTCACGATAGATAAAGATGATATGATCAGCATCTTGCTCAATAGAGCCTGAATCTCGTAAATCGCTCATAATCGGACGTTTGTTATCTCGATTTTCTAAACTACGATTAAGCTGCGATAGCGCAAGCATTGGACAATCAAACTCTTTAGCGAATCCTTTTAAAGCTGACGATATGTCTCTAATCTGCCCTTCTCGATTGTCTTTTAGATTAGTAGCCCGGATCAACTGAATGTAATCTACTATGATTGCCGATATTCTGCCGTGTTTTTGGCGTATGCGGTTTAATGTGGCTCGCATCTGTCCTGTAGTGATGCCACTACGGTCATCAATAATCATCGGTAATGCCTCGATGCGCTTTTTGTTACTCATGATACCTTCCCAATCCTGTGTATCTAGATTTTGTCCGCTAAACACTTTGCTCATATGTATGTTAGCCATACTGCTTACTAAACGCTTAACAATACTAGCTTTTGGCATCTCAAGGCTAAAGAACACAACAACACCGTCTTCATTTTGAGAAATATTTATAGCGATGGTCTGCCCCAATGTTGTTTTACCCATTGAAGGACGAGCTGCAATAACCACCATCTCACCATTCATGACCATTGTTTTATTATCGAGCTCGACCAACCCTGTTTTAATGTTTGGTGAAACCCCTGCAGTGGCATTGTGTTTTAAATCTTCTACAAAGTTTTCTATAAGTTGACTAATGTTTGAGTAGACCTCGCTGACTGTACCCTGCATTACTGCATTAACATCTTCAGCCGTTAAGCTCCAAGAATCGATAGGCGCTAAATCAAAATTAGAAATTTTAAGTTTTGCTCTTTCATAACATTCACTGATTTTTCTACGTTGCGATAAATCAATTAAGCGTTCTATGTAGCTTTCAATATTAAAAATCGATGGTGCAATTGTTTGCAGCTCATTCGATATATATTCGATAATAGCCTTATCTCTCTTATCGGCTAATAATTTATCGATAATCATTACTCTGTCGTATGGCTGCCCAGATGTAGCTAGTGACTCGATAGACTCATATATTAGTTGATGCGCACCTGCATAAAAGTCATCAGCTTTTACTTTTCCTACAACCTTCTCGTAGGCATTATCTGTTGAGATAAGCGTAGAAATTACAGATTGCTCAAGACCTGTGTTATATAAATGATTCATTATTTCCTCTCAATTTTTGTTTCAGCGGCAGCAATCATGGCAGCTATACTTTTAGGGTCATGCTGTTTTTTGGCTGTTGAGATTGCTTCAACAGGTATATGACTAGGGTGTAATGGAGTATGCTCATCAAGGTTGGTTTTAAATTTGTTGATTCGCTTTTTATCCATTTTCTGAAATAGGTTGACTAGCTTAGCAATGCGTACCGACTCACTAAGATTTTTTTCAAACCAGTATGAATGGAAACCATAAAGTTCTAATCTTAATTCTTGCTCATTGATGAATCCAGATAGGGGTAATACACCTGCCGCCTGTAAATGCGTTTTGTATATTTCATATTGACTATCAAAATCATCGAAAGAGGCGACAACGCTTTCTTCTGTATTTTCTTTATTAGTCTCTTGTTTATTCTCTTTAACATCATGACAGTCTGTCGTCATGATAGATGGTGCTAAGTTGACGTTATCCATATCGTCAATCTGTCGTAATTCATCATGACAATCTGTCTTATTGCATTTAGACAATTTGTCGTTATGTTTGTTTTCAGTACTTTCAAGTAGTTTTTTACCCAAATCTGCGCTAATTTCATTTAATCTTTCATAATCAATCGTATAGAAATTAACTCGGTTTTGCTTGTTGATTGCCAGTTTTTCTACCAATAACAGACCCATGTCAGTTAAATTCTTAAATATGCGCTGAATCGTTCTTTCACTCCAAAACTTAAAATCTTGCTCATGCCACCGCTCAAATGTTTTATAAATCCACATTTTCCCATCATGTTTTGTCTTGGCGTGGGGAAGCCAGTAATGTACCTGTTGCAAAACAATCGCTTCCTTAAGCCCTATCTTATTGGCAAGTGAGGGCAATACTTGTAATGGTGGTTCTTTTATCAGTAGATTACTCATTTTTTTACCCAGCCTGATCTAAAGATTTTAAATATAAACTCTTCAAAGTTATCAAGAATTTGCTCAAAAAATCTATCTTCAAACTCCTAATATATATTGTCATAAATGGCATATACGCCTAACTACTGCTTGTACATGATTTTTCACAATTATCGAGATATTCGTCAAGATGCCTTTTACGATATAAGACATGCCTACCTACTTTGCTATAAGTAATACCATCTGATTGATGACAACGCATATGCTGCAGGGTATGCAATGACTTACCAATGTATGCTGCTGCAAACTGTGGAGGGAACGGCGTATTTTCATCAGCTTCAATAACTTTTTGCCTTAACACCTCTTTTTCATCATCTGTATATTCTGACCAAGTTTTTTTGCGATACATAACTTCTTTCCTTGTCAATATAGATTATTACTTCTAAATACTAGTAAGTATAGTTTACTATCGAAACTTTTGAAATCAATCGAAACCCAAACTATTCTTGTTAAGTAATGTAACCTTCATAAATAACAGGCCACAAGGAGTTATGGCATAAGGAATCACTATTTTATGCTATTTCTTTTAAAGGTTTCTCGTGATAAAATAAATAAAAGAAACTTTTTATGGATTAAGGGGAAATTTGTGAGTGAAGGTCTAAAACAGATGGCTAATAGAATTAAAAAGTGCATGAAGGCAAAAGGACTTAAACAAGTAGATATTGTTAAAACTACGGGAGTTTCTAAAGGAAGCATATCGAAATGGTTAGCTGGTAAAGCCAAACCAAGTGGCGAATATCTACTCCGCCTTTCACAAGTTCTAGGTGAATCAGAATATTGGTTATTAAATGGTGAATATCCTTATAGTTCATATGCAGATATTGATGATGCCATGGACTCTATTAACGCTTATGAAGAAAGTAGGAGAGATCATTACATTACAGAGCTCAGTTTAGACCCTAGTCTTCCCTATAGCATTAGATTTTTACAAGAAGAGTTTGAGAATAAGATATTTAGTGAGTATGAAGAAATTGAAAAACAGTATGAGCCTTCTACTGAACAATTGCGTCAGATCGAAGAGCATGAAGAATTGCTGGAATGGGAAGAAAGAGCTGATGACTTTATTCAAAACAAGCTGACTTTAGAACAGATAGAGGCATACTCTACTTTAATTAAATTTATAGAAAATTTTAAATATGTAGAACAATCATTAAGGTCACAGTCTGAAATTGCTGAACGGACTAATACCAACTTAAGTAAGACCCTATTCTACAATCAAGAAGACCATAGTATGGAGCCAATAATTACTATTGGTGCCCAGTGTTCAATAGATTTAACTAAACGCAACATAAAAAATGGCAACTTTTATTTAATAAGAAGGGATAGTTTTTACGGGGTAAGAGCATTGTTTAGTCAGTCTGATGGCAGCCTACTACTACAATGTAAGAACACAGAATATCCAGATGAAAAAATCTCAAGATCAAAAATAAATAGCTTAGAGGTTTTAGGTTATGTTTATGCTTGGTCTAATATGAATCCATGGTAAAGGCGAACTTCTCTAAAGCTTGAACCGCCATGGGTTGACCGCTATAGTAAGATGGACTTTACCCCATGTCTGAAGATAAAAGTATTTCCAATAAATGGATAAGTGAAACCGTACTTCACACAGTCATAGAGACCAATAACTTAAGCGAATATTGACCCATGCTGTCAAATCCGTAGACATTAACTTGGAAGATTATAATTTTAAAGAATTTTTATTTGCTGTTTATTTTTATTAAGGGATGTTTTTGAAGTTAATATCGATAGCGAAGAATTATTCAATGCTAAAGTAGACCAAATATTAATCTAAACTATAACTTGTTGGGTGGTAAACAACCCAATATTATGGTGTCCGAAATATCATTAACCTCTCCATTACCATAGATTTATTTTACTCTGATGATTCGAAAAAACCCTAAATACTATTGTTTATATAGTGTAGAAGACTTAGGTATGAAATCACTTTTCTCAGGTGATGTTGTTAATATCGGGGTTTGAAGGAACTGAGCAGTACGATCCACAGCTTATGGCCGTGATAGAAGAAAACAAGCGCCTCAAACGACAGCTTAAAGTTGCCGAGGAGGAACGAGAGATATTAAAAAAGGCGACGGCGTACTTCGCCAAGCACAGCTAGTCAGGTACGCCTTTATTAAAGACAATCAGCAGATATTTAACATCACCACTATGTGCCGTGTGTTAAGCGTCAAACCATCAAGTTATTACGACTGGAGTAGACGCGATATCAGCGAGCAGCAGATACATCGCAACCATTGCGAGCTGCTAGTTAAAGCCGCTCACAGTGAAAGTAAAGAACGTTATGGTTATGAGCGTTTGCATGCAAAGCTAACAGAGCAAGGCCATGACATTAGCCTATACATGGTGAGAAGCATCAAAGAAGAACTTGATATCAAATGCCGTCGTCACAAGCGCTTTAAAGTCACCACTGACTCCAATCACAACAAACGAGTCTATCCGAACATACTAAATCAGCAGTTTGATGCTAAGCGTCCTAATGAGTCTTGGGTCAGCGATATTACTTATATCTGGACACATGAAGGCTGGTTGTATCTAGCAGGGGTTAAAGATCTATACACCTTCATTATTTATCTGATTTCATCAGTTTCCATTGCGGTGCGCCGCCACACTTCTTATTTAAACGCTTTTGTTCATCCGATGGTAGTTGCTCGTAGTAGTCTCCACTGATTGCACAGTCTTGTTGGTAATAATCATTTAAAACACAGCCACTCATATTTAACATTAAAAAGATGAGTGTGATCTTAACTATTTTCATTACGAATTTTCCTTATAAAATTTGTTTAGCTTTTTGCCTTTGGGTTAATTGACATTCATCAACTGAATTAGATCATTTAGGATTTGGCTCACCACAGTTCCAGTCAAGAAAGCGACAAGATTGATAGCCTGTAAGAAATAAGTATAAAGCACTAATAGTCATAAGGCTCTTCATTGTATTCAAACTCCTTATTCCTACCTATATTTAGGATCGGATTCAAACTTATAATTACGATTTTTAATACACATGTTTAATATGTAGATATCAATATCAACCTCATCATTATATTTGGCACCTAGTTTATTTCTTGCAATATTCTCCTGCTCTACGCGGCATTTTTCTGTCAGTTTATAAGCCCTAGTTTTATCTATATTCTGTTTATTCCAATCAAAAATACCGTAATTACAGGCCGACAGGCTTAAGCAGAAAACTACTGTCATAATATTAAAAAGCATCTTCATCATAAATTCCTTCTGATTGAGTTTGTTTAGGTTTAACTAAAACGGGAATTGATGGGTTGATATTCTCTATTGGTATACCCCATTTATCTGTAAAATCTGTATAAAGTGGATTACTTACTTTCTGCCTTTCAGTAACAACCCTACCTGCATTATTAATATACTGACCTTGACTATTCATAAGAAATTCAGACGGTATCTCCGCAAAATAACTACTATGCGAATAACAGCCCCAACACTCGCCCCCTGTCGCAGGATTGCCGCCTAAGATGATAGGTGGGCGACCAACAAAGTCCGCTTTATGTACCGCAGAATAAGCGCCACTTTGATAAACGACTTCATTACCGTCTTTGTCTATACCCACATAAGTATATCCATTTTTGGCAAGCTGATCAGCGTAGTCCTGTACGTTAGTGGCGGTACCGTAAAAGCGCGACTGGCGAATGGGAACTTGTGTAACACCTTGATTGTTATTTAAGTCTTTTAGCGCAACGCTACCGGTCAATCCACCTCGACTATGATTACTGGTATCTATCTGTAAACCTTTTTCTAGGGCTTCAAGGTAGATATCTTGATTGAGCTTTTCTGAATTGGTTAGAGGCAGTTTGCCACCTAAAGTATCATTGAACTTGTCATATCCAGCATACATTAACTCTGAGGTTAATGAGGATAGTATCCACCAGCCATCATACTTACCTGTTGGCTGATTCATGACGACTAGAGCGCCTACTTTATTGGTATCAGTGGTGTTCTGTTTAGCGGCATTGGCTAGTGAGGCTTCTTTATCGTTGAAGATACCGGGATTAGAAAGTGTTAGCGTATTGTCAGCTTTCTTTATAAGATTCAACTCATCTTGAGTCAGATCATTTAATGACCAAATCTGCCGACTCTCACACTGACCCCCTGTAGAAGCACTACAAGTCTGATACCACATTTCTTTGGGAGCGGTAGCTGACATTTTTACTCTATCTGCTTGTGTTGTAGCAAACATACCTGTAAATAGACCCGTGTCGCCAACACCCCATAGAGCACCTAGACCTGCATCAATCCAGCGAACTTTTTCATTTAGGTTTGCGGCTTCCGTTTCCAAACGCAGAGATTCACTAGTATCTCTACCATTGTTTCCCCTTCTAATATCAGTAGCTTGCTCTCGTTTTTTGGCAACATCTGCATATAACTCTTTTTTTAGCTCTTTACGACTATTATCAAGAGCCTGAGTAATTTCAACTTGTGCTCCAAGTTCTTCATTGACCTTTTGAGCATCAAACACACTCTCAAGCTTGCCGCCAAGCGCTTCACGGTTGTCAGTAGCAAGCATGCCTTGTGGATCATTGAAGCCACTCACCCCGCCTTTGGTGATACTGCTATCGCTGTCGCTATCGGTGCCATAGCCCAAACCATTCATATTGGCTTGTGGTTTATCCGTGATGTTACCAATACTAACACCTGCAGAGAAGGCATCACCGTCATAGCTGGTGGTATTATCAACGTTGATGTTGCTGTTGGCATAAGTCACTGAGTCGCTATTGGCATAGCCTTTGCCTTTGCTGCTACTTGCAGTAATGCCGACACCGCTACCTGTTGAAGCATAACCCCCAATAGCCGTACTTGAGCTAGAATTGGTACTACGAGTATTACTGTTTTGTGCCACGCCACTGACGTTAAAGTCGTTGTCAGC
The DNA here is from genome assembly GCF_028895345.1 of Psychrobacter sp. DAB_AL62B. NCBI lineage: Bacteria > Pseudomonadati > Pseudomonadota > Gammaproteobacteria > Moraxellales > Moraxellaceae > Psychrobacter > Psychrobacter sp. DAB_AL62B. Next base: position 38,695 of record NZ_SAXC01000015.1, read on the forward strand.
TTGGAATAGGGCGTTATTGTTGACGTTTAGGTTACTGCCGTTGATATCACTGTAAGTACCTGCGCCGGTTGCGATAAGAGCTAGGTTGTTGGCTTTTTCTCATGGTATCTACGGGCTAAATACCACAATTAAAATTTTTCGTATGATCTATGATGTAGTGCCTATAATCTCTACGCTTGGACCTTAAACTATTTGACTGTTCTTTAAGAATGGTTTGATAGTTTTCATTATAATCACTTAATAAATAAGCGGCTGATGAATCAATAATGAATCGGTTGTTGAGTTTGTCAAAACGTGCTAAATAAGTATAAGTAGTATTAATACCTGATGATCCTTTTTCGGCAACATCATTATCTATGTTATAAACTATACAATCTGTTAATAAATTCTCTACAGGCATTTCAAGCAGATAATAGATAGTATTATTATACTCAACAGCGTTAGTTGCTAAATTAAATTCTGGAATTTTACCTGTCTTTTTTAACCCTTCTTTAGTCAGCACATACATATTTTTATGAGGATACATCTTCTCGTTGGTACTAGCATTCAACATATAATATTCATAACTCAGCAAATCTCGAGGAGCACTTTCGATTATAGAATAATACTCTTGATAGACAGTATGAGTAATAAGATAGTATTTATCCCCTTCTATATACAATGCTCTATCTTCTTCATATCCAACAATATCTTCAACTTTTTCTTTATGAATTTTTAAAAAATAGTTACTACTTGTTTCACATTTTGGCAGCAAGGTTGTCAAGAATACCAATATGAGTACGATAGCAAAACATTTGATAATCTTTGATTTCTGGGTAATCCCCCCAATAAATAAGAACACTTAGGAATAGAGATTAACTGCTAAAATATATCAGCAGGAGAATCCTATGAAAAAGACACGCTTTACTGATAATCAAATCGTTAATATCCTCAAACAAGCAGAACAAGGCGTACCTATCGCTGATTTATGCCGTGAGCATAATGTCGGCCAAAGCACCATATTTACAACTGGCGTTCTAAATATGGTGGCATGGATGCCACGCTTATCACTCGTCTCAAAGAGCTTGAAATTGAAAATGCTCGCTTGAAGAAGATGTATGGGTAATCATCCCAACCATAAGACACTTATCAAATAGAATTAAGCGGCGTGGTTTAGTTTCTGCATTGGCGTAAAACCGCCATTGCCCATATTCGGGCGCTCGTGGTTGTAGTGATATAACCAAGCCT
>NZ_SAXC01000016.1:0-34732 GCF_028895345.1 Psychrobacter sp. DAB_AL62B
CGCCAAAGAACTATAAAGCAGGTTCAGCAGAAGATGCGGGTTTCTTAATGGCCAACGCCAGTAGTGTGGTGATTGTCCCAGGTTATGGCATGGCGCAAGGTCGTGCACAAAACGCGGTCAAAGAGCTATATGAGCTGCTAAAAGAAGAAGGCGTCAATGTGCGCTTTGCCATTCACCCAGTTGCTGGTCGTATGCCAGGACATATGAACGTGTTATTGGCGGAAGCCGATGTGCCTTACGATGACATTCTTGAGATGGATGAGATTAACTCAGACTTTGCCAGTACCGATGTGGTGTTGGTCATTGGGGCAAACGATGTGGTCAACCCTTCTGCGAAAGACGATCCTACGTCACCGATCTTTGGTATGCCGATTCTAGAGGTGACTAAAGCGCAAACGGTGATGGTGATTAAGCGGTCGATGAATACGGGTTATGCAGGTCTTGATAATAGCTTGTTCTATATGGACAAAACCATGATGATCTTTGGCGATGCCAAGAAGATGGTCGAAGAGATGGTACGTAGTATTAATGGTGCTCATTAATCTCTGAAATTATAGGCAGTTCTACATAAAATCGATACGTTGGTAGCCACGTGCTACTGTTATAAAATTTTCTTGCTGGCTGTTCGCAAGCGTGACAGAGGCTGCGAAAAATTTATTCCAGTAGCACTCGTATCAGTTTTACAGTGAATCAACTATATGATAGCTAAATGATAATGTATAAAAAGTCACTGCGGTGGCTTTTTTTGCGTTACAGTATGCCGCTTTTATGGGCTATATATTACGCGTTGGCTCATGGCGTGCTGCCATCAAAAAGTCATGGACAGTTTAGACTGGATTATCGCTATTCACGAGCATTTACTAAGAAATTATTTTTCTCAGTAAATGTTCGTGAGTAGTATGATTATTGGTAGAGGTTTGCTTTTTACTTAGGTCTAATATTAAACTTGCGTTTCTCGCATACGTTCTAGTACATCAAGCCCTTGTTGTTTTAACCACCAAGGTATATCTATAAATACCCAGTTTTCAGACAGCTTATCGTCTTTACGATAATAGATATCCACCACTTGCATATCTGCTTGTACACTGCTTGGCATGCCTAGAAACCCACCTATCGGGGTGTTGGTTAAGTTAGGCCAGCCAAAAAAGCAAGCCAATTCGCCATCAGCAAAGCGGCATACATGTCCATTGTACTTCTTATCCCCCAAGCCATTACGGAAGGGCAGTTGATGCTGTTTTTGATAGCGTTCAATGGTGTAACTTGCGCCAATGCCACAAGGGCCGTACCAAGTCATATTTTGGTGCCAGGTGCGTGCCAAGACTTCAGGAGGACAGCCCATGGCACCACTTAAATTGAGCTGATTAAGATCATCGATCATCATATTGACGGTATCAAGGGTTTTTTGGGTCTGCAAAGGGTCGCTTTCACCGCGTAAAATTCCTTGATGGTTGCGCGGGCCAGGGTAAACGAAATACTGCCCTGTTGAAGGGGGAAGAGGATAGACCCCCGCCTGTTGCATGACACCAATTAAATCTATGAATAATCCCGTATCGGTGATTTTATTGTTTTCTATTCGGTGAAACTCAGCATAGCGAATATTGAGCATTTTGCCAGTAGGGGGTATGTCGAGCCACGGCTTATCAAAAAGCCCTGTGAAATGGCCCATGTTCATCACCCAAACGGCCTGATTCTTACTTTCTCTATTATCTTCAATTTCATTGGAACCACCAATAAAAATATCAATACGTCTTTGCAGATTTGTGACGGCTTCCTTGAGCGGTCTCCAAAACTGCTCAATTACCTCATCATATCCAGAGATTTCTCGAAAAGGATATACCCCCTTCCAGTTGTAATCATCAGTTACGAATTGACTAAACAGTTCTGGTAACGAGTCTGCATCTGTGTTGTCAAAGGCTTCACAGTATTCCCAGATAAACTCTTTGGCTTGTTGAATCATATGTTGTCCTATTAATTTCCAGTTATTATCTAAATAAGATAGGTATATACGATAGCTAGGGTCTATTGAACGTTCAATACCCCAAACTATATTACTAAAGTTTAGGAATGGATTTATCTTATTCTACGTTATTGAACAGAGCCTTCTATCAATATCAAGCGCTTCCATTGCCTTGATAGAGCCAAAACTCAGAAGATCCTAATTAAATAGCTAAGGTAAGTTCTATATTAGAACAATTTGAATTCGATTGCACTTTTTATTGTTATATAACTATTCATAGATATTATATTGGCTATAAATAAGTAGGTTTTAGCTTAAATTATAATAAATGTATTGTATTTATTTACTGTATGTATAAGTAAATAAAGGGTTTTATGTAAATATTTCATATGATTAACATCAGGTATTATAGTGTTTTTTAATATTAAATTCGTATGCAAAAATACTTGTGGTATGAAAGCAAAGTTGATATGATTAAAAACGTAATATAAGAAAACCAATCTAGTTTATCTATTAAGTAACATACTAAATAAGCACAAACGAGGACATGGATGTGATTACCTATTTAAAAGAAGGCAAGCCTGAGGCAGAACGTAACCAAGATGACGCTAAAGTACGTCAAGTGGTTGAGTCAACATTAGCAGATATCGAAAAACGTGGTGATATTGCGGTACGAGAGTTGTCAGAGAAGTTTGATAACTATTCTCCTAAAGCATTTCGTTTAAGCCAAGAACAGATTGATGAGTTGATTGCACAAGTGTCACCTCGCGATTTAGAAGACATTAAATTTGCTCAAACTCAAGTACGTAACTTTGCTCAAGCCCAACGCAACTCCATGCAAGATATTGAGATTGAAACAATGCCAGGGGTTATTTTGGGACATAAAAATATTCCTGTGCAGTCAGTAGGTTGTTATATACCAGGTGGTAAGTTTCCAATGGTTGCATCCGCCCACATGTCTGTTGCCACAGCTTCGGTTGCAGGTGTACCTCGTATTATTGCTTGTACACCTCCATTTGAAGGTAAGCCTAATCCTGCTGTAATTGCTGCTATGCATTTAGGCGGTGCTCATGAAATTTACGTATTGGGCGGCATTCAAGCAGTGGGTGCAATGGCTTTAGGTACTGAGACTATTGAGCCTGTTCATATGTTGGTTGGCCCTGGTAACGCCTTTGTCGCCGAAGCGAAACGTCAGCTATTTGGCCGAGTAGGTATTGATTTGTTTGCAGGACCTACCGAAACGATGGTTATTGCAGACGAGACAGTTGATGGTGAAATATGTGCTACAGATTTGCTAGGTCAAGCAGAGCATGGTTATAACTCACCTGCTGTACTGTTAACGACTTCACAAAAACTTGCTGAAGACACCATGAGTGAAATCGAACGTCTACTGAAGGTATTACCAACGGCTGACACAGCATCGAAAAGCTGGGAAGATTATGGGGAAATCATTGTTTGTGATACCTATGAAGAGATGCTTGAAGTTGCGAATGAGTATGCTTCAGAACATGTGCAGGTAATGACGGATCGAGATGATTGGTTTTTAGACAATATGACCTGTTATGGCGCATTATTCCTAGGTCCTCGCACTAATGTCTCTAATGGCGATAAAGTGATTGGCACTAACCATACTTTACCAACTAAAAAAGCAGGTCGATATACAGGTGGGTTATGGATAGGTAAATATTTAAAAACCCATTCATATCAAAAAATAACCACAGATGAAGCCGCTGCAAAGATTGGCCGATATGGCTCTCGTTTATGCATTTTAGAAGGCTTTGTTGGTCATGCTGAGCAATGCAATGTGCGTGTACGCCGTTATGGTCATCAAGAAGTACCTTATGGCGCAGCTGCTGATTAAGCAAGCATGATAATCCAGTCATATTTATTTGATATCAGATATTTAAATTAGAGAAGGTAAATACTTATGCAATTACCAACGACACCATCATTTAACCTTACTGGTAAGCGTGCGTTAGTTACTGGAGCCTCATCTGGTATCGGATTAGGGTGTGCTGTTGCATTGGCTGAAGCTGGTGCAGAAGTGACATTAGCAGCGCGCTCTTCCGATAAGCTACAAGCCGTGGTTAAGCTAATGAAAGATAAAGGTTTCAAGGCTAACGCTTTAAAGCTAGATATTACCGATGTTGCTGCAGTTCGTCATTTATTCAAACATGTATCTGATGCAGAAGCGTTTGATATCGTCGTTAATAGTGCAGGTATGGCAAAACACAGCCCTGCGCTAGAGACTGAACCTGATGACTTTGATGAAGTTTCTGATATCAATCTACGAGCATCCTATTTTTTGATGCAAGCGGCTGCAAAACAACTCATTGGTGCAAATAAAGCAGGTAGTCTTATCAATATTTCCTCGCAAATGGGGCATGTTGGTGGGTTTGATCGGGCCGTATATTGTGCCACCAAACATGCTGTTGAAGGCTATACCAAGGCCATGGCGATAGAGTGGGGTAAGCATGGTATTCGTATTAATACTATCTGTCCGACATTTGTAAAAACAGCCTTAAGCGCTTCAACCTTTGCTGACTCTAGTAAAAGCCAATGGATTATGAATAAGATTCATTTAGGCAGAGTTGCCGAAGTAGAAGATATTATGGGAGCTACTGTGTTTTTAGCTTCAGAAGCATCAGCAATGATAACGGGAACTTCATTGTTAATAGACGGTGGATGGACGGCAGAATAGCTCAGTGTTGAGATGTCAGCGACTTTACTATTGAATGTTTTTGACTTGCTAGCTAGCTAGGTATAATGATTATTAGAAAACTCTATCAACAACCATAGCTAAAAGCAGGGCTATAAAAGGTTATGAAATGACAAATAAAAGTCTAAATATCAAAAATAGCATAAAGCATCAACGCGTTACAGCAGATCAAGTTGCTGAAGCAGCAGGGGTTAGTCAATCTGCGGTATCTCGGGTTTATACCCCAGGTGCAAGTGTGTCACAAAAAGTTAAAGATAAGGTGAAAAAAGCTGCTAAGGAATTAGGTTACCGTCCAAATATGTTAGCGCGCTCGTTAATTACCGGACAGAGTCGTTTAATTGGTTTGGTTGTGGCTCATTTAGAAAATCTGTTTTACGCAGAAGTGATCGAAAAGCTGTCTCATGCGTTGCAATCGCATGGTTATCATTTATTGATTTTTATGGCGATGAATGACAAAGAGTCCACCCTTAAGGTGGTGGATGAGCTTTTGGATTATCAAGTGGACGGTATTATAACGGCATCTTTGAGTTTATCGAGCGATTTGACGGACCGTTGTCATGCAGAAAGCATTCCTGTAATTATGCTCAATCGTTTGCAAGATGATGATCGGCTTTCTGGTGTGAGCTCTGACAACTTTGTAGGTGGTCGTAAAGTAGCGGATTTTTTTGTCAAAGGTAATCATAAAAGAATTGCTCATATTTCAGGTTGGACTGGATCTTCTACTCAACGCGACCGCGAAGCGGGTTTTATTTTAGGGTTGCAAGAGTCTGGTCAACAGTTATTTGCCAAAGCGGTCGGTAATTATGATCGTGAAACCGCAAAGCAAGCCACGATAGAGTTATTTGCTAATAAAACTGAGACAAATCGCCCAGATGCTGTCTTTGTTGCCAATGATTTTATGGCTTTCGCTGTGATTGACACCTTACGTTACGAGCTAGGACTTAAAGTGCCAGAGGATGTGTCCGTCGTTGGATACGATGATGTTGCCGCTGCTTCTTGGGAATCCTATAGTTTAACGACAGTAAGTCAACCTGCTCAACGTATGGCAGATGAGGTGGTGTCTACTTTATTAGAGAAAATTGCAGCTCCTGACTCTCCACCAAGGCGGATTTCTATAGATGGTCCATTGATAATTCGTAAGTCGGCAAAAATACCATCAATAATTTAGATTTAAAAAAGTTATTTAGAAAGCAATTAAAAATAGGAATAAAACAATGAAAGGAATTAGCAGAGTAGAGATGGAAAAGCGTATCGTGCGTTATGGAGATTTACAGCCTTGCCGCACCGCTTTTATTGATGCTCATACCCCAGGATCAAATTATAAAGAAAACTTCACTATCATTGGTGGTGGTGTATCAGAAAGCCCAGACCAACATGTGCATATCAAAGAAACCCCTGGTTTCAACATTGGCGCAGCTGGCCAACCCCCACATTGTAAAAATAGCCTGCACCTTCACACCACTGCTGAAGTGTTTTTTGTGTTGAGCGGGCGTTGGCGTTTTTTTTGGGGTCTTCATGGTACAGCGGGGGAAGTGATTTGCGAAGCAGGGGATATTTTTAATATTCCGACTGGGGTATTTCGTGGCTTTGAAAACATCGGTGACGACTATGGCATGATTATGTCGATACTCGGTGGTGACGATGCGGGTGGCGGTGTGACTTGGGCACCACAGGTCATTGAAGATGCTAAGGCTCATGGTTTAATTTTGGGTGACAATGGTCGGTTGTATGACAGTAAAAAAGGGGAGAGTCTACCTGAGGGTATTGCTCCAATGCCGCTACTCACAAAAGAAGCGCTTAAGCAGTATCCAGAAGTGTCCACCTCAGTAATCGTCCCTGATTATGTCGCTCGTTATTGGGATATGATGGCGCTGGCCAAGAAGGCACCTTGCCAAGTTATTGGCGAGCAAGCATTGATCAAGGATAAGCCTGGTTTTGCGGTGGATTTTTTGACACGCGGCTCAATTAGTGAAGAGGCTTATCAAACTGACTGTCATGAAGTGCTGATGGTAAAAACGGGGCATTGGACATTGAAGTGGCTAGACGATACGGGTGAAGAAGTCAAAACCAGTATCGCACCAGGAGATGTAGTAGCAGTGCCGCCCAACCTAATGCACAGTATTTATCCGTCGATGTCTGGCGAAGCAGCACTATTTAGAGTGAGAAATACAGTCGAATCCGCAGGGCCTACTTGGATGCTTAATTGATAGCTTAAAATCTAAAGTAATTATAGTTGAACCTATAATTGAGCTCAGGTATATCAAGATAAGATAACAGCGTAAAAATAGTATGCACAGAGCGAATAGCAATGAAATCGAGATTGTTATCTTAGGGTTATATTTGGGGCTTAAAACTCACTATACATATTAGGAATATACCAGTGATACCGTTAGTTCTTATCCCCGGCATGATGTGTGATGCAAGACTTTATACACCGCAAATTTCCGCATTTTCTCATAGAGTTCCGATTCATATTGTGCCTGTTTCAACTCACAATAATATGCAGGATTTAGCAAAAGATATTCTTGATAATGCACCGCCGATCTTTGCATTGGCAGGATTATCAATGGGCGGGATTATTGCGATGGAAGTTTTGCGTCAAGCACCTCATCGCATTGCCAAACTCGCTTTACTTGACACAAATCCAAAAGCAGAAGCGGAGGAGGTTAAGCAAGGTCGTGAGCCGTTAATGGCTAGTGTGCAACAGCATGGATTGGCTGAGGTGATGGCGAATACGATCCCTAAGTATTTCTCACCTGATGAAATTCTATCAACTAAGAAAAACTTAGACATAATTGAGCTTTGCAACACGATGGCTCAGTCATCAGGGGCAGAGGCTTATATTAACCAAAGCCTTGCTCTACGTGATAGATACGACCAGCAAGAGACACTAAAAAAAGTTGATACTAATGTGCCGACTTTAATTTTATGTGGTGAGAGTGATCAGCTTTGTCCAGTGGAACGCCATACTTTAATGAAATCTTTAATACCCCATGCAGACTTACAGATTATTAAGGGTGCGGGACATTTACCAACATTACAATCACCAGAGCAGACCAACTTTGCGTTGGAGAACTGGCTATTTACGTAACTTACGCTTTAACAAAAGCAGCGAGTGTGAAACTGGCTATCTAGCTGGAATTGGCTTGTCGCTTAACTCATATGGAAATGAGAGGATAGATTTATGAATAATACCTTACTTAAGTTGTTGCAATCCGTTGATACACCGACGGTATGTAATGCTATTGAAGTTGCTCAGGGCAAACGAGGCTTTGATAGTTTTACACGTGGAAACATGTTGTCATCCGATCCTGAATCAAGACCAATTGTAGGGTATGCAGTTACAGCAAAAATCAGTGCTATTGCAGAATCTACAGAACCAAAAGAGGTTATTCGCGCCAGACGTATGGATTATTATCGTGCTATGGCAGACGGTGCAAAAGGTGGTATGCCATCAGTCGCCGTGGTCGAAGATGTCGATTATCCAAACTGCATTGGCGCGTATTGGGGTGAGATTAATACGACGGTACATAAAGCATTTGGGATGAATGGGGCATTAACAAATGGCGTGATGCGTGATTTGGGTGACATGCCAGAAGACTTTACTGTTATTGCCACTTTTGTCGGTCCTAGTCATGGCTTTGTCCATGTTAAAGAAATCAATACGACAGTCGATATTATGGGTATGACGGTGGAAGCAGGAGACTTAGTACATGCTGACCGCCATGGCGCCGTAGTTATTCCTAAAAATATTATTGATAAATTAGAATCAGCCATTAACAAGTTATTGAATAGCGAAAAAATCATCCTAACCCCTGCAAAACAAGAAGGCTTTGACTTTGCAGCTTTTGAGAAAGCGTGGCAAGCGTTTGAAGAATCAAGAGTTTGATTTTTATCTTAATTAATGCATAACAATTAATATTTAAAAGCCAACGCTAAAGCTTAAAAAGACCTTTATATATTAACTTAATAGAGAGAAATACTATGACAATATCAAAACGTCCAGAGCAAGGCATACTAACAAAAGATAATGATCTTAGTAAAACAGATGAAACCATAAGTGTGATTGACGCCATGGTTGACGGTTTGAACGATCACGATATTGACAATATGGGAAGATTTTTTGCCGAAAGTTTTCGCTGGATGGGTAATGCAGGATGTGGTTATAAAGAAGGCTTAGAAGAGTTTCAAGATGGTTGGCAGCGCCCTTTTCAGCAGGCATTCTCTGAGAAAGTTTGTATTGATGAAGCAAGGTTAACCCAAGGCGAGTGGTGTGCAGCATTTGGTCGTCAAGAAGCAGTTCACAGCGGTGAATTCATGGGTATAGAACCCACAGGCAAAAAAATTATTATTCGCTATATGGATTTTTGGAAAGTAGAAGATGGAAAGATCGTCGATAACTATGTAATGGTAGACTTTCCTTCTATTATGATGCAGCTGGGTGCTGATCCTTTTAATGGTCATGGTTGGGAAAAGTTTGACACTAAGTCAGGTGATTTAGCCCATACACCTAAGGTAATGAAATAAATTGCTCAAGTGCGATTAATCACAGCTTTATCTAGAAAGATTCTTGTAGGTGTGGTTGTGATTATTTAACTCAGCACTTGTTAGGTTTTTAATTATTAATATTTAAGGAATAACGCAAGGGAAAGCAGATGATAAAAAAGACAGCCGAACAACAAAATAAGTATCAAATTGAGAGGTTTAACCAAGCACTATACAATTATGATAGTGAAAAAGTGAGGTCTCTAATAGATGACATCTTTGCTGAATCTGCTGTCATTCAATTATCTTACCCACTAGAAACCTTAAAAAACCGTGGTGCTTTATTCACTGAAGGTTTTGAGCCATTAAAACAAGCAATTCCAGATCTAGAGCGCCGCACTTTTATTGTGATGGCTGGCAATAGTGGTAGCAGCATGGCTGGGAATGATAATAGTCATACTGATTGGGTAGGTTGCGCAGGCTATTACACAGGTACATTTATGGAAAGCTGGCTTGATATTCCTCCAACAGGACATCAAGTTACCATGCGTTTTCATGAGTTTTATCGCTTTGAAAATGGCAAAATTGTTGAAATGCAAGCACTTTGGGATATACCTGAAGTGATGCACCAAGCGGATGCATGGCCAATGGTAAAAAGCCTTGGACGTGAAGGTATTTTGTCAGCACCTGCTACCCTTGATGGAAACTTAGTAGGGCAAGATTATCCTGTTGAGCACAATCAGCGTAGCCAGCAATTAGTACTTGATATGTTGAATGGTTTAGGCGAGTTCTCTACAGGTGGTGTCTCTGCTATGAAACTAGAGAAGTATTGGCATCCTCGTTGTAGTTGGTATGGACCTTCTGGTATTGGAGCCTGTCGAGGTATCGCAGGTTTTCGTAACTGGCATCAAATCCCGTTTTTAAATGCTATGCCAAACCGTAAAACTATTGAAGAGAATGGTTATTTGTTTGCTGAAGGGGATTATGTTGCATTCACAGCTTGGCCAGGGATGTCGATGATCGTGTCTAACGATGGATGGCTTGGTATTGCACCTGCTGGACAAGAAATAACGCTTCGTAGCTTAGACTTTTGGCGTTGTGAGGATGGCTTAATTCGTGAGAACTGGGTTCTTGTGGATATTTTACATGCCTATAAACAAGTTGGCGTAGATGTCCTTGCTCGAATGCGCGAATTTAATAAAGCACGCTATCGTCAATTTGATAAATAAAATCAATCTATTAATACTTACTTCAAATAAAGAGAGATTTATGAAAGGATTCGATGAAAAGTTTAGTGATTTTCCTGATTATATATTAAAAATTACTAATGAAATTTGGGAAAATCGTGGCTTACATACTCTACACGACTATTATGCTCCTGATATTGTTGTGAGAACGCCGTTAGGTATAGACTTCGGAAATCAAGGCGTGATAAACGCTACCATGAATGTGTTAGCAGAGTTTCCTAACCGTACATTGCTTGGTGAGGATGTCATTTGGAGCGGTACTCCAGAGACGGGTATGTTGTCTTCACACCGTATAATCACCACTGCTACGCATATTGAAACGGGTCAAAAGCTGCGTTTTCGAGTCATTGCCGACTGTCATGCAAAAAACAACCAGATTGACGATGAGTGGCTGATAAGAGATCAAGGGGCAATCGCTCGCCAAATGGGGCAAACACCTAAAGACAGGGCTCAAGAAGTTATTGAGCTGCAAGAGAAAGCTGGTATTATCAAATCACCATTTACCCCAGATATTGATCAAGATGGTCCTTATCTAGGTCGTGGTAACGATAACTTATGGGGTGAAAAATACACTGATATTCTAACTCGCTTAATGAACGCAGAGTTTGCTCTAATTCCACATGAGTACGATCGTTGTTGTTTGGGCGAGTATCCAGGTGGTGTTTCAGGTATATCGCATGGTGATGTTGATGCTTTTTGGTTAGGATTACGTTCGTCATTTCCTAATGCTGAATTTAAGATTCACCATCAGATTGGACGAGAAGATAAACTTATGTCACCTCGTGCAGCGATCAGATGGTCATTAACTGGAAAGCATGAAGGTTATGGACATTTTGGACAGCCAACTGGCGCAGAGGTACATATCATGGGAGCCTGCCATGCTGAGTTTGGGCCTTGGGGACTACGCCGCGAATATGTAATGTATGATGAGGTAGCGATTTGGCAGCAGATTTTACTGGCTGAAAAATAGTTTGGCCGCTAGAAAATCTTGCCAGTGCATGCATTTAAGTTATAGTTATAACACTATTATATAAAAAATATTGAATAAAAAAGGATGCTAATACTGTCTGGTATTAGCATCCTTTTTTACCTCTAAGTTGAAATTCAAATCACATTGGCATTGGCTTATTTTAGCTACAATCTTGTCTTCAGTTATTAGATAGATAAGTAGGGTATAAGTAGCTAAGTTATATATGTTTTTCAGCCATTCTTATAGCTAACTTCAATAGCTCATCGGTTGTCATATCTTTTAAAGGCGCTGCTTTTATTGCACTGCTTTTTTTTATAACGTTACTCATTAAGTCTCGTTCGGATAGCATATTTTGGTTTTTGGAATTGTTAATATAATGTTGCATCAACTCACGCAGAACAAGCGACTTGGTGTAGCCGTTTTGCTCGACTATTTGCTTAAATTCATTGGCTAAATCGTAATCACAACGAATATGAATGGATGCCTGTTTAGGTCTGCTCATCAGTATTCAACTCCTTTTACAAAATCAAAGTTTCTGTCGTAACAATTATATTAAAGCTAAGACCTGCCTATCTCTACTGTACCATTTGTAGCCCACTTTGCAACACGTAGTCAAAATAGTCGCTTACTGTTTTAACATAAGATGAATAACATCATAAAAGCGTTCTGGCATTGTCTTAGAGCGTGTCATCCATTAACATAATTGATGTAATGGAAATAGTTACTTTAATCCTCTTATACTATAGGCGGAGTGATTGATGTCTCGGGTAGTTTGAGCAAAGAAATATAAAAAACAATAAATAGGAGTAGGTATGAAAAGCGTGATGTTCATAGGCTATGGATCGATGGCGAGAAAAGTACATGAGATGCTACCTAACAACATTGTTCTCTCGACAGTATTAGTAAGCCACAGAAGCGCAGAACGTATAAAGGCTGAGATAGGCGAGTCTATAGAGGTGATTACTTCGATAGACGATTTAGTAAAAGTTCCTGATTTAGCGATTGAGATGTCGGGTCAGGATGGGCTCAAAGAGCATGCTATTAAAATATTGCAAAAAAGCATACCACTTGGGATTGTCTCTGTGGGTGCCTTTACTGATGAGAATTTTGCGGTATCACTCGCTGATACTGCAGAAGCGAGCGGTGTAAAAATTCATATCTTAGCAGGAGCAGTTGCTGGGATTGATGGCATAAACGCTGCGAGCTTGGCAGGTCTGAGTGATGTGGTTTATCAAGGGAGAAAGCATCCATCGAGCTGGCAAGGAAGTTATGCTGATCAACTTATCGACTACGATAATTTAGCCGAGCCCACCGTATTCTTTACGGGTACTGCTAGAGAAGCTGCTGCTTTATTCCCGGATAATTCAAACGTTGCCGCTACTATTGCGCTGGCAGGCGTTGGCCTCGATGATACGATTGTAGAATTAATCGCTGACCCAACGCTTGAGCACAACATTCATCATATAACCGCTGAAGGCGTATTCGGTAAGCTTGAGATTAGTATGACGGGATTACCATTGGCCGAAAATCCTAAAACGTCAAGTTTAGCAGCCTTTAGTGCTTTGCGTCTGTGCTGTCAGATTGATCAGGTTATACAAATATAACGCATGATTAAAATGAAAAACACTATGGAAAAAGCTATCCCTGTATATTGATCATAATAACTTTTTATACGATTCTGGATGCATTTCTAGATTTCTCCCCATCTCGCCTGAAATGGTCACTGAACTTCCTATATAATGTCAGCCATCTCGTTGTTAATGATTCATTCAATTTAGGCTTTTTTCTTAGTAAGAAAGGCTTTTTATTAGGTAAAAACGGTGCTTTATGTTTAACACTTCCTCGACTCGTTTAAATAAATACATCAGCGAAAGCGGTATTTGCTCTCGTAGAGACGCTGACCGCTTTATTGAACAAGGCAATGTGTACCTCAATGGCAAGCGTGCTGCGGTGGGTGCGCAAGTGGTTGCTGGAGATACGGTAAAAGTGAACGGCCAGCTCATTGAGCCGAAAGAAGCTGATGACTTTGTTTTTATTGTATTAAATAAGCCAGTCGGTATTGTGAGCACCACGGAAAGCTCCGAGAAAAATAACATTGTTGATTTTGTTAGACATAGTGTACGTATTTTCCCGATTGGGCGTTTGGATAAAGATTCCCAAGGTTTAATCTTTTTGACCAGTAATGGCGATCTGGTTAATAAGGTGTTACGTGCTGGTAATAACCACGAGAAAGATTATGTGGTGACGGTGAATAAGCCGATAACGGATGATTTTATTAAAGGTTTGGCTGGTGGCGTACCTATTTTGGGGAAGATGACGAAAAAATGCCCAGTAACTAAGGTGGCACCTAACGTGTTTAACATCACGCTAGTGCAGGGTCTGAACCGTCAAATTCGCCGTATGTGTGAGCACTTTGGCTATGAAGTCGTGAAGCTTGAGCGTACACGGATTATGAATGTGAATCTTAAGGGTATACCCGTTGGAGATTGGCGAGACTTAACCCAAAAAGAGATGTCTGTTTTACTTAAATCTATACAAGATTCTTCTTCGGAAGACAGTACTCCGGCTAAGAAATCTCGTAATACGCCTCGAAAAAAATCTCGTACTGATGATTCGTCAAAAGCAAAAGCGTCTTTAAAACCAGTAGGCGCAGCAAAGGGCAATACTAAACACCCCAAAGATGGGGCTAGAAAACCAGCAGGTTCTAAAGGTAAAGATTGGCGTCCTTTTAGTGATGGCAAGAAATCCGGCGGCAAGGGCAAACCTGCTGCCAATGGCAAGCGCCCTGCAAAAGGT
This sequence comes from Psychrobacter sp. DAB_AL62B, assembly GCF_028895345.1. NCBI lineage: Bacteria > Pseudomonadati > Pseudomonadota > Gammaproteobacteria > Moraxellales > Moraxellaceae > Psychrobacter > Psychrobacter sp. DAB_AL62B. The sequence goes on from NZ_SAXC01000016.1 coordinate 14,175, forward strand.
CGAAGTTCTAAGCGGTAGTGGTATTCGTGACTATAAATTGATTGGTAGTGGCAGCGTCACTCAAAAGGCATCTACTCTCATCCAAAGAGTAGCGCCTGTATAGATAATGACTTTTGATAAAGTAGATTATACAGGTGAGGTTAGCAGCCAAAGTAAGTAATGATATAATGTCTCGACAATCGATATTTTATGAAAGGTTTACATTATGGCTCGTACAGCTAGCGCATTGCATATTTTAGTAAAAGACAAAGAACTGGCTGACGACATTATTGCCAAGCTTAAAAAAGGCGCCCAGTTTGATGTGCTGGCTAAGAAACACTCAACCTGTCCATCAGGTAAAAAAGGCGGCGACTTAGGTGAGTTTAGGCAGGGGCAAATGGTACCCGCATTTGATAAAGTCTGCTTCAACGGCGAACTCTTCACCCCACATTTAGTGAAAACCAAATTTGGCTGGCATGTGGTTAAAGTGCTTTACAGGACGTAAGAATTAGAGTCTGTAGTGGCATAGAATTTTTGAACTGTTTTTAATAGATGATGCACACCAAAAAGCCAGACAACCTAAGCTGTCTGGCTTTTTTATGATTAATACTTATCTGTCTAGCAAAAATCATGCTCACATATACAGGCATTTCAATCTGACAAACATAACCGCAGTGCTCATATACAGCATCATCTAAGTAAGCATAACACTGAGCGACCGTCTCAAGCATGGTTTTGTATATTGCGTGCTCTACTTCTTACCAAGCCGCTTTATCATTAATACTATCCAAAAATAGACTGACAGTTTCTGATAAATCTTAGAGAACGTTTCCCTTAACATCGAGTTGTTCCAATGCTTTTAGGTTGGTAATACTATTGGGCAGACTTTGTAGGCCATTGTGATAGAGTCCAAGACTTTTTAATTGATTTAGATTGCCTATAGAGCTTGGTAGGGTTTCGAAATCAGAAGCACGTACTTCTAGTTTTTCAAGGTTTGTTAAATTTCCGATACTATCAGGCAAGGTCTTCAAATCTTCATTAGCATACAGCTCAATACTTCTAAGCTTGCTTAGATTGCCAATAGAGTCTGGTAACTGCTGAACCTTAGTTCCCCTCATATCAAAACTGGCAAGCGATGATAAGTTACCGAGCTCATCAGGAAACTTCTCTAAGCTTTTTGAAAAAATACTAAGCGATTTAAGATTCTTTAGTTTACAGAGCACCTTTGGGAATTCAGTGAAAGCGCAGTTCATATAAACCAGCGTCTCTAACTTATCCAATTGAGCAATTTCTTCTGGTAGCTCCTCAAAACCTCTTAGTCTCAGGTATTTTAGATTTTTTAAATTGCCGATAGCAGCTGGCAATGGCTCAGTGGACTCACTTTCGCTGTGTAATACTGGTTTATCATCAATATAGGTATAACTAGTCGATTTTCCATATCCTAAATCAAGTCTTTCGAGCAGACGTAATGCTTCAGGTTCACGAGGAACAGTACTGTCAGGGCTACCATACATATTATGGTTATCAATCCAGTCCCATATCTCCGTCATCCAGTTTTCAGCGCACGTATCTTGACTGCGAGTGGTGTTGTCATCTTGGTTGGTTTTACCGCTATATGCTGTCATAAGGTTACCTTTTAATACTTGTTAAATAATGATCTAAATGAGGTGAATACATTCAAGTTTTTAGTGGGTTTTATCGCTATGCGTCAAACTTCAAAGTAGTTGGGCACAGTAATAAAACCAAGGTAAATCATATCCTTGACATAGCTTGGTATTAAAGGAGTTGATAAAGAGACTGATAAATAGTTATGAAGATTACTAGAGGGCTTGTTGAAAAAAGCAGGATAGCAGAAAGCTCTCATAAGACTGAGTATGAGAAAAATTATTGAGAATTATAAAGGTTGGAATCAATTGACTAGAAGTAGTCATAATGAAATCTCCTGTTGCTCTGTCTGTGCCAAATTGAAACGACACAGTCACCTTACAGAGCGAAAAGGAGTTGTGCGTTTTACCAGTCTTTGTTTTTCATCGCGCTGGAAGTAGCCTTAAACCCACGATTTTTTTATCATAACAAGCTGTTTGTCGTTTGTCAAAAGTGAACTGAAGGAGCTACGGAACTGCTCTGTTTAGCATCACTGTAATCTGCTTACATAAAGTGCATGTCGAACTTAATTATCTTCCAGATTTCAGTTTTATTTTGAATTATTTAATTTACCAGCTTACCCTTATTTATTTTGAATATACGTAAATATTAATAGTCATGTTTTTAGTTTTTAATAGATTGATAATTAAAAATTAGTTGAGTAATATAACGAAGGTTATGAAAGCGGTGCAAAGCTATATATATAGCTATAGAAAATAGCAGAGATAAATTTTTGACAATCATATCCCTTTATCACACCTTTTAATGAGAAGTTTATGAAGATACATTATAAAAAAACGGCACTGGCTTTAGGCTTCTGTGGCGTATTTGCTACATTACCTGCATTGCAGAATTTTGAGATTGAACTGCCCCGACTATATCGGAGACTGTTTATTTAAGTTAGGCTGCTTGGCTTAACAGGTTAAGATTATCATAATACCGCTTCTCAAACTCAAAAGGTGACACATAACCAATCGTGCTATGCAGTCGTGTTTTGTTAAACCAGTCCACTCATTCAAGAGTTGCCAGTTCAACATCGTTAATGCCAGTCCAGCTCTCTTTTAAATAATGTATCACCTCAGACTTATAAAGCCCATTGACCGTTTCAGCCAAGGCATTGTCATACGAATCACCCATAGTACCAACAGAAGCGATAATGCCAGAGTCAGTCATTTTATCAGTGTAGCGGATGGATAAATACTGAACGCCTCGATTGCTGTGATGAATCACATCTTTAGGATTATTTCTATCTGCTATCGCTTGCTTTAAAGCCGCCATAACCATATCCGTGTTCATACGATTCGATACCTTCCAACCGACAATGACGCGGGCAAACACATCAATAATAAAAGCGGTATAAATCCAGCAGCTAGTCGTTTTTATATAAGTGAAGTCTGCGACCCATAGCTGGTTAGGACGATGGGCGTTAAAGTTACGATTGATTAGGTCATCTGCGCGCTTTTGGTCATCACGACTGTGAGTTGTTATTTTGCCTTTACCACGCTAAACGCCTTGCAGCTCGTACTGCTTCATTAACCGCTCTACGGTGCAGCGAGCAACCTCTAAACCGTTCGCCTTAAGCTGTTGCCAGACTTTACGAGCACCATAGCGGCATTTGCTGTCCTGCCAGATGCGTCTGATTTCGCTAATATAAAAGTCGTCACGTTGACTGCGCAGTGAGCACTTTTCAGAGCAGCACTCTAGGTTTTTAGCACGGTGATAGGTTGACGGGGCAATCGGCAATACTCTACAGATGGCTAGGGGCCCATAAGAGTGTTTATTGTCGTCGATGAATTCAATCATGATTTTAGTCAGCGGTCGAGCTCCGCCTGGGCGAAAAAAGCAGCCGCTTTACGTATGATCTCATTGGCCTGTTTGAGTTCTTTGTTCTCGCGTTCAAGCTCTTTTATGCGTTGATTTTGGCTTTGAGCTTGCACCGAGGCAGGAATAGTTTGCTCGATATACTTTTTATGCCATGATCGCAGGGTCTCAGGCGTACAGCCAATCTTTGGCGCTATGGCTTGAATGGCTGACCATGTGGAAGGATAGTCGTTTGATATTTCTATCAGCATGCGAATGGCGCGTTCTTCAATCTCAGGAGTGTAAGTTTGTCTTTTCATTGTCGTATTCTCTCAGAATGTTAAGTCTCCGACAATCCCGGGGCGGTTCACTCTACGGTTCCTTCAGCATAGGTCAGTCTGATGCTAGCACACTTTTTAGAATACCACCTTTTGTTAAGTTATAATCTACCATATTTTCTGTTGAATTCAGTGTCACTCATTAGTAGCAAGATGATAAACTCAATAAATGCTATGATTGCAGGGATAAAAGTCCAACAGAATAGTAAGTAGATAATACCCATTCCAACCTGACCCAAGTAAAACTTATGGACTCCAAAACCTCCAAGGAAAAAAGCTAATAAAGCTGCAGTTACCCTACTTTTACCATTCTGTGCTGATGCAAACCCATTTGAAATTGCTATCTGCCTAACGCCACACTTAGGGCAGATCTCAGCTTTTATGTTAATATTTGCTGCACAATCAGTACAAAACTTCTCATTTTCATTTTTAAATCTTTGAGCAGCTACGTTGTTCATAAATACATTCCCTAGATAAAATTTTAAATAAAAACTATGAATTTTGTAGAAGTTCAATTACGTAACTATTAATATGTTTTCTACTATCATATCTTACAAACACAATTCAAAAGTTATTCCCACGTCAAGATGCTTTAAAAGTGAACACGAAAAACAGATCTTTAGCTCTATTATTTACAATTAGCGAGTCTTGAGAGACTATTTTTTAAATACAAATAGCAATACGTTAGCTCAGCAATGTCGATACACTCATCATCATTGAGTCGAGTGATGATATCGATTGAGCGGTAAGCAAGGTTTTTATGTTTCTTTAATCTTGTACTGTCTTACTTATATTTATTTTTAAGTTTCAAAAAGTTACTTAATTATTACAATCGTATCATTATGCACTTTTATCGATACATGGCAACTGAAATTTCATCAAATTTAGGCATTTGATCATAGAAACTTATGTGATTAAACAGATGAGCAGATATTTAAATTAGAATTCACTTTTTGTTAGGTCTAATGTAATATTACTACGTACTACGATAATTTTCATAAAAAACAATAGTTTGCTAGTATGTTTTTGTTTTCTTAGGATTGTTCGTTAGTCATCTTATTGATGATTTGTTAGTCATGAAGCGTAAAAGCTGGTAATGGAAGATGCTATTTTTTTATGGGTCCGGTACCAGTAACATACATAGCTGGAAAAATTCTTTACAGCCCTAACTAAAATACATGACGATGTACTGATTAAATACTTAAAAGATATCACCACGATTACCAATATGAGCGCGCCCGTCACTTAAAATGTAGTAAAAATGGCATCCATACTGTATTAAAGCGTTTGGGTATCAATCAAAAAAACCTTAAAATCTCCAAAAGCGTCTCCGTTCAAAAGAGTGACGTATTAGAATAGGCCTAACTTCTTTAAGCAGCAAGGATTGCCTATTGTATATATGAAAGCGGCTTTGAAGCTGAGACCATCAGGAGCTATGGCTATGCAGAGATAAGCAAGCCTTGTCTCGACAGTTACAACTGGCAAGCAAAAAAACGCTGCAATGTCGTTGGTGCTTTGTATGAAAATATGCTCTTTGCGCTTTATTGCTTGAGATAAATATTAATGACGACACGCTCTACTAATGTTGCAAGATAACATTAATCACAAGCCTTAATGCATGATTGTGATGGACAGTGCTAGGTTTTATAAGAGCAAACACATTCAGAAATTGTTCAATATCTATGGTCATTGTATCTTATGGTATGGCTATCACCTTATAGTCCCGATCTAAATCCCATTTAAAAGAAATGAGCACCAGCAAAGCCTCTATAGTCGATCCACTATAAAATAAACACAGTGTTACTGGTATCAATTTTGCGAAGCTTCTAGAGTGCGAAGCACACAGGAAGCAAGGAAAATTGATACCAGTAGACCGTTATAATATTTGTACTTATTTTATTTAGGACTGACTATACACTAAGGGTGGAAAGAAAATTATATACCTAAACTAGATTGCTAAGTTTGTATTTATATTTTCTTAAGGATAACTAAAGTTATTTATACTATCTTTTATTTACTTAGTTGGTAAGTCGGATTTTACGTAGATAAATCGTGATTACACTCTTATCCTTCATAAACTCATCTAAATAATAATATTGCCTACGAATGGCTATTTAAAACGATTTAATTTACATAAATACAAAACTAAAATTGGTTAGCTATAGAAAAATCTATATAACTCAAGTAGAATTGCCGTAATAATATGTATAAATTGAGTAAGTTAAAGTCGCAGTATTATTGCAACAATATAAGCAATTAAAAGTTCAATATTATATTTAGCATAGATAAATTATTCTTGACACTTATTAGAAAGAAACAATTACTTTATAGTTCACTATATTAAGTAATTGTTAACAATCTAACATGTCAAATGACTGCATTTTGTTTTTTAAAAATTGAGGTGTGGTTATTATGTAAGGTTATATACCCATACTCGATAACTACATTGTTTTATATTTAACGACATATGTCGTATTAAGGGTTTTATGAATAATTCAATAATAAAAGCAATTGTTATTACTGGTGTAATTATCAGTGTATTAAGTGGTTTGATGGTTTTAGAGATGAATGAGTTGGCACCTGCCTTCAAACAGACGGGACAATTGACATTTTATGTTGCAATTACTTTCATTTCTATTTTCGCTAGTGTTGTAGTCGCTGCTATATTATTCCATCGTAATCGCAAGAACCCACGCATAATGGTCAAACGGGCAAGAATTATTTACGCTATATATGCTGCTGGTATATCTGCATTATTGTTCATCCTACCAAATTTTTTACTTAATAAATCTGCGGCTTCTTGTATCAAGCCCAATATATATGCAGTAATTTCAGACCCTTTAAATATCAAGGTTTGCATGAATATTAAGTCTATTTTGTTCGCTAAGTTTTTACCATTTACAACGCCACTGTTTTTGGGAAGCTTAATAGTGAGCGCAATCGTAATTATGATAATTAGTGTGCTCATCTATCTTCTAGTCACTGCTAAGTTCTTATATGGTAATAATAGGTAGTCTATAAACGGTCTTATCTATCGAGAACCATATAAATCAATCAGCATTAGTATAATTGTTTTATCTAATAAAAAAGATTTTATTATCTAAATTTAGCAGGAGCTTGTCGTGTCAAATGTACTTATTGGGGTTGGTGGTTCAGGTCAGCATATTATTCACGCATATTTACGCGTATTAGCATTAGGTAATGCCAGATCTATAGATGTTCCTCATGTCTATATTATTGACGCCGATGCTCAGTCTCAACAAATTGCCAATAGAAGAAGCCAGTTGGTACCAGACATTCAAAGTCTTCATGAGTATCTGCGTCATAGAGGTATTGGAAATAAGACTAAAGAAGCTAATTTTGATATTATTCGACCTTATAGCCAGAACTTATCCTCTAGTAGTGATTTGACAGTCAAAAACGTTTTATTATCACAAAAAAGCAAGACAAATGAAGAAATAAAAGCTTTTTTTTATGAAAAAGACTTGAATATAAAAGTCTCAGAAGGAATGCACGCTAATCCAAAAGTAGGGTCAACCATCTTTGGTGAGAAGCTTGGACGCGTAATTGATGGCAGCGGAAAAATTAATACGGTTAATAAATTGCTATTACAGCAAGAGTTTCTATCATTGTTTGACGATGATGTGACAGGTATTAATACCTCGGATTGTAACATTGTGATTGTGGGCTCAGTATTCGGCGGCACAGGTAGTGGTATTATTCCGACATTAGCTCGCACATTTAACGAGATAATCAATAGTTCAAGCTCAGGACGTGCGATTAATTTAGCAACTGTAGCAACGCTACCATGGTTCCAGCTTAAACCTGGCGAAGATGGCTCTACGGGCAGCGCATTTGATGTTGGTAAATTAAAGCGTAATACTGCCTTTGCGCTCAGAAACTTCCAGTATGAATTGCAATCTAATAGTAATAATGCTGTCAGCTCTATTTTTATTCAATCTGGCAGTATGTGGCAAGATATTCAAAGACCGAGTGCAGGTGACTTCGATCAACCTGAGCACACACACGTGGTTAATTTATTGGCAGCGAATGCTGTTCAGCATAGTTTTGCTCGTCATTTTACTTCAAATGAGCTATATATGCCTATGAGTCAGCTGTCTCATGAGGTACGTAAAGGACATTTTCATCCACATACTTCGGCTGCTTTACAATTCGAAGATTTTTCAAAGAATAGAACGTTTGTTAGTCTTTGGATGTTGCTGGTAAAAAACGCATTAACTATCTTAATTTTGCAAGCCTTTATTGAGGTGTTAAATGGCTATGCTGAAGGCGAGATTAATCATGCTGTACTAGGGGATTCTGCTGCTCAATACGATACCGTCAAAAAGCTATTAGACGAAATTAGTGAGCGGTTTGGCGTCAGTCTTGAGAGCAAGAAAGCTTGGTTCGGCTTAAAGTCAGTAACCTTTGTACCAAAAGTTGTAGCGACTAATCTAAAGGATGCTTTACTTTTTGAACAAAAGCAATATCAAGACAGCTTAAAGTGGCTGTCAAAACACGACTATGATAATGAGAACGCCTCAGGTATTATCCCAGCGTTTAGAGCCTACCATAATATAAATAGTGCAGATAATGCCAATTCTTTATGGTCGCAACTGGTCGGTGCAAATGACCAAACTGGTTTTGAAAAAGATGAATTATGGCAATCATGTGCACTTAAAGTCTTAGAGAATACTGTTGTCAATGATCAAGGCGGCATTGATACTACACTACAGGCAAAAATCAATAGTATCGTAGAGCAAGGCGTCACTGATACGAGTAAGTATGCTCAATTAGCAAGTAATATTGCTAGCTCAGTCTTTAAAAACCTTAATGATTATGTGAAACCAGCAGAAGAGTTTGGGGAGAAATTCTCTGAGTTCCGCACTATGTCTGATACGGCACAATCCATTAGCCACGTTCAGTTACAAATGCAGCAACAAAGAGGTGAAATTGCCCATTACGGTGCGATGGATTGGAACTTGCAGTTAGCGGGAGATGTAGCTGCCTTAGATATTATGGATATAGAACACCCTAAGACACTGCGTTGGTTGGATGCATTGTCGCCCACGTCAACCACTTCCAATCTTATTAACACGATTCAGTTAGATGAGAGTATTGCGCAGGGTGTTCCTAATATATTGGCGTCATTTTTATTACAAAAATGGCGACTACAGATTCAAAATGATATTACTGTCTCACAGTTAATAGAAAGTAACCATACTGAATATTATAAAATCGTTGCTAATAAATTCCAAAGTACAGAAATGGGTTTATATCTATATGCTCAGCGTGTAATTGAAGCCGCGTTTTGGTTGCTGATCAGCGGTTCGACAGAGGTGGTTTATACTGCTATACCGTTAGATGAGAATAATGCTTATCATCGTTGGCTCAAGCGCGAGCTATTGACCCAAAACTGGTCAGACAGCGAGCTTGGTATGATAGTGACCAATGACTCAGAGCGGACACCATTATTTTTATGGAATGGCTATTACTGGTGCTTAGCAGCAAACAGTACTGCTCAAGAGTACTTTGCAGGTCTATTACAAAACATGCAACTTCCAAGTCTACGTTATAGATACGCTGATTTATTTTCACGAAAAGACAGTGGGGATAAAAACAATATTAGCTCACTGGATAAATTTTTTGCCGGGCAGTTGAACGTCTTAAAAATTAGACTAAAGAACAGCCCTAGTGCGAGTAAGAATCATAATGAGAATATACTATTAACCGCATTAACCGGTATATTGACCGATTTACCGCCGCCAGCGCCTCCTAGTGTCGTAGCACCGATTTATCCTGCGCTAACCTTGGGCTGCCGTAATGTCGTGACGCTGAGTGAAATCGGCACTTCAAGCTCTGTAGTTAAAACGAGTGGTTATTTAATTAGACACCCACAGGTCGTTATGTTAGATAAGCTACCTGATAACAATGGTAACGTGGTTAATATCCAACAATTCTTACCAGTTAAAAAAGAGTACTGGCTTGAACCTGAAGTGATAGAGCAGTTGTCTAAACCCAACGGCGAGGCGGTTCATACTAAAGTAAAGTTTAATGGTGAGAGTAATAATGAGTGTTCAATACAATATACCAAATTGTATGTACCAGAATTAGGTTGGATGGAGTTCCCACATGGGGGCGATGCTAATCAACCAATCATTGCGATCACACCTTATGATTTAGCCTTTGGCGTCGGCGTCTGGCCAAACTTTAAAGTAGAAGGCTGGAGCTACTACTTTATAACGGTAGATATCGAAAAGCGTAACGTGTATGAGGATTTAGCCAGTAAGCTAAATACTACTTTAGGCTCAGAAAAGATTACCGTCACGGTATACTCTCAAGATTTAGAGCAATCTAAAGTGTTTGGTTTTGATGCTATTCCATTAAAAGTTGAGTTTGTACCTGCCATTATAGAGCTGTCTTGTGGTGATACAGTGATTGCCACGCAGCCAATTATATTGAACGAGAATCTAAAATCAGGAAACAGCCATATAAAGTGTATTGGTTTAGATTTTGGTACTTCTAATACGTGCATGGCTAAGGCATACAATGAGCAGGGTCAGATTAAACGCGAAAATCTCAATCTTGCCAATACTGCTAATGAAGCAAGAATGGAGTGGTTAGTCTATTCCGAAACTGATGATATCAAAGGTCAGGAAGAGTGGTTAAAAAACCGTAGCGCCTACTATTTACAGCGTCAGGCAGATGTAGAGCAAGGTGTGAGCTATACCATTCCTAGTGAAATCTTACTTGGTTTGAGCAATCGTACCAATCCAGACGGCAGTAATCAGACCGATGTTCAGCTAAAGACTATGAAAGAGAATGCAGATAAAGGTCAAGTACTCATCAATGGTTTAAATTTAAATGCCCCTATTTTCACCCCTTTATGTAGTGATTTTTTAGGGGTGTCAAATTCAGATAATGAGCGCATCAAGTTCTTTAACAGTTTGCTTGAAAGCAATGATATTCAGCGTATTTATGGAAATATTAAGTGGCCTCAAGAGACGGGAGGGAGTGATTATCCTTTATCTAGCAGACTGCGCTCTATTTATATTGAGCAGATGTTGATTGGGGTGTTAGCGCGCTTAAGACATTCTGGGGTGACAGATATCGACTATGTGTACGTTACTCGTCCTGATGCCTTTATGTTTGAAAATACGACCTTTGCTAATACTTATGCACGTGATATGAAAACTGTATTAGGCAAGTTGGCTGTAAAAACAGGTATTACGATCAAAAAGCCAGATGTTATAGAGGTTTCTGAAACTGAAGCTGCATTACAAATGTCGATGATAAATCCTAATGAATCTTATGCAATTATCGATATGGGCGGTGGTACAACGGACATCGACATCGAGCTGGCATATACGGATTATGATGACGCAATCCAGCGCTTAAAATACTCTAGTAGTATTAAATGGGCAGGTAATGATTTATTAAGTGCAATGCTAAAGCCTAAGGATAGCCCGATTCGTAAGTTCTTAGAACATAAAGTAAACATACAATCAAAAGATACTAATGAGAAATATTACGAGACTTTATTAACTTCAGTTATGAAGCTACAGATTCGTAACGGTATACGTATCGTTGATGAGTTACCTACTGATCCAGGTGCAGTTTCAAAGGTTGCAGAGATGTTCTTTGAGAGTATTTATGAATATATCTTTGTGAAAATAAAATTGCTACTACAGCAAGCTGGTTTCAAGTCTATTGACCATCTAAAGAACCAGAAGTTGAATATCGTACTACAAGGTAACGGCTTTAAGCTAAGCGATTATTTTAGCCATGATACTCATCCGCATCCTGCTATCAACGAAGGTCATTATGCTCACGCAGTTTGGGATACAGTATTTGCCGATTACTTTGGTAGTGATGAGATAACACTCAATGTTAGCTATAGTGAGAATAGCAAAGAGCATATGATTCGTGATGGCGCTGGTGGTATCGCTGACCAGATGTATAGTAATAAAATTAGTAGCGTTTTAGAACACCCGAAAATGTTATATCCGCCTAATATGTTTGATAAAAATATGACAGATATTCCAATATTGGTTGACTACGATAAGGATGGCACTATCCCACGTCTTAACGATAATCTGTCAGATAAAGAAAATCTACTGCCTGTATTAGAGAGTCTATTCCCTTACACTAAAAAATATTGGAATAATGATATCGAGAAGGTTGCATATTTATTTATCAACAATAGAATTGGCAATCTTAATTTTTATGACGTAAATGCTATGTATCTGACAGGTTCAGGAAATGGTAACGATCACTGGAACTTTAACTCCGCGATGCATCAGAAGTTACAGGGTAACTAGGAATATAATAATGATAAAAAATATCTGTAATACTGAGCTAGTAGTGCCGCAAAAGTCAAAAAAATCCAAGCTCGCTTTAGCGATTGTGCTAGGAGTAGCACTGTTGCCCTTTTCAGCGATAGCAGAGCCAATAAATGATAAAGAGATAATTAAGTCGCCAGCAAAAATGACGATAGAGGAAGTCGATAATATTCCATCATCAGAAAACTCTAAAGGAGTAACTGTTCTTGATAACGAGAGTATAAAGCCTAAAGCTGTAGAACAATCAAATGACACTAACTCCGATACGCTTGCTACTAATATAGAGATACCAGATGCTAGTACAGTAAATACTACTGAGGCTAGTAACATTAGTGACAAAAATGTTATTAATAATGGTACTAGTAATAGTAGTAACAACGCGGCTGCTAGCACTGCTGCTTTCGATAATATAGGTGGACTTAATCCTGATAACACCGAAGAAAAACCTATTGGAAAACCACCAGAAACTGCTAAAAAAGTTCCATTTTGGAAGAATACTAACTACCTGTTAGGTGGTGGATTAACACTTTTGATCTTAGGTGGAGCGTTATTGTCATTCTTAAAAATCAGTAGATTAGGCGATGAGAATCGAGAGCTAACCCAAAAGTATAAAATGTTGAAAGGTGAAAAAAGTAGTGTTGTTAGTAAATTGAAGCAATCTAATGCTGATAATGAGAGACTAAAAGCTGATCTTAAAAATCAACTCGATATACGTGATGGGCAAAATAACATCAGTAGCGAAGCCTTTGGCGCAGTGTTACCCCTCATGGATACGGAAGAGCCGTTAGTGATTGAGGATCTAGACGCGTCAGATAGAAAGCAACTATCTGATAGTATCACCACATGGTTTCAAAAAAATCGGGGCAACATGAATATTAGCGATCTAGTATCTGTAGAGATCCAGCGCAAGCTAGATCATTGGCAGTATTCGATTGAGCTATGGACGCAGAGTGATGGTGTTGACTCTATTGAATTGGCACAGAATACGATGCGTGCTTCCGTTATTAGTCTAACTAAACCTGATAGGCAGGGCTTTGCATATTGCTATAAAAAACCAAATGCGCTATCGACAGTTTGGGTTAATAAAGGGTGGTACAAAGTACAGCGAACGAATAGTACACTAGAAGTGTCGAGCGAACCGTTGGAGATAAATTAATGCAAATATACTTATCAAAGTATGCTGGTACATTAAGCGCGGCATTATTAGTTAGTTTGCTTGCAGGTTGTAGTGATGAGCCCGAAGCGGTTGCCACTGAGGCGCCTGCGGTGAAAGTCAATGCTAAACCAAATTTTATGCCGCCATTAAATTTGGACATATTACCTCAGACAAATAGTAGCGCTGCAGCGATCGATTATATTATCGATGGCTCAGCGAGTATGTGTGGCTATTTTAATGCAGAATTAGATACTACTAAACAAGCTATTCCTATTACCAAGTTGGTTCAGGCTATTCAATCTGTACTCAGAACGAATGATCGTATATTGATATTTATGCAGGATAAGGCATCAGACAAAGCAACTTATATCCCCTTTGAGAAGTTTGAAAACCAATTGATGCAAGGTAAGTGTGATTTAGGCGGGCAGTACACTGAACTTGGTATTATTCTTCAGGATTACAGAGAACAACCAGAACTTCAGCAACGCTCAGTAGCGATTGTTTCAGATATGCACTTGTTGCCGGCTGAGAGAACAACCTTTGAGACGCAGTACGATGCCTTTCTTGGTGCCTATGTGAGTGCGGGAAATACCGCTTCTTCGTTATCTAATGGTATCTTATCGCTTCGTTCGCCATTTGTCGGAACTTATTATACGGTGAATAATGCGCCTAAGACATTAGAGCAAACACAAAAACATCTACATTTCTTTTGGTTGGCAAAACAAGCGCCAGACGCTGCCCAAATCGAAAAAATACAGCAAAATTTAATTGATGCTCAGACCCAATTTCCAAACAGCGTTATTGCCCAAGCTGAGTTTTTACCTCAGCTTCGACTATTGACGGATGATGCAAAAAGTTATGAATCATTTAGCTCGCCTGCACCAGTTATTAGTCCAAAAAATATTATTGATTTGTCTATGGGTGAGCATAAACCCTATATCAGTGCATTTGAAGCTAATAGTTCTCTTAGTGAAGAGCAAAAGAACTGTTACGATATTAGCTGGGATGAAAAGAATGGCATTGCCTTTTATCCTTATTCCAATCCAAAAACCAATCGTGACAAGATTTGTCCGGACGGTCCACTATTTCGCTCCAAAACAGGCAGTACATTAAGACTAAACTTGCCATTGCAAAATGGTTACAGTGTCACGCCTAAAGCACCAGTAGAGGTAATAGATAATTACCTATCGATTCCTATTATAGAAGCACAAAAATCTTGTATTGGCGTAAGCTCAGGAATGGCAGATACCCAAAAAAGTGCTCAAGGTTTCGCGCTACAATATGCTGCTGATAGCACCGCCATAAATACAAATTATTATGCTCAGTACTCTATTGAACGTGATGGTTGCAGCTCTGATTCGGACTGCAGCAACCTTGTCGATAAGACTTTTCAGTATAATCAGTTGATATCTAGTCTTGCTAATAAGTCTAAACAACATATTGAAAGCCTGTATCCAAGGACTATCAACATCAATCTAACTTGTGACCCAAACTAATGATAGATGATGACATGTGGGTATTATGGCGGTTGTCGACTCAACAAAATTTAGACGATAATAACTTTGAATTTAGTTTGGTTTTAGAGAGTTCAGATTGTTCGACCCTTGAAACTATAAATATTGATTTTGCAGAAGCTTATGCTAAATCTTGGCTGCGTTTGGTGCGTAAAGAAGCACCATTCGATATTATTAGCGACATCGATATTCCAATAAAAAATAATCTATCGCTATTTTTATCTGGTTTTATCGATGTTGAAGCACTTATAAATCGCAAGCCAGATTTAGCATATATTTATTTATGGGCATCAGCAAAACACGAAAAGATATATCTTGAAACGTTATACCCATTAAGTAAACTAAATGAAAAAGCAGAAAGTCGAGACTTTAGTAAAAACTGTATACAGATATACCCTAGAACTCCCTCGCAAAAGTATGTTGATCTAGAAGATCAAATGTTAGAAGCAAAGGATTTATCACACTTATTAAAAATAATTCAGCATCAAGTTGAAGAGGTTATAGCAGCAAAAGAGCTCGAAATAACTAAAGAGCTTATAACAGAATCTGAAGTTGACCAAAACAGCTTTGATATTGAAATATCAGATAGCAGCGATGTAGATTCAGTATGGGGTATGTTTTCTAAGCAAGACTTAGAAGATTTGGTAGAAGGCTTTAATGACTGGCAAAGAGTACACGGTAAAAATACGCTGATTGCGAGATTGCCAAAAAGATTAGCAAATAAATTAGATGGCGAGTTTAACGTTGTGTTTTGGACCAGTGGGCAAGGAATCAGCAATATGATTGTAGATGATAAACCGCCTAGACATACTATGGTGTTGGGTATCACTAATCGCTCTGGTGATCAAAGTATCGGCTATTGTATACAAAGACCAACAAGCTTGGATAAAATGTGGACGCATCAGAAATGGCATAGCCTTGAATGCAGTAACAGTGAGATTTTAAGGGTAGAGCCAGTAAATTTTTAAAACTCAACTCTATACATGTCCATTGATATGGTAGTGACGCGATAGGTATGCTGTCTAGCAGATTGCATAAAATAATACACAATGTAATATGGCTTAATTCTAATGAATAAAAACCTTCTGTATACGTTAATGAGTTTTACAGGCATTCTGTTGATGGTGATTGCTTCAGGTGCTTTCGATTCCAATAATGATACTTATTATGATGATACAGAATCTGCTGGATTATATGAGATTGGTGAACCAGGTGAGCAACAAGTAGATGAGTCTGAGATAGCGGCAGTAGAAGATGTCGAGGTTGCTGTCAATACAGCAACTGATGAGCAGAATATTGAATGGGTTGACCAACTGGCTGTAATAGATGCGCAGTATCCTAATGATATGGAACGCCTAGAGAAGTATCAAGGTTTGCTTGATGATAACAAAAACCCTTTTGCACCAATCTTGCTGGCCAGCACTATCGTTAACGTCAAGAACCAATCTAGAGATGTAGACATCTTTGAAGAGTGGTTAGCCAGTTTTGGTTTTGATGTCAGCTCAATTGATAGTCTTGAAACCTTGGCAAATAACCAAAATGTTAATGCAATGTTTTTACTAGGCGTTTATTACTATCAGGTACAACGTTACGATCAATCTAGATCTTGGCTTGAGCAAGCTTCAGACCAAGAACATGCAGGGGCGATGAACCAATTGGCATGGGTATATCGAGAAGGGCTCGGTGTTGATACAGATCTAGACTACGCAGTAACATGGCATCGTCATTCTGCTGAAGCTAATTACCCACGTGCAATGACCAACTTAGCTTATCTTTATAGTATCGGTGAAGGTGTTGAAAAAGATTTAGATACTTCAGCTATGTGGTATAAAAGGGCAGCTGAGCTCAATAGTGCCTCAGCGATTTATGCAATAGCGACTTATAGTCTCAACGGTACGGGTGGTATGGAAAAAGATGAACAACAGGGGGTTAGTTTGTTAATGCAGTCCGCACAGCTTGGGCATAAGAGAGCAATGTACGCCATAGGAAAACGCTATGAAAATGGCGATGGATTAGATGTAAATATGGAAGAGGCCATTAATTGGTATAGTGAATCTGCTAAGTTGGGCGAGTCTGATGCTATTCAAGCTATGAGCCGATTAAATTATTAATATACTTTAGAGTTTTTAAAGTAGCGATGGTATATATTTTGGATATTAAAGACTGCAGCTGAAAGTTTAATAGTATTGAATTATATTGCAGCAGTTAAAGTTAATTAGGGATTAAGAATTAATGAGATTTAATTTATTATTGTACGTACCAGCATTGGTCGATAATCTCGATATTGAATACGGAATTTTTATCCAGCATCATTTAATGGATGACGCTGATATTGAATTGAAGTACTTTGACTTCAGCAGAATTAATTCAGAAAACTATGCCTTAGACATAGTAGATAGAAATGAAGTTACCAAAAAAGTAAGAAAAGATTGTCTTGTAGAAGGTTTTACGCTCAATAGCCATTATTCAATAGATTTAGATAAAGGGTTTAATAGAAACATAAGTAAAGATGAAGTTAGACAAATATTTATATGTTTTAAGAATAATTCAAAAGAACCTATCGATGCTTTTATTCGTATGACTCACGATGGAGAAACCAATAACTATCGTATTAAAGATAATTTAGTATTTTTTCAACTTTGGGTAGCTCCGGAGATGACAGGTAGTTCTGACATAGCTTTAAATATAGGAAAAGTCAATTATACAAACTTTGATTACTTTTGTGAGAGTATAAAGACAGAGGTAAATAATCAATGGCGTTTGATGTTAAATAAGAAAAGAGACATCAGTAAAGAGAAGTTGGTTACGCACAACGAAGTTGCTCATGAGCAATCAGAGCCCATTCAAGAACCACAAACACAAGCTAATCTCGAAGATATATTTCCACAGCGGTATGATGTTCCACCTCCTACAAACCCTGTAATTTTAGAATCACAAGCAGTATTAATTGCACAAGATGCTGGTGTACCAGACAGCAGTAAAAAGGGCTCAGATAGTTTTAAAATAATTGCCTATATTTTATTGATTTTGGGTGTTTTATCAATTTTAGTAAAGATACTTGGTGGTAGTTAATTGATTTTTTACGTTTCGATTGCTTTGAAACTACTATATTGTTTCTATAAAGAGTTTGCTATTTATATTACTCGTTTTTTTAAATCTATAGTTAAAGCTTACTAGAATAATCTAAACCCAAGTGAAAATATATTTTATTCAAAGCATCTTTGAATAAAATGATTATTTTTCTAATAATATACTGATTTTGACTTTATGACTACTGAGCACCTAATAATGCCTTCATCAACATTATTTACTATCCCATATTTATTAATATCCATATGTCTACTATCAGTAGCAAACACTACGCATGCAGTAAATACAGACAGCTTAAATACTGATAAACTAGAGAGCGATAACCAAAAACTTGCAATCTGTTTAAATAATCTAGTACAAACTGCTCCTTTTTCAAGTGTTAAAGAAACTTTCATCCAATATCGCCCTTTTTTAGTAGATCCTAGCGTATTAGAGTCACTAAATTATCAGCCAGAATTCGCTAAAGAGCCTTGGGATTATTTAGCTAGCTTAGTGGATGAAGAGCGAGTTATTGATGGTATTGCTGCTAGTGAAGACTATGCTGACGTATTGGCAAAAATAGAGACTCACTATGGGGTAAATCGCTATGATGTGTTAGGTGTCTGGGGCGTAGAGTCGGATTTTGGCACCAAGTTAGGCAAAAAAGATGTAGTTAACTCTTTGGCTACTTTATCTTGCTTTGGTCGTCGTCAAAGTTACTTTCGTACAGAGTACGTTAGTGCTTTGAAGATATTGAAACAAGGCGATATTGTCAAATCAGACTTTAAAGGCTCATGGGCAGGCGCTTTCGGACAAACTCAGTTTATGCCTTCTACTTTTTTGCAGTTGGCACAAGATTTTGATGGTGATAATCGTAAAGATTTGGTAAATAGTCAAGCAGATGCATTGGCGTCAACCGCTAACTTTCTAAAAAATAGTGGTTATCAAAGTGATAAACCGTGGGGCTATGAAGTACGTTTACCTTCAGGTACTAATTTTTCAAATAATAGAAAAAATAAGAAATCTATATCTTATTGGCAGAGTCTAGGCATCACTCTACCAGATAATAAACCATTACCAAATACTTTATCTTCAGTAGGTTTGTTTTTACCATCGGGTAGACAGGGACCAGCATTTTTAGTGGGACGTAATTTCGATGCTTTCTATGCTTATAATGCGTCAGAAAATTATGCTTTAGCTATCGCCCATTTATCGCAGCGTATTAAACAGCAAGATACCAATGTCAATTTTGCAACCCCATGGCCTACTGATGACCCGGGTTTGAATCGTAAAGAATCTCGCGAGGTTCAAGAGTCGTTAAACTTCCTAGATTATAGTATGGATGAAGTAGATGGTATTATTGGAGATAGAACACGCAAAGCCATTCAAAAATATCAAGCTGATATAGGTATTGAAATAGATGGTAAAGCCGGACAAAAGATACATCGACGTTTAATGGCCAGTTCTGCGGAACTGAGAGAAGTATATAAAGTAGAGACAAAGATAGATAATAATATAGAATCTATGAATAATAATAGCTTAAAGAGTGAAAACAAGGAAGTATCTAAAACCAAATTTACACATACTTTATACGATTTAATAAGAGATAAAACCTTACTTTCTATTATTATTGCCCTGTTTATTTTGTTTAGCGTTGCTGTCGTAATTTTAATTAAGAGAAAATGATAATTAAAGCAAATAATCATAAATAAAATATTAATGTAAATATAGTCAGTCTTTTATAAATAAGATACAATATTTTTAAAATAAAGAGAAAGATATAATAATTATGACTTTCTCAGCAGACTTTCGAACGCAAGTTATAAAAAGCGTCAAAGACATGAGTATTCGTCAAGCATGTACTTTCTATGACATTAGTAAAACTACCTTACAGCGTTGGCTGAAAAACCCAAATATCAAACAATCTCGGGATAAAGCACTCAGTAAAATACCGATTGAAGCACTTCTTCAAGACGTTGCGCAATATCCAGACGATTACATGTACGAGAGAGCACATAGAGATGAAACAAGAATTGAGTTTAATTCGATCAACTTTAAGAATGCTAAACCTAAAGATACGAGCTTTCATGAGTATTTTTTTGAACCTTTTAAAAACACTCAACCTGAGACTTACAAGGTCTTATCTGAGGTTAAAGAAGATTTTTTCTATGCCATTCAACGAACAACCATTCCAGAGATAGTTTCAGATATCACGGCATTTGGTATCAATATAAATGGCATTATCGTTTATATGCGGTATACGCCTTGACCCCTGCTGTCAAATCCGTACAATTAAACTTGGGATATTTTAGTGACGCAGCCTGACGATAAAAGTCAAACTACATCTGTCTTGGCGATTTATAGCCCAAGCCCTTTTGAATCCTAGTCTGATTATAATACAACTCAATATATCCAATGATATCGCTAATGGCTGCCAACCTAGTTTTATAGTCCTGATGATACACCAGCTCATTCTTTAATATGCCCCAAAAGCTTTCTATAGGCGCATTGTCAAAGCAGTTGTCTTTAGCGCTCATTGAGCCTTTAAACTCATGTTGCTCAATGATCTTGTGGTAGGCATGACTACAGGGTAACCCTCCCAACCATAAGACACTTATCAAATAGAATTAAGCTGCGTGGTTTAGTTTCTGCATTGGCGTAAAGCCGCCATTGCCCATATTCGGGCGCTCGTGGTTGTAGTGATATAACCAATCTT
>NZ_SAXC01000019.1:0-8266 GCF_028895345.1 Psychrobacter sp. DAB_AL62B
CGCCAAAGAACTATAAAGCAGGTTCAGCAGAAGATGCGGGTTTCTTAATGGCCAACGCCAGTAGTGTGGTGATTGTCCCAGGTTATGGCATGGCGCAAGGTCGTGCACAAAACGCGGTCAAAGAGCTGTATGAGCTGCTAAAAGAAGAAGGTGTCAATGTACGCTTTGCCATTCATCCGGTTGCTGGTCGTATGCCAGGACATATGAACGTGCTATTGGCGGAAGCGGATGTGCCTTATGATGACATCCTTGAGATGGATGAGATTAACTCAGACTTTGCCAGTACCGATGTGGTATTGGTCATTGGGGCCAATGATGTGGTCAATCCTTCTGCGAAAGATGATCCTACGTCACCTATCTTTGGTATGCCGATTCTAGAAGTGACTAAAGCGCAAACGGTGATGGTGATTAAGCGTTCGATGAATACTGGTTATGCAGGTCTTGATAACAGTTTATTCTATATGGACAAAACCATGATGATCTTTGGTGATGCCAAGAAGATGGTCGAAGAGATGGTGCGTAGTATTAATGGTGCTCATTAATCTCTGAAATTGGTTTTCAACATAATTTTTAAATAGAAGCGTCCAAATAAAAAAGTCACTGCGGTGGCTTTTTTGCGTTACAGTAGCCAGCTTTTATATTCAATACCCCTATACAAAATAAGTTCACAAAAAATAAGCGTTAAGAGAGTTATTTATGAATATGTTAATACGTTTTTTTATTATGGTTAGCCTATTAAAACAGCAGCTCAAGCAGCAATCGGCAAGTGAGCACTTGAGTACTGAGACATTAACGGCACCGACTGTACGTCAGTATCGTGTATTACCGCACGACATGGGCTTTCGAGATCATCTGCCTAATTACCGCTATCTGTCTTTTATTGAGCTAAATATCACAAAATGGCTTATGGCGTGCTGTCATCAAAAGGACATTAAAAATTTAGGCTGGATTATCGCCATGCAAGAGATGGTCTATCTGAAGCAAATTAAGTTTTTAGATAAGATGACGATAAATAGTACGCTTGTCGGTTGGGATAAAAAATACGTCTACTTTGAGCATCGCTTTTTTGTCAAAAATCAATTGATGGCAGTAGGTATGACCAAGTTTGTCTTAACGAATAAGCAAGGTAAGTGCGCAACTGCGGTGCTAGATATGACTGGTGAGCAGCTGACAGAAGTTATTGAGTCATGGAATCAGCATCAAGTAGCGATTAAATCTACTGAGTCGACTCAATCAGCAAAGGCGGCATAACGAACTTGGCTATAATCATATGCTGAATTTTGCTAGGATAGTGTTTATGTATAGGATAGCGCTTATGTATATATTGTCTATATATTCTATAATGCTATTTTATAAAAATAATTGAAAAATAAGGAGTAACTATGACCCCGCAGAAGTTAAAATGGACAGACAGTTTAGATATTGCCATTGAGCTTTATGAAAAATTCCCAGAGACCGATCCGCAGTATATCCGCTTTACCGATTTGCATCGCTGGGTGACTGAGCTTGAAGGCTTTGATGATGATCCGCAACGCTCCAATGAAGGTATTTTAGAAGCGATTCAGATGAATTGGATTGACGAAGCTGACTAGATTGACCTTCTTATTATCTTTTATTAACAGACATAGCATTAATAACAAACATAGCTTTAATAGCAAACATAACTTCAAATGAAAACAGGACAAACCGCCTCATGACTGCACCAATCCAAGAGCTAACAGACGTACAAACTTGCACAGGCATCAGCGTACGCACCACCAATACTGCTGAAATCAGCCATGAAACGGCAAAGTTAGGCAAGCTATGGCAAAGTTTTTACAAAAATCACGTGAGCCAACTTGAAAAGGGTGAGGATATCTATGGTATTTACCACAACTATGAGAGTGATGATGTAGGCGCTTTTGATGTGGTTGCCAGTTGGAAGGTGAGCAGTCAGCAAGATGAGCAAGCACAGTCAGACAATGACGATACTGCTAATCCTGTCAAAGCTACTAAGAATAGAAATGCAGGCAACCTAGTAACAGTCAGTATTCCTGCAGGTAAATACATGGTGTTTTCTGAATACGGTAACATGCCTAATACTGTTATGAATGCATGGGAGAAGGCATGGACGTATTTTAATGATCCAAGCTGTGAGCATACTCGAACGTATAATGTCGACTTTGAGCGTTATGTTGAGGGTAAGCTAGAATATGGTCAAGTCGAGCTGTACATTGGTATTGAGTAGAGTCGCAAATCTGTGACGCGATCTTGTCAGTGGCTGTAGGGTGGGTTAGCGCAGCATAACCCACCAATTGAACGATTATGTATGAAGGTGGACTAAAGGGGCCTAATGATGACGCTCTTTTTAAACACTGTGACTTTAAAACCAGTCACAAACTCTAAGTCTGCCTCTAAGTTTTCAAACTCAGACATAGTGAATTTATTTGGATAATAGCTAATTGAAAGGTTAAGTTCTGAATCGCCTGAGTAACCGAGAGATTGCAATTTAGCGCCATACATTTCTACAATTCGCGCTACTTCATTAACTTGTTCGTCATTATCAATAGAAAAACGTGGCATTTGATTTTGGTCAGCTACTGATGGCTGTAGGATTTCTACTTTTCCCATCTCATTAGTTAATCTACTGTCTTGAATATTCACTGCTATAGGAGTGCCTATCAATTCTGACAAGGTTTCTATCAGTTGTAGGCGCTTAACTGTTGATATATTCGCATTTAAAATATAAATGTCAGCTGCCTCTATAATTCCTGTATCTGAATAAGCAAGCCCTTGCAATTCGCCACCGTAATTTTTGACAAGACGTTTTATTTCATCTACCTTTTCGCTATCCTTAAGTTTAGACCAATCTATATGGGCTTTTGACTTAAAAACTGAGGTAACAGCATTTGGCTCTTCTTGAACGCTAGCAAGACTACCGTCGTATGATTTTATTACTACTTTAGAGTCTGCGACATCAGAATTTATTTCTCTAACATTGGTGCAGCTACTAATAGCTAAACCTAAGATGGCAAATATAAAGGACTGATAAAATTTATTAACTTTCACAATTTTTTATCCCTAGAGTATTAATTTAGCTATGCTATTCATCTAACAGTAAACTCTCTAAAATCCCTTCATATATCTGCGCAAGCTTTCCCAAATCATCAATTTCTACCTTCTCATCAACCTGATGAATCGTTGCATTACGCACACCAAGCTCAACGACTTGCGCGCTAGTGGGGGCGATAAAGCGTCCATCCGATGTACCACCAGAAGTTGATAATGTCGTATCAGTCCCCGTCACAGATTTAATCGCTTGTTGGCATGCCGAGACCAATTTACCTTCGGGTGTTAAAAATGGCTGACCAGATAACTTCCAATGGATATCATATTTGGCTTTGCTATCAGCGAAATATTTGTCGAAGATAGCGTGAGTTTTTGCTTTCAACTCATCTTCAGTGGTTTCTGTTGAAAAGCGGAAGTTAAATACCACTGCTAAGGTTTCAGGAATGACATTGGTTGCGCCAGTACCACTCTTAATATTGGAAATTTGCAATGAGGTTGCAGGGAAGTAGTCATTGCCATTGTCCCATGTAGCAGCCGTTAATTCCGCTAGCGCTGACATAGCGGCATGAATAGGATTACTGGCTAAATGTGGATAGGCGACATGACCTTGTTTGCCAGTGACAGTGAGTACCGCACCCAATGAGCCACGGCGACCATTTTTGATAATATCACCAAGTGTATCGGTACTCGATGGCTCGCCAACGAGACAATAAGTGATTTTTTCTTGACGCGCTTCTAAGGTTTCTATTACTTTGACCGTACCATTAATTGACGGACCTTCTTCATCTGAGGTAATCAAAAAAGCAATAGAGCCATTGTGCTCAGGATGGTTTTGCACGAAGCGTTCGGCAGCGACAGTAAATGCGGCAATACCAGTTTTCATATCAGCGGCACCACGCGCCCATAAATAGCCATCAGCGATGGTTGGGGTAAATGGTGGATAGGTCCAATTTTTTTCAGCACCTGTCGGTACGACATCGGTATGACCGGCAAAGCAAATGACTGGATCTGCTGTACCACGGCGCGCCCATAAGTTTTTGACCTCAGCGTGTTCGCCTTTCGCTTGTCTATCTCCGTAATACATAAATTCGCAAGCAAAGCCTGCTTGCGTTAGTCGTTCTGACAATATATCTTGGCAGCCATCGTCATCTGGGGTGACGGAAGGGCGTTCAAGTAGGGCGATACTTAAGGCTAAAGTTGCTTGTTGGTGTGTTTGAGAAAATATGTTTTTATTAACGTCTGACATGAGAAACCTTTTTTATTACAAGGTGAGATGATAAATACAAATCATTAAATACGTGCCGCTAATTACTAACGTCTAATGGTTTTTCTAGCGCTGAAATGTTGTCTTCAACAAACGGTACTAAGCCATCACGTCTTAACCAAGTAGCGATAGAGTAGCGTTGTCGATGGGCAATTTGCACTTGATGCTGCAGGTCACTATCAAATATCACCAAACGATTGGCGACAGGCATCACATTATGATGGACGCCATGTTTATCAACGATTTCTAGCGCGCCGCCGTCACTTGCTGTCCACTCATCATTGAGATAAAACACTGCCGAGATAACGCGCTCATCACGCCCAGCTGGATTATCATTATGCCATTGGTAGCCAAAACCGACTGGATAACAAGCGTAATGCGCTTCACTATGGCGAATGCCAGCGAATAAGCTGCGATTGAATAAAGTGGCAAGCGTATTGATACTTTGCAAATAATAATAGCCTGCAAAGAAATTCTCAGTAATCCAGCGGATTCTGTCACCGCGAATATCGCTCACACGAATACCGGCAGTGAGCTGGGCATCACGATAGTCAATAAAGCCGCTTTCTGCTTGCAGCGCTAACAAAGCTTTTTGCACAAAGATATCGTCAATAATCAGCCAGCCATCACTGACCAATTTATCCAGTTGACTATCAGTCAGCTTGTCTTCCCAATTTATCTCAAAATCGGAGGAATGTAATCGATGTTGAGTTGGTGGCTTTTGGCTATCGTCATCGCTATGCGGAAACAGTAAAGGAGGATTATCCTGTCCTATCGGATTGTCGACAACCAACTTTGTCACATCAAGATTGCTAATAATCTTTGTCATTTCGTCTCGCCGTTATCAATAAACATTCAATTCGCTGCCAATACACAGCCAATCAATGCCTTTTTACCAAAACCATCGTTATCTTTTACCTATCCTATGCTACCATAGATGCAATTTTTCTTATTTAAACTTTTGAACTTATGAACTATAAACACGCCTATCATGCTGGTAACTTTGCCGATATCGTTAAACACATTTTATTGGTACAACTACTGAATCAATTGGGGCAGAAAAACAAACCTTTTTATGTGCTTGATGCTTATGGCGGTCGTGGACTGTATTCGCTTGGCAGTGAAGAGGCGCGCAAGACTGGTGAAGCAAAAGGCGGTATCCAAGCCTTAGTAAAAGCCGATGTCGAAAAAGCTCCGACTGCGGTCAAAGATTATATGGAAGGTATTAAGCAAGCCCGTTTTACCTATGACAAAAAGGTCTATCCTGGCTCACCGTGGTGGATTGCCCATCATATTGAAAAAAATCCTGATGCTGGTGTGCGCGGTGAAGCATTTGAAGCCAAAGCCAGTGAGTACGATGCACTGAACTATCAGCTACATAAATTGCCAATCGGTATTCATCATCGCAATTCGTTTGAAGGTATCGCTGCGGTTATTCCACCAAAAGAGAAGCGTGGCTTGATATTCTTGGATCCTCCTTACGAGCAAGAGCATAAAGACTTTACTCGTTTAATTGATCTATTGGTGCACTCTTATAATAAGTGGCCACAAGGTACTTATGCGTTATGGTTTCCGATTAAAAATATCGAAGCCGTAGAGCTGTTCTATAAAAAGCTAAAGCGTACTGAAATGAGACGCCAGTTAATCTGTGAGCTAAATATTTATCCTAACGATGTTGCCGTAGGTCTTAATGGTACAGGGCTACTGGTGATCAATCCGCCGTGGCAGTTTGATAACCATGCGCGTGAGATTTTACGCTTCTTACAACCGGTATTGAAAGTTGCTGACGCACCAGATTTAACGCCCGATAGTGCAACCAACGTACGCTGGTTGGTCGGCGAATAGGGATATTATTATGACGACTGATCAATCATCAAGTAATGTAGTAAAGGATAGTCTTGTAACCGATAAAGTTATGAATGATGGTCTGGTAAAAGAGCCTTTATTACAAGATAGCGCCGCCACTCAACCGCCTTTTGTCGATGAGCATGATTTCGATATTCGCTTGGCGGATAATGAGAACTATGATGGGTTGACGTTTGAGGTGATTGAAGCAGAAGTCGCTGAAGGTAAGCGCGTGGTCAGCCGCGGAGTTTATTTAGCACCCAATCTCATCACGACTTTATCGCTGCTATCTGGCTTTTACTCTATTTTAGCCAGTACCCAAGGCGAGTTTTATAAAGCCTCTTTAGCGATTTTCTTATCGGCCATTCTTGATGGCGCAGATGGTCGGGTAGCGCGTATGCTGAATGCGCAAAGCCCCTTTGGTGAACAGTATGACTCTTTAGCCGATATGTTAGCCTTTGGTGTTGCGCCTGCTATCTTAATTTATAGCTTTGCTTTGCAGCCATTAGGTCGTATTGGCTTAGGTTGTGCGTTTGTTTTCACGGCGTGCGCTGCGTTCCGTTTGGCACGCTTTAACGTTCAGATTGGTGAAGTTGATAAAAAATACTTTGTTGGTTTGGCAAGTCCACTTGCCGCCATCTTGGTAACAGCCGCTGTCATGGTTGCTGTCGACCACAATCAATGGATCGGGCAATATGACTCAATCGTGATGTTTTTGTTTGCTGCTTGGGTCGTTATTTGTGGCTTACTAATGGTCAGCAACGTTAAATACTATAGCTTTAAAGAATTTGATAAGAAGAAAGTCCCTTTTGTGGTTCTTATTATCGGCGTATTGGTCATGAGTATCGTGTTATACGATATCCCTGTTGGCATCTTAGCGATTGGTGTTATCTATGCTTTATCAGGTATCGTAACGACTTTAAAAGCCAAAACGACGAGTTAACTTTATAACTGTTTTATAATAGATGTTAGGTTAAGACACGCACATACAAACCGCTTATTTTTTAATAGGCGGTTTTTTTTGCCATAAATATTGTTGGTGGGATAACACGAGGTTGAGAAGGTAACAAGAACAATAGAAGTACTTAAAATAATGAGTAAAGAATAAAAATGAGCTTTGATTGGATATCATGTAAAGTGTTATTGTAGAAGGTACTAAGTGAAGTTTTTACGACTGTTCTTTATCTCATTATATTCAATAAACAAAGTCGAGGTTATTATGTTGAATTTAAATAGTTTCAATCATCTATTGCCTGTTTCTAGTGCCTCAGCGTATTTGTTAAAAGGTGTGATGACGAGTGCTTTACTTTCATTGTCATTCGCTTCCCTATCTTCACATGCTGCTACTAGTAACTCAGTAAACTCCATATCTCGCGCTGAAGCTGCCAATCCTGCTAACTTTTATCATTTAAATATGAATGGTGGTGCCGTTACTTATGCATCAGCACCGTGTTCTATGAAAAAAGGGCTGATTGCTTGTGGACTTGAAAAGCTCAAACTCATTAATAGTAGTATTAATGAAGTGCATGCGGATTATGATTTGGCACAAGCTTTTTACTATCCGTCAAAAGCTCAGCCCAAGACAGGGGTTGTTGTTATTACTCGTTCTGGTCTAATGGATGATAGTGTGAGCGCTGAACGTTATCGTATTAGCTTTACCCTAAAAGGTAAGCCTTCTAATTTAAATTGGCACTGGGTTCAATATGGTGTGCAATATCAATGTCTTCGAGGTAACAAAGCAGGGAAATGGACTACGAATATATGTCCTTGATCAAACCTATATTGGTAGGAAGATTAAAGTTTATTGAAGAATTGAAAATTAACCTTCGAAAGCCCTTGACCCCCGTCTCAAACCGAGTATAATGCCACCCAGTCGAAAGGGAAGGCGGATCGGGGAGTGGTTTACCACTGAGTATTAATAGCGAAGCTATTAAGCAATTATCCAGCCAAATAAACTATTTTTAAAATAGAATAATTTATACCTTGACACCAGATTAAAAGCGTCTATAATACGCACCTCAGCAAAGGAAGCTGGCAAATAAGTTAACAAACTTATAACCCAGATAACCAGTTGAAACGAATTAGAATAAAGGGTTGACAGACTATTTA